>JBFNEZ010000378.1:0-1511 GCA_040797825.1 Thermotaleaceae bacterium | reverse complement strand
CAAGAAAGCCTAAAGGAATTGAAGATAAAAAAGCTTATTTAATTGGTACTGGAATTGGGGCTTTGGCTGCTGGTTGTTTTTTAATTCGTGATGCTCACATGGATGGCAGTAAGATTAACTTCTTAGAACAATTAGATATTCCTGGGGGATCTTTGGACGGAGAGGTTCGTCAAAATGTGGATTATGTAGCACGTGGTGGACGTGAAATGGGTCATCATTTTGAAGTTTTATGGAGCTTGTTTAGTTCATTACCATCTACAGAAGATCCTAATATGACAGTTTTAGATCACTTTTATTATACAAACTATGATGATTCAAACTTTAGTAATTGTCGTATTACTAAAAACCAAGGTGAGAGATATGACAATGGTAAATTTAATTTAGGCCAAGACTTAGCAATGGAATTAGCTGCTTTTGTAAATATGACAGATGAAGAACTTCAAGATAAATCTATCGAAGAGATTTTTTCTGAAGAACTTTTAAATACTGATTTCTGGACATATTGGAGAACAATGTTTGCTTTTGAGAACTGGCATAGTGCTTTAGAGATGAAATTATATATGAATCGTTTCATCCACCATGTAGGTGGACTGCCAACTCTTTCTGCTCTTCAATTCTCAAGGCATGATCAATACACTTCATTTGTAAAACCTATGGTTAAATATTTAGAAGATCATGGTGCTAAATTTGAATATGGAGTTACTGTTGATAACGTTGAATTCTCAATTTCAGATAATAAAAAGGTGGCAAAAAGAATAGTTGCAACAGATAAAACTGGAAAGGATATATCTATTGATTTAACAGAGAAGGACTTAGTATTTATTACTAATGGTTCTATGACTGAAGGTTCTGGATATGGTGATGACAATACTCCTGCTCCATTTAACAAGGAAGCAGAAGGGTGTTGGAAGTTATGGAGAAATATAGCGGCTCAATCACATGAGTTTGGAAATCCAGATAAATTCTGTACAGATATAGAAAAATCTAATTGGGAGTCTTGTACAGTAACTTGTCATGATGAACGTGTTCCAGAGTATATTGAAAAGATTACAAAACGTTCACCATATGGAGGACGTACTGTAACAGGGGGAATAGTTACAGCTCTTGATTCTTCATGGTTGATGAGTTGGACAATAAATCGTCAAGAACAGTATTATGGACAACCTGAAAAAGATGTTGTTGTTTGGGTATATGGTTTATTCTCTGATGTTCCTGGAGATTACATTAAAAAACCTATGAGAGATTGTACTGGTAAGGAAATTACAAAAGAATGGTTATATCATATAGGTGTTCCTACAGATAAAATCGAAGAATTAGCAAAATCATGTAGTGCGGTCCCTGTTATGATGCCATTTATAACATCTCAATTTATGCCTCGTGCATTTGGAGATCGTCCATATGTTGTACCAAAGAATGCAGTAAACTTTGCTTTCCTTGGACAATTTGCTGAAACATTAGATGATCCAGGACGTGATACTGTATTTACTATAGAATACTCAGGACGTACAGCT
>JBFNEZ010000377.1:0-1530 GCA_040797825.1 Thermotaleaceae bacterium | reverse complement strand
CTATTGAACAAATATTAATAAGTATTATTGAGATGTGAATAGAGCTATTATTAAATCAAAACAAAAAAATAGCTGGATAGTATCCAGTTATTTTTTGTTAAAACCTTGGAAATTAGAATAAAATCCATAAGTATAAACTGTTTTTGGGCACATAACCTATAAAGAATGTTATATAATAGGTATAATGATAAGGAAGTCTGAGGTGATGGCATTGATTATTGGAACATGTATGGTTGAAATAGTGATGTTTGAGTCAAATTCCTTAAAGGAGAAAAGGCACATTATTAAAAGTTTGATTGGAAGGCTTCAATCAAGGTTTAATGCTTCTGTAGCTGAGGTGGATATGCAAGAAAAGTGGAAAAATGCCGTTATTGGAATTGCTTGTGTGACAACCACTACAAAACATGCCAATCAAATGCTGGATAACATGATTAAGTTTATAGAAGGGGATAATAGGGTAGAAATTGTACAGCTAGATATTGAAATCTTATAAAAGCTTATTGCTATATCTTTAGAAAGCTACAGTAGGAGGAGCGAGTTATTTGGGGAAAAGCAAAAGAAAACAATTAAATAAAAAAGAAATTCTTGATGTATTGGAAAAGCTTCAAGATATGTATCCTGAGGCAGTGTCAGAATTGAATTATGAATCTCCTTTTGAATTATTGATATCCACTATTTTGGCAGCCCAATGTACAGATGTACGGGTTAATCAAGTGACAGAAAAACTATATAAACAATATAATACTCCCAAAGCCATGCTAACCCTTTCAGAAGAAGAACTAGGAAATTGGATACACAGCTGTGGATTTTATAAAACAAAGTCAAGAAATATATTAAATACTTGCAGGATACTCATGGAGAAGTATGGGGGAGAAGTTCCACAAACTAGAGAAGAATTGGTAGAATTACCTGGAGTAGGGAGAAAAACGGCCAACGTGGTAATTAGTAATGCCTTCGGAAAGCCAGCTATTGCAGTGGATACCCACGTGTTTCGTGTATCCAATAGAATTGGTTTGGCTTATAGTGAAAATGTGGAAGATACAGAACAACAACTGATGAAAAATATTCCCAAAAAAAAGTGGTCTGATGCGCATCATTGGCTTATTTACCATGGACGTAGAATATGTAAAGCAAGAAAGCCCTTGTGCGGAGAATGTCCACTTTATGAAGAATGCTTGTATTATAATGCATTAACAGAAAAGAGCTAAACCTTTGTTTAGTTCTTTTTTTATATGATAGGAAAGTTTTACTTTTCTATCATATAAAAAAAGGGGTTGTAGGGGATGAAATCCCCTGCCGCCTTCAGGAAGGTGCTCAGACAGCTTTGCTGTCGTCGAAGGAAACCTAGGGTTTCCTAGCGAAAGCGTCGCAGACGCTATTTTTATATGATAGGAAAGTATAGATTTTAGGAGAGCTTAACTTAAGCTTTAAAAAGTGTCTTTAGATGCTTTTTTTACGTGTATTTTGTTGAAAAACAGAGGAAAATGCAAAATAATGAAGAATATACAATTAAGGATATCAATTTGAAAA
>JBFNEZ010000376.1:0-1536 GCA_040797825.1 Thermotaleaceae bacterium | reverse complement strand
TATATGAAGCCCTAGGGAATGGCGTACGAAAAGAACATTTTGATCTGACCCTTCCGATTTATTATTTAGCCGATAAAAGAAAGCAGGAATTTGTTGTTTCTTTTCCTCATATAGCAGATAAAGAGATAGAGCACTGGGGGATGATTGGTAAAGAAGGAATGGTTGATTGGGATGATGAGGAGCAAAAAGATCTTCTTTTAGTAGCCAACCTGGATTGGGTGCGAAAATGGACCTGGGGAGGGGTACAATATGTGACTCCAGAGACCTACTATCCCTATGATCCTAGGGCCTTTTGGGTGGTACCTGCCCAGCATGTGGGGGATCGACTGTTTACCCGTGGAAAGAATCGCTTTGCCACCAACTTTGCCAATATATCTCTGCGGGCTGCTCTGGATACCCAGACAGCAGGAGGCTATTGGGTAACTCAACCTCGATCCACCTGGCTTTATGAAGATTATGGATTGGATGCAGGGTTTTATGATACACGGTTTAGTACCGATGCGGCTATGTTTTTGCAAAAAGCCTATCGACAGCTGGGAAATGAAACCTATCGACAAGCTATTGTGGACTATGGTGACTTTCTGACTAGCTTTGCAAAAACTCATCACTATGCGACTCCTAGTGGAGGCTACTTGGTATTTGACTATACCCATGGGGAGGATCCAAACCGTAGAACAGAGACACTAACCTCCCTCAATCATTTGATTACGGAGATGAATTTTTTGTACGAGCTGTACAAAGATACCAAGGAGGAGAAGTATTTTGAGATAGCAGAGAAGATGCGTATTGCGGTGAAGGATACAACCCCCTATTGGGAGAAGCCCGATGGAGATCTGTGGTATGCTTACCTGCCCGACGGCTCCTATGGCCTTCAGGATTATCCATTACTGACCCTAAAGGATTTGCGTTATAGTCAGCAGTTGATTGAGGAGCTTCATGGAGAAAAGGATGGAGATTTTCAGTATTTGATAGATGTGAAAGAGAGATATCTTATATCTAAAGGCTTACCCCTTTATGATTAAACCATTAAAAGGGCAGGATTAGAGATTTGCTTTAATTAAAATCTCCAACCACTGCCCTTTTAAATATTAATGTTTAGACATAATCTGGTACTAAGTAAGGTTTTTCAAGAGTAGTTTTTAGTGTTTTGTGCTGAATTGCCATAGCATCAAGATTGTATTGAATTTGGGCAACGGTCAGTTCTAGGTCATTTAGTTCTAGTCTTGTAATCATTCCTAAGTCAAATTGCTTGCGCATAATATCTAGATTTTGTTCGACTTGTGCCAATTGTAACTCAGTCACCTTATATTTTTCCTCAAGTTGGTTCAATTGATTGTATTTGAGCAAGAGACTTTTCCTCAATTTGTCTTTCATATTTGCTAAATCCGTTTTGGATTTTTGTAAATCCAGTTGTTTTGCCTTGTAGGGTTCCTGATTTGCATTATAAGTATATAAATTAAGAGAATTTTCATTATTTTTTATGGTCTGTTCTTGAATCCATAAATAGGGGTCACTGCTTACTGCTCTGCTGATATG
>JBFNEZ010000375.1:0-1557 GCA_040797825.1 Thermotaleaceae bacterium | reverse complement strand
TTTTTCTTACTACACATGCGATATAGGCGGGTTGCAAGGTTTGCAACCCCTACGTGGGGGCACATGCCGGACAAGAAAACCTGTCTGGTTATTACTTATAAACCGCAGGGAACGCATCTTATGCGTTCCGTCATCGGGCATCCAACACAATGATACACAGGGTGGGCGGCAGGTCTGCTGCCCCTACATTAGCAATGCAAGGTTTCTGTAGGGGTTGCAGACCCTGCCGCTCAAGACGTTAAGTGAAATGGGCCCCAGGGTGAGTACTAAACTGGGATTTTTTATTTTGGAGGATTTTGTGAGGTGTACCATGTATTCATTAAGAAAATATAGAGAAGAAGACTGGGAAGTCATTTTGGATATTTTTTTGCGAGGGAAGCCAGATGAAATGAGAGGTTCTTGTGGTATAGAGGATATTGTCCCTTTAGATAAAGATGAAAATCTTCTTAAATCATTTCGGAATAGTACAATCATTATTGCAGAGCATGAAAGTAAGGTTGTTGGCTATGCAGGATATGAAAGCAATTCATTGATTTCATTTCTTTTTGTAGATCCAAGTTACTATCAAAAGGGGATAGGTACTGAATTGTTAACTCGAATTCTATCTGAAGTTGGTGAAAAGGCATGGCTTTTAGTTGCAAAGAATAATATTCCAGCAACAAAGTTATATTTTGAGCAAGGCTTTAGAACAGTTGAAGAGTTCATTGGAAAATATAACGGAATTGATGTTTCTGTTTTGCGCTTGGCTTTAAGGCCTGAATTACAATCGTGGAGATGTCGTTAGTTTACATAAATAGTTTGAGGAGTTTTCAAGGCTGTGCTATTTTTCAAGTATTGTAAGATTATATATTTTAGGGAGTTGATGTGAAATGTGTACAAGTTTTATAGAACGTAGGGGTAGTGTATTTATTGCCATGAATTTTGACAACAATGGTATGCCATTTAATCTCAAAAAAGACTCTAAAAGTTTTGTAGTATTTGTGGACGGAGGAAGAGGCAAATACCCTTCTTTTGGAGTTAACAGTGAGGGCACTTTTATAAATAATTTGATGGTTGATTCAAATGGAAGAGGCTTATACAAAAGGGCAAGCAAAAAAGTTACCCATACTTCAAAATTGGCGCGTGATGTTCTCGACCGTATGATTCCACCTGATGAAATAGACAGATATTTGGATAACATTGAAGTTGTAAACGGTCCTGATTTCAGTGTTCACAACATGATTGTTGATAGGTACGGTAATGTTTGGATTGTTGAACCAGGACGCGGGGTAATTTGTAGTCCTGCCAAAGAAACACCTTATTTTGTTATGACAAATTTCTCATTGTGTGATTATAGACAAAGTGGAGAAATCAAAGGTGAAGGGATAGATAGATACAAAATTGCAAAGAAACTGTTGGATAAGTCTGATAAGTTAGATATGGGTGCAGCTTTTCAAATATTAGACGCTGTGAAGCAAAGTAGTGGTGAGTGGACAACATCTTTTTCTATGGTTTATTCACAGAAGGAAAACTCTGTATACTATTGCCTAAATGGTGATTTTAAAAGCATTTCAAGAC
>JBFNEZ010000374.1:0-1659 GCA_040797825.1 Thermotaleaceae bacterium | reverse complement strand
AATTTGGTAGGAGACTATTTTTGGGGTCTTTCTCCTTCTGAAATAAGTGTGAGGGTTGGAGAGCAGAAAGAGATACATATATTAAGTCAGAAGGAGCTTCTAGCCTATACCCCTGTATTTGGACTGGATAACCCAGCTCTGGGAAGCATATCCCAAGAAGGCGTTTTTACAGCAGCTAAGCCTGGAAAAGGATTGATTACAGTAAATATTGGCAGCCGCTACCAAGATATTGTGGTTACGGTCCATGAATAGGGGGACATGCAGATGTATTCAAGACACAAATTAATGCTTATTATTATTCTAACTTTGCTTATTCCTACAGTGAGCTACGGTCAATCCATAACTTACAAGGTGGAGCAATATGCACCAGATGCAGGGTTTCAGAGGACGGAGTACAAGTCTTATCCTGGAGCCGTCGAGGGTCTGTTATCTAAAAGTGAGTCATGGACAGGGTTCTTTCGACAAGATGGACGAGATATTATTATTGATTTAGGGGAAAGAAAAAGCATTGAAGAAGTATCCTTAGAATTTCAGCAAAATAAAGGATCGGGAATTCTCCTGCCTAAATTTATGGAGGCTTCTACATCTATAGATGGAGAGAAATGGTACCGTCTTGGCAGAGTCGGTCACATGGTTTCCAGTGCAGATACAGCTATTCAAAGCCGCAGATTGCAGTTAAGCTTTAAGCCAATAGAGGCAAAATATGTAAAATTGAGCTTTCCAGTGGATGTTTGGGTTTTTGCCAGAAATCTTATGATTAAAGAAGTAGATAAGGATAGTCCTCCAGTTCAGTCCCCTGTTATCCTTACCCATGATCAAGGATTAAGAAGTAGGCAGGAGAAATACTTGAAAATTCCAGAAATAGATGACATTCTATTGATTTATACGGGTGCCCATGAAGATTTGGGAATTTGGAAAAAAGAGGACTTTTTACCCTTACTAAGCTATATAGATCAACGGGGAAATATACAAGATAGCATGTTTGATACATTTTTGTTCTTACCTTTCCCAGAGGTGCAAAGTACGGAAAAATCCTGGAATGATTATTTACAGGATTTATTTAAAGAAGGACAACAATTGGATGGGTTGAATCAAGCAAGCCAAATGCTCCAACAGAAGTATCCTCATCTAGACATAAAGCCAAAAGTACTGCTTACGATCCCTTATCCGGAGCCAAAACAAGAGGCATTTTCAGAGAATGTATCCTTCTCTGCTGAGAAGGTGGGCAATAGAGAAGCACTAGCCAATCGACAAAAAGCAATTGCCAATTACCTCGATGAATTGTTAAAAGCATGGGAAGGGGCTCAGCTTCAAGGGATTGAATTATCAGGGATCTATTGGTATAAAGAAACCATGGATGCAACCATACCTGATGAAGAAAGACTTGTCCGTTATGGTGCTGACCTTGTTCATCAAAGGGGACATAAGTTTTATTGGATTCCTTACTTTGGTTCTAGAGGATATGAGAACTGGAAGGATTATGGCTTTGATTATGTTATATTACAGCCAAATTTTTATGCAAAGGAAGATCCGCCTGAAGAAAGAATGGATAACGTTGCAGCCCTTGCAAGGAAATATCATCTAGGCGTTGAATTGGAACTGGATGATAAGGTGTTGTACAATCGCTTCTATTATGATTTGTTTTATCAACAATTGAAT
>JBFNEZ010000373.1:0-1677 GCA_040797825.1 Thermotaleaceae bacterium | reverse complement strand
GTATTGGCACCCTATTGGCATTATTTCTAGCAAAATTCTTTGTAAAACCCATCGTCAAGATCATTGAGGCAGCAGAAAGCATTTCCAAGGGGGATTTTTCTGTTAAAGTCATTCACCAGTCTAATGATGAAATTGGTATCCTTGGAGAAACTATTAATGATATGGCTGTACAGCTGGATAAGATAGAGCGGCTTAGGAAAGAGTTTATCGCCAATGTGTCCCATGAACTGAAGACCCCCATTACCTTGATTAAAGCCTATGCAGAGGTGGTAAAGGATATGGATCTTGGGGAGCAGGACGAGCAGCAGCATTTGCAGGTAATCATTGAAGAGTCAGACAGGTTAAATGATATGGTAGAGGATATTCTTTATCTATCTAAAATGGAGTCAGGTTTTTCAGATTTACAGTATGGGGAAGTAAGTTTAGATGAAGTGATAGACTGTATTATCGAAAAACTATCCTATTTTGCATCTCAAAAAAATATTCAAATAGTGATGGAGATTGACGCCATAAGGCCTATCGTCTATGGAGATGAGAATAAGTTATATCAGGTTTTTTATAATATTATTAACAATGCCATCCATCATTCCTATGAGAATAGCAAAATCTTCGTTAAGGTATTTGACATGGTGGAAGGACTTAGGATCGAAATTATCGATGAAGGTAGTGGTATTCCGGAGGAAGATCTGCCCCATATATGGGACAGATTCTATAAGGTTGACAAATCAAGAAAAAGAGATGAAAGTGGTACAGGTTTAGGAATGGCTATTGTAAAAAATATCTTGGAAGCCCATCATTTCAAATATGGCATAACAAGTAATATTGATCAAGGAACTACAGTTTGGATTGAAATATAGATTGCTTAGGTAACTATTAATGCAATACCTGAAGGGTAAACATAGAAAATGGTTGAAGATTAGAGTAAAGGAGCTGTATTAGATGAAAAAAAATAGAAGGATCGGCTTTCTGCTTATTATAGTTCTATTATTTACAAGTTCCATATTGAATGCAGAAGCCATAATGTTTGAAAAAGAAGTTTTTCGAACAACAATAGAGATTGATGAGGAGAGAGAAAAAAATTTAATCCTTACCTATGCAGAAGCAGGGCAAATGGCATTGAAACAGAGTTATACTCTTAAAAATCAGCAGGAAGGATTAAAGAAAATTGAAGCTCAGAGGGAAAGTGCAGCTACTGATTTAGGAGGTGTGTATCCTTCGGGCAATGGAAATGGGGCAGAAGACTCTAACCGTCTAAACCTCTTAAAGAGGTTGGTAAGTATAGATACGAGTCTGGAATTGGCAAAAAAAGAAATAGAGACTACAAAAGAGAAGACTATTTTTGAAACAAAAGCACTTATGAATGAATTAAATAAATTAATAGCAGAAAAAGAAATTACGGAAATGAAAATCAAAATCGCAAAATCTAAATTAGATTTTGCAAGAATAAAAAAAGATAAGGGACTAATTAGCGAATATACTTTTCAACAAGAAGAAGAAACCTATAAAAAGCTGATCAATGAGATGGAAATATCAGACAAAGCTATTGAAACCAATTATATAAAATTAAACAATCAGTTGGGAATAAATAATGCTGAAAGCTATATTTTAGAGAACAATACAATATATGCTCCAGTGGAAGAAAATAATTTGGATACTCTTGTTAGCCGAGTAAGTAGC
>JBFNEZ010000372.1:0-1762 GCA_040797825.1 Thermotaleaceae bacterium | reverse complement strand
TAACATTTTTATTGATTGGATTTGTTTTCGGGAGTACTTCTATTATGAATCCTGTTAAGAATGCTCTTCAAGATGCATGGCTGGCATATCTCGTTGGTTGGTTTGGCGGCTTTCTCCTTATAACCCTCTACGTTCTTATTGCCCAGCTTAATCCAAACAAAACTTTAATTCAAATATCTAGAGAGCATTTTGGAAAGCTAGTCGGAAACATTGTTGCGTTCCTCTATATATGGTATTTTATCCATTTAGCTGCTTTAGTTCTTCGCAATTTTGGTGAATTCTTTGTGACTACTAGTTATCACCAAACTCCTCTTGGATTTGTTATGGGTGCCATCATGCTATTAGCAGCCTATGCTGCCCGTGTGGGCATTGAAGTCATTGCCAGAGCCAGTGAGCTGGTAGTTATTATTTTGATTTTCTTCGTGATTCTTTTATCTGTATTATTGCTTGGCAATTATCAAATAGACTATTTCTATCCTATTCTTGAACATGGTTGGAAGCCAATTTTTCAGTCAGGTTTCTCTTTGATAACCTTTCCCTTTGGAGAAACTGTGGTATTTCTTATGCTTTTTCCCTATTTAAATCAAAAGCAGGAGCTGCTAAAGGCTTCTATCACTGCTATAGCTATAGTAGGCTCTCTCATTTTTTTAACAGTAATTCGTGAATTAATGGTATTGGGCCCTACAATGCTTTCACGGGTATATTTTCCTGCTCAGCTTTCTGCCACCATGATCCCAGGGCTCATTATCGAACCTCTAATTTCTGTAAATCTATTGATTGGAGGTGGCATAAAAATCACGCTTTGCTGCTACGGCGCCCTTATCGCCCTCACAGAGTTTTTTCATTTAAAGGATTATAAACCCTTTACATTGCCTGTTTCTCTAATAATAACTACTTTATCTGTATGGCTCTACGAAAATTTGCTGGAAATGATGGATTGGGCTCAGAATGTTTATCCTTACTATGCCATTCCTTTTCAAATTCTTATCCCCATCCTATTGCTTTTTATCTCTTGGTATAAAAGGCAAAAAAGAAAGAAGGCTTCTAATCCTTAAAGGGCCCTGCAGGCTTCCATATTCTCCAGAATAGCACTCAACTCACCTGTATAGTAGATGGATAATCTATGCAATGCCCGAGTCAGAGAAATATACAATAGCTTTACATCAATGGGATCCATGGTAAAGCTTTCTTTATTTCCATTCCACAATAGCACCCCATCAAACTCCAATCCTTTTGATAGATAGGCTGGAATCACCACCGTTCCCCCTTGATAATCAATGACGCGATCGGTGATCAGATGGATGTTCTCCATATCCATATTCAATCGTTCAAAAACCTTTTCTGTAGTCTTTAGGTCCTTGCAGAGGATTGCTCTTGAATAAAAGCCTTCTTTCTCCAAAAGCTCAATGTCCTTCTTTAATTCTTCAAACATGGCCTCTTCTCCATCACACTTTACCAGTCTTGGCTTATGCCCATGTCGGAGGATGGGTTCTGCCAAAACAACCTCCAACCCACTGCATTTTTTAATTACTTCATTAGCCAAGTTGATGATTTCAATGGTAGAGCGGTAGCTGGTAGTAAGCACATGATACTGATATTCTTTTTGAGGAAAAACCCTTTCCATGGTCTTTTTCCAATCTACAATCCCCCTATAGGAGTAAATCCCTTGGGATAAATCCCCTACAAAGGTAAAAGAATCGTTCATGGACATCTCTCGTAAAATACTTATTTTAAATTCATCAAAATCCTGAGCTTCATCTAC
>JBFNEZ010000371.1:0-1771 GCA_040797825.1 Thermotaleaceae bacterium | reverse complement strand
CTTACCGACTGCGGAATTATCGCCAATATATTTTGTACGAGCCTTCCATAGTTCCGCGGCAGAACCAATCTCCATTGCTGCAGTGACACTTCCAAACTGCCGCTCAAAGAAAGCCTTGACCTCACCTGGCTTCTTAACAGTATAGGAAAGGCTGGGTTTTACGTCATCATTCACCCAAACTTCTGAAAAGTTTTTGCTAAAGTTAAAATATATATTCCCCCTATCTCCATTATAAAGCCCTCTAAAAACAAAGTGGATTTGATTGGTATTATCCCTATCAAGGTCACGGCTTTGGGAAACTGGGGATTTGTTTACCTTAAGTTCTCTCAAATAATCAGCAATTTCCTCTGCTTTTGCCTCATTAAAATCCATATGCTTATTTTCAGAAATTAACGTTCCATAGGCAGTACGGTCCACGGGTTTTAATGTAAGCCCCACAACCTCAGAGAATGCTGCAGTATTTATCGGGTTGCCTAAGAGTCCTATACTGACTGCTGCAACCGAAATTACGCTAGCCACAACTACCCAAAATCGCGGTTTCCTGTAATTCAGCACGTTTTTAATTCTCCCTTTTACATTGCCCTCGCCAAAGGCAAGTGGACTACCATTTAAAATATGCCCTCCAGCAGCAAGCGATAATAAGGAACTAGCATAAGGCTTTTTAATATCTTCATTCATTTCTTTCAATACGCTTTCGTCACAGGAAAGCTCCATATCCGTACTCATCAACATAAATGCAATCCACACAAGGGGATTAAACCAGTGTATGGACAATATCAGGTAAGCTAACACCTTAGTGATATGGTCTTTTCGATGGATATGGGTTTGTTCATGCAGCAATATATACCCTCTTTCTTCAACGTTGAGTCCAAGAGGCAAATATATCTTCGGTCTTATTAATCCAAGGACAAAAGGTGTTTTCAAATTCTTAGCTTCAAAGATATTCTGCTCTATTAACTGTGCACTTTTAAGCTGTCTTTTTAGTTGTAAAACAGACACTACACTATAAATAAGCAATACCATTATCCCTAAAATCCACATGTATGCTCCTATTTCTGTATAGATCTGCAATGGATTTACACTTGCCCCAATCATCGGTGCAGGAAGTGATTTGCTTACAAATAAATCAACTACCTCTATCCCACTATTAATCTGAGGACTTTGCTGATAGATGATATCATGAGGAATTGGAACGATATTCGCACTCCGTGGTAAAAAGCTAAACATGCTTTCAAAGGAAAATGGAATTATAAGACGAAATGCCACCACCCCCCATAAAGCATAAGAGATGGCTTTTGATGCTTTTCTGAGTAATAGTCTGACAAGTATCACAAAAAGAATAACATAGCTTGCCATAAGGCTCATATTTAAAACAGAAAGAAATAGCTTCCCCATTGCTACACCTCCTTGTGCTCATCAATCAATTTTTTCAATTCTTCAGCCTGATGCTTACTTAGTTTTCTACCTCCCATAAAAGCTGTTAGAAATCTAGGCAAGGACCCTCCAAAGGTATCCTCGACAAAATATATACTTTGCTTGGCGTAATACGCCTCCTTTGTAATTAACGATGAAACTACAGGATTTTCATTTTGAAAAATGCCCTTTTCACATAACTTTTTCAATACTGTATATGTTGTGGACTTTTTCCAATTCATTTCTTTTTCACATAGCTTTACAAGATCACCAGAGCCAATTGGCTCATTCTGCCAAATTAATTCTGCAAACTTTTCTTCACTTTCAGTAAGTTTATATTTTTTCATGATAAACCTCC
>JBFNEZ010000370.1:0-1819 GCA_040797825.1 Thermotaleaceae bacterium | reverse complement strand
CATACAACCATGGATACTTTTCAAATGTGCCCTAGCTGCAAGGGAGAATACAATGATCCAGGGGATAGGAGATTTCACGCTCAACCCAATTGTTGCCCAACGTGTGGACCCTCTTTAAGTTTATTGACGAGTACAGGAAGGGAAGTGCTGTGCACCGATCCTGTTAAAAAAGCCATAGACCTTCTACATGAAGGGGAAATTGTAGCTATTAAAGGCCTAGGAGGATATCATTTAGTCTGTGATGCTGAAAATCAAGAGGCTATAAAGGTTTTGAGGAAAAGAAAAAACAGGCCCCATAAGCCCTTTGCTCTTATGGTAAAGGAGATAGAGATAGCAAGAGAATTATGTATGATCAATGAAATAGAAGAAAAAGTCCTCTTAAGCAATAAAAGGCCTATTGTTCTATTAGAAAAAAAGGCGTCTAAAACACTTCCAGATGAAATTGCTCCTAACATGAATAAATTAGGAGTAATGCTTCCTTACACACCATTACATCATTTACTGTTTCAAGGGACAATCACAGCTCTTGTCATGACCAGTGGCAATAGAAGCAGTGCACCAATACAGTATGAAAATCATGAGACAATTGCGAAGCTAGGAGGGATTGCTGATTATTTTCTAATACATAATCGAGACATATATATTCCAGTGGAGGACTCGGTTGTAAAGGTAGTAAATGGCCAAGAAATTTTGGTAAGAAGGGCAAGAGGCTATACCCCCTTCGCATTTCCAATCAATATAGCTCAGGAAGCATTGGCCTTGGGAGCAGAGGAAAAAAGTACATTGTGTGCTGCTCAAAATCGATATGGATATTTGAGTCAGTATTTAGGAGACTTAAAGGATTTTGATACCTATGGGATATATGAAAAAGCAATAGGAAATTTAGTAAGTCTATTGGGATTGAAGCCTAAAATAATCGCCCATGACTACAATGGTAGATACTTATCTTCTCAATATGCAGAAACGATGGCAGGTAAAAAAATAGCAGTACAGCATCATCATGCCCATATGGTAAGTTGTATGGTTGAACACAGGTTATTTTCTCCTGCGATAGGGGTAGTTTTTGACGGAACTGGGCTAGGGACAGATGGGAGAATATGGGGCGGAGAATTTTTTGTAGGTACAAGGGAGATATTCAATCGCGTAGGGCATTTAAAGTATGTGACTATTCAAGGAGGAAATCAAGCAATTAAAGAACCCTGGAGAATTGCTATCAGCTATTTACATGCAATCAATTACAAGTATAAGAAGGTTTTAAGAGAGGTAAATGTAGAAAGTATCCATGCAGTCATACAGGCTTTAGAACAAAATTTAAACTGTTTTGAAAGCTCCAGCATGGGAAGACTTTTTGACTGTGTTGCAGCCTTACTGAATCTACGACAGCGAATTACCTACGATGCCCAGGCAGCCATTGAATTAGAAAATATCTTAGACCCTTCCGTTAAAGAATATTATTCCTATCATATAGGAGAAGAAAATGGAGTCTATCAAATTGATTATAGCAGTATTCTAATGGGAATTTTAAAAGACATAGAGAATCAAGTATCCCCTTCTTCTATTGCGGCCAAATTTCATAATGCGCTAGGTAACGTGACCCTAGAGGTGATCTCTAGAATAAAGGAAAGATACCAAATAAACAGGGTAGTATTAAGCGGAGGGGTTTTTGAAAATAACTATCTATTGACTTATATAATAAATGGGTTAACACAAAGAAACTGCCAGATATATTATCATCGGCAAGTTCCCACCAATGATAGTGGGATTTCAGTTGGGCAATTAGGGATAGCAGCTGCAATAGAAGGGAAGGGTTGATATGTGT
>JBFNEZ010000369.1:0-1820 GCA_040797825.1 Thermotaleaceae bacterium | reverse complement strand
CCTCCAGGTAGTGGAACTGCTGCAACAACTCCCCATATATTTAGTGCTTATGGATTGTCACAAGGGGATATGACCATCGTTAATGATACTTTTGGTGATGCAGTTGAAAAAATGAAAGATGGCCATTTAGATGCGGCTTGGAACGTACTTGCTGCGCCTGCTTCAGCCATCGTGGACCTGCTTACTACAAAAGAATTGGCCTTTTTAGAAATCCAAGGTCCAGAGCTTGAAGAATTACAGAAGCAATTTCCATTGGTAGCACCTCATGTGATACCTGCAGGAACTTATAACTATAAAGGAACACCCTACCCAGAAATACATACGATTGCTCTCCAAGCCGTACTTTATGTAAGAGATGATATGGATGAAGAGTTGGTTTACAATTTGGCTAAGTTTATGTATGAAAAAAATGCAGATATAGCAAAATCACATGCTACAGGCAGTCAGATTCTTTTAGAAAATGCTAAAAATGGGATCACTACTGACTTCCATCCCGGAGCAATCAAATATTATCAAGAGAAAGGCATGTAGAAGGAGTTCATAAAGCCGGGTATATAACACCCGGCTTTCTTTCAGAGACAATGAAAAATAATAAAAAAATATATTGCTGGATTTTGATTTTATTATTAAGTATTCTTTTTTGCTTTCCAGTTTATGCCTTGAGAGTTATAGAGGGGGATGGAGAATCTACATTGCTATATCAGGTAACCACTAGACCACATGATCGATTTTCTATCAGATGGATTCATTCTGTTAGTAATCAGCCCGTTATAGAAACCTATGAGATAAATAAGGATTTGAGCATTGGTATTTACGAGATGATTTTTAATGAAAATGGTCCCAATCTTCCAGCAGGCCCAGAAAATGGAACCAAATGGGAGATTAAGGATGGATATTTTCGAGTATATAACTATAATCTTATTTTTCAGAAGGTTCCTATAAGGATTGGAAAAGTAGTTGCCAATCATACGTTAATTTATAAAAATAAAGAACTGCCACTGGAACAAGTTAGCAGGCCGGGAGGATTTGTATATATTCAAGTTTGTAAATTGGTTCTTATAAAATATATCATTGGAGGAATCAGGCTATGGCTAAAAATGACATTCATATAAGTCCACAAATTGATGAAAAAAAGCAAGAAGAGATCATGGCGAAATATGATCGTGAATTTGCTTTTCGAAAAATAGATGGAGCTATGGGGAAAGTACTAATGATTATTGCCATTTGCTGGTCGTTGATTCAGCTATATACAGCTGCTTTTGGAGTTTTTCCCTCTACGATTCAAAGAGGGCAGCATTTAGGCTTTGCCATGTTTTTGATTTATGTTTTATATCCTATGCGTAAAAAGAATAAAAGTAATAAAATTCCTTGGTATGATGCCATATTTGCTCTTTTATCTGTCTTTGTCTCTGGATATCATATCGTATTCTATAAAGAAATTATCCATAGAGCTGGTTCTTATACAGATTTGGATATTTTTGTATCAATAACTGCTATTTTCCTAGTTTTAGAAGCTACTAGAAGGATTGCAGGTCCTGTTCTTGTATCTGTTGCTTCTATTTTCCTAATGTACGCCTATCTTGGATCTATGTTTCCAGGATTTTTATCCCATCGTGGGTATACAATTAATCGAATTGCTACCTATGGATGGATGTCTACGGAGTCTATTTTAGGGACACCTATTATGGTATCTTCTACTTTTATTTTTTTGTTTCTTCTTTTTGCTACCTATTTGAAAAAGACAGGAATCGGAGATTGGTTAACGGATTTGGCAATGGGGGTAGCTGGTGGTGCTACAGGCGGTCCTGCTAAAGCTGCAG
>JBFNEZ010000368.1:0-1886 GCA_040797825.1 Thermotaleaceae bacterium | reverse complement strand
TGGCGGAGAACTACAAAAAACCTAAAATTTTGTCCAAAGTATTGACTCAGATCCATAAGTGAAACGGACAATAATTTAGTGTATGAAATAGATAAAAGGCTCGAAGAATTACAAAAAGATCTTTTGCGATTGGCCAATTCTAAAGAAGATTATAATGATATAGCCGATGAAATCTATAGGCTTAGGGATGAAAGGCATAAAGTTTTAGCAGAAGAAGCCGGAAAAAAGGGTTCTAAGCAAAGACTAGAAGAAATGGTTGATTTCCTAAATGAACAACCCACCCTCCTTGAGGAGTATGATGAGCAACTAGTAAAAAAGCTTATAGAGAAAATAACGGTCTATGATGATAAACTTACTATTGAATTTAAATCTGGTGTTGAAATTGACATAGAAATATAAAATGGGTTTGACCGCCGATTAAGGGGCTGTGGCATCTTGGTCGGCGGTTTTTGTAATTAACTTATTACAATTACAAAATCATATTGACAACTATCGATATGCTTGATATTATTGTAATATCGAGAATATTCGATATCATTGATACATATAAATATAAAGGAAGTAATTTTATGAAGCATTCATATGCAGATTATGTTCCTGCAATTAAGGCTATGTCAGATGAAACACGGTTAAAGATTATTGATATGCTATCGTGTGGAGAAATGTGCGCATGCGATATATTAGAAGAATTCAGTATTTCTCAATCCACTCTTAGTTATCATATGAAGATTTTATCTGAAAGCGGCCTTGTAAATGCAGTACGTGATGGGGCTTGGATGAGATATACATTAAACAAGGAAAAAACGGATGAGGTTATAGATTTCTTTACATGCATAACAAACGATAAAGAAGATTGTATTTGTAAAAAGAGCAAAAATAAAAAATCTGATAATCAATGTTGTTAAGGAGGATTTAGTAATGAAAAATATTGAGATTTTTGACCCAGCAATGTGTTGCTCGACAGGAGTTTGTGGACCATCTATTGACCCAGAGCTGTTAAGAGTAGCAACTGTTATTAATTCGCTTAAAGAAAAAGGGATTATTATAAAAAGGCATGGTTTGTCAAGTGAACCTCAGGATTTTATCTCCAATAAAGTTATAAGTGAAATTCTACAAAAGGAAGGAGCAGATATTCTTCCTGTAACACTGGCAGATGGTGAAATTGTAAAAACCAAAAGCTACCCAACAAACGAAGAGTTTTCAGAATGGTTAGGGGTGGAAATAAGCACAAAACCTCAAAAGAAGAGCGGCTGCTGCGGACCAAAGGGGTGCTGTTAAGATGTTAAAGAATAATTATGAGCCATTTAGTTTAGATGGGATAAATCTGACTAAGTATATGTTTTTCACAGGAAAGGGTGGTGTAGGTAAAACCTCAACCGCTTGTGCTGTGGCAGTAAATTTAGCTGATAATGGAAAAAGTGTTCTCCTTATAAGCACTGATCCTGCATCCAATTTGCAGGATGTTTTTAATACTGAGCTTGATGGCAAAGGTGTGCCGATTGATGGAGTGCCGGGTTTAGTTGTGGCAAATCTTAACCCGGAGGAAGCTGCCAGAGAGTATAGGGAATCGGTTATTGCTCCATATAGGGGGAAGTTGCCGGATAGTGTAATTGTAAATATGGAGGAACAACTCTCAGGTTCATGTACAGTTGAAATTGCAGCTTTTGACCAGTTTTCGAACTTCATCACTGATAAATCCACAGAGAATAAATACGATTATATTATTTTTGATACTGCTCCGACAGGGCACACACTTCGTATGTTGCAATTGCCATCAGCCTGGAGTAATTTTATTAGTGAAAGTACACATGGGGCGTCATGTTTAGGTCAGCTCGCTGGACTTCAAGATAAAAAGGATATGTATAAGAATGCGGTTGAAAACCTTG
>JBFNEZ010000367.1:0-1889 GCA_040797825.1 Thermotaleaceae bacterium | reverse complement strand
GATTAAGTCCATATAATTGTGTAAAAAGAAAGAGTCATTTTATTCACTCTTGGCAACACTGTTTTCAGCGACGATAAACAATGAAAAGAGGAAATAAAATGACTCACTTACAGTTTAACCTAGATTTAGACCTTTTAAAAGAATCCGTTATCAATTCTAATCTGGATATGGTGATTAAATCAGCGATTGTCTTAGTGCTTAATGAAGTCATGGAAAATGAAAGGGACAATTACTTACGTGCAGCTGCTTATGAACGGTCTCCAGATCGCCGGGACTACCGAAACGGCTACTATGAACGTGAATTGATCCTAGGTATTGGGAAACTAAAGCTAAAGGTACCTAGGACCAGAAATGGTGAGTTTTCCACTTCTGTCTTCGAAAAGTATGCTCGCTGTGACCAAGCCCTAGTCATCTCCATGCTAGAAATGGTCATTAACGGTGTTTCAACTCGGAAAGTTACGAATATAGTTGAACAGCTTTGTGGGGAAAGTATATCGAAATCGTTCGTATCTTCTCTTACTCAAAAGCTTGACCCCATTGTTAATGAGTGGTCCAAACGCCCTTTGAATGTCAGGTATTATCCTTATATTTTTGTGGATGCCATGTATATTAAGGTCAGGGAACATAACCAAGTTGTCTCAAAAGCGGTGTACATTGCGACTGCCATTACCGAGAAGAATACACGTGAAATCCTTGGGCTTAGCGTGGATCATGCAGAGGATTTCGAAAGTTGGAGTCGTTTCTTCCAACAGCTTAAGTCCCGTGGGCTTCAATCTCCCAAACTGGTCATCTCAGATGCTCATCTAGGGCTACAAAAGGCAATACAGCGCGATTTTATTGGTACTTCATGGCAAAGATGCTCGGTACATTTTAAACGCAATATAATAGGGAAACTCCCAAAGAAGGATTCCACAGAGATACGCACAATGATTAAACGGGTTTTTGAAGCTGTTACGGTGGATGATATCCGCAGGTTTAAGAATGAATTAATGAACCAGTTTGGGGATGAGGCTAAATATGCTAAAGCCTTGGAAACTTTAGATGAAGGCTTCGAAGATGCCATTCAATACCTAAACTTTCCTGAGAAGGTGCACCCTCATATCCGAAGCACAAATTCTCTTGAACGCTTAAATCAGGAAGTCCGTAGAAGGGAGAAAGTTATTCGTATTTTCCCTAATACCCAGTCTGCTTTTCGATTGGTAGGTGCTGTACTCATGCAATACCAGGAGGATTACTCCAAGCGAAAGATAATACTTAATAACAAATAAAACTTTTATTTTCAACTTACTTCCATTATGGAATGATTACATATCCGGGAAGGGCTGTCAAAGTGAAAAGCCTTTGACAGCCCTCCCCGGATATGTAGATAAAAAACCATGGAAGTTTCGTCAAAAAAAAAATGAATGGGTATGGATAGAGAATATGCAAAGGTGAAGCTGAGAACAGTTACTTTTGAATTTACACAATAATCAGGACTTGACTATTTCGCTTATTCTAGGCTACTTATTTAGTGCAATGAGAATACAAAAAAACCATTTCAAAAAATAAAGAAGTTTGATTTGTAAGAAAATATAAAATTAGAAAATTTTTATGCTTGATGGCTAGTGAATAAATTGTTAGAATATAAGAAATAAAAAGACTATGTGTGACTGGCGAAACGCGGATAACCGCGAGGGAGCACATGGTGTCGTAGCCGTTCGCCTGGGCAGAGGTAAGGGTTATAACCCTTGCCTCTTTTTGTTCAAATTTATAATAAAAAAGGAGAAACAATATGAGCCCAATTACATTAAAAAAAGTGAACCAAATTAAAACATTAAATAATATTGCAGAAAGTGGGTTAAAAGTCTTCCGTAAGGATAACTTTGCAGTTGACAATGACTGTGAAAACC
>JBFNEZ010000366.1:0-1890 GCA_040797825.1 Thermotaleaceae bacterium | reverse complement strand
GCTATAATACTACCATATATAAATTTTCTATAGAGCCAATATATAATACTTTTTCAGATTTTATGATCCTAGTCGATGAATTTGGTGATTTAGAAGGCCATGGCATTATTCTACATGGAGCACATTGAAGTTCTAATATACCATATCAATAGTGAATTTTTAGAGTAAGATGAATTGGGAGGAGATTAGCGTGAAAAAAATAGGATTGGTTTTATTAGCTTTTATCTTAATACTTACAAGCTGTACATCAAATAATATGCTAGCGATAAAGGAGGTAGATCAAGAGGATATAGAAAAATCAGAAGTGGAAAGCAATGAATTTGAAGATAAGTATAAATACACCGAAACTGTAACGAAGCCTGTTAAGCTAGAGATTACCAATAAACCAGCTCCGTTAACGATGTTGGAAGATAGAGGAAAATTAGATAAGATACCTAAGTATGATCCAAACGATCTAAATGCTTTTGCTGTGGATTTTAGGGGATATGATTTAAGACATCTAGAAATAGGAGAAGATAGACTGGAAGATTTAATGACAGGGAGTTTTAACACAGCAACAAAGTGGCCTGAAAAGCTACCTAAAGGATTCAATCCATCAGAAATAATAGAGATCGGTAAAAATCCAGGGCTTAATGTAAGAAAGCTGCATGAACAGGGGATAACAGGAAAAGGTATAGGTATTGCGATCATTGACCAAAGCCTACTCGTTGATCATAAAGAGTATAAAGATCAATTAAGGCTATACGAAGAAATCAACTGCGAAGGGGATTTAGCATCTATGCATGGAGCAGCAGTGGCTTCTATTGCTGTGGGAAAAACAGTAGGAGTTGCACCTGATGCAGACTTATATTATGTGGCTGAAACCCACGGCGAATTTAAAGATCAGATATTTGAATATGACTTTACATGGTTAGCCATGTCTATTGACAGGATATTGGAAGTGAATAAAACATTGCCGAATGATAGAAAAATAAGGGTAATATCGATTTCAGTGGGCTGGTCTCCGGATCAAAAAGGATATAAAGAAACTGTAGAGGCAGTTAACCGAGCAAAGGAACAGGGGATATTTATCGTGTCATCTTCCTTAGAAGAAACCTATGGATTTAATTTTAATGGTATTGGACGCACCTGGTACAGTAACCCAGATGACTCTACCACTTATGTTCCAGGATATTGGTGGAAAAATAGGTTTTACAATGATCCCGGCTCTTATTTTGGTAGGAGGTTGTTAGTGCCGATGGATGGAATCACAACGGCTGACCCTTTAGGAAGCGATGGTTATGTATATTATCCACGAGGAGGCTGGAGTTGGTCCATCCCTTATATAGCAGGACTATATGCACTTGCTTGCCAAGCTGAACAAGATATTACGCCATTTGAATTTTGGGAATCCGCATTGAAAACTGGAGATACTGTACAAATAGAAAAAGACGGAAAAGAATTTAAGCTTGAAAAAATAGTTAATCCCGTGAGATTATTAGAGCTACTACAGCAGCAATAATAGAATAAAACAGGTATTTGTTCATCTATTTTGTTATTAGCATATGCGGCTTTAAAGAAATAAAGTGAAATCTAAGGAAAAGAGTATAAAAAATAGTGTGATATAACTCTGATAATGACATTTAAAGATACTTGTTTTATAAAATATAGGGTACTGCAACGGCAAAAATTATAAATATTTTACCGGATAAATTTGTCACATATGTATCTAAAAAAATTGTTGATAAATACCTAAAAAATATGCAAATATAAACATAGAGGGAAGTGCAAACTTAAAGGGAATTAAAACACCAACTATTTTTATATGTAATCATTTAAGCAATTCTGATGGATTAGTATTAGACAAGGCTTTAAAAGAGATTGATCCAACTTTTGTAGCAGGTGTAAAGC
>JBFNEZ010000365.1:0-1916 GCA_040797825.1 Thermotaleaceae bacterium | reverse complement strand
TCATTTAGCTGCTCAAGCTTAATCTTCTTTTCGTTAAGATATTTCCTGATGTATTTGTGAAACAGCATATTATGTCGAGCGAAAACTGCTTACAAACTTCAAATTAAATCATCTTTGTTTCTTAAGTCAGATTGATTAATCTTATGAATTGTACACAAGATTGTTTAATCTGCCTTTGCTGTTTAGATTTTATCTTAATGGTAAATAATCAAAAAATAAATAGGAGAAAAGCATCTCTCACCTTGCTCTTCTCCTAAATCTGGATGAAATCTTTAACTGTTATGATAAGTATAACCAGTTTTTTTAAAGATATAACTACATATAAAGATTTAGGAAAAGAAATTTTTTATCCTGTTCAATATGGTTGCAAGCATTGCGGATACCTAGGAAGGCTCCATCGTCATGGCTTTTATTCTAGAAATGTTCTTACCCAATACACCTCTTTTCGTGTCTTTATCCTACGGATAAAATGTCCCTCATGTCATAAGACTTACTCCATCTTGCCTAGCTTTCTCATTCCATACCATACTGTCATCAAAGAAAAACCCATGGATAAATACATCCGCCATGTGGATAAGCTTCGATTCATTCCCTGCCGGGAAGAACTAGACCACATTTTCCTATATAGAACCATCCGCAGCGTAAAAAATGATGCAACCCTATCCATAGACAACAACCTATTTGAAGTTCCCCTAAAATATGTAGGAGAGAGAATTCATGTCCGTTATGACCCAACAGCCATGGAAAAAGCCTATATTTTCTCAGAGGAAGGACAGATCCTAGATACCATCTACCCTGTACAAAAAATTGATAACACAAAGGTACGACGAGAACAAAACATCAAGGGCATTGATTTTTCGCCCTTTTCTACCCATTAAAAAAATATCAGGAGGTACATATATGTTTAAAGCTTTCTATGGTCTTACAACAGATCCATTTCCGAAGGATATGGAAACAAAACATCACTTTAAATCCCAAGATTTTACCCAAGCTTTAAGCCGCCTTGAATTTCTAAAGAATACCAAAGGTTTCGGACTTCTAAGTGGTGAGCCAGGAGTAGGAAAATCCTTTCTCCTTCGCTACTTTACAAGCACCTTAAATCCTAATCTGTATAAAACCATCTATATCCCCATATCAACTTTAACCGTGATGGACTTTTACAGAGCCCTATGCAACGGGCTAGGCATTCATCCAGCCCATAAAAAAATAGATATGTTTAAGCAGATACAGGAAGCCATCTATACCTACCAACACAGCAAAAATATTCCCCAGTGATTATATTAGACGAAGCCCAATTTCTAAAAAACTCCGTACTAGACGATCTAAGAATCATATTTAACTTTGATATGGATTCAAAGGATTATGCCATCCTAATCTTATCGGCCCAAACACCCTTTATTAGTCAAATTAGCCGCCAACCCCATGAAGCATTAAGACAAAGAATAGTCATCAACTACTGCCTTCGAGGATTTACTAAAGAAGAAACCAAGGATTATATTCTATCCCGATTAGCCATGGCTGGATGCCATGAACCAATATTTACAGAAGATGCCTATGAACTTTTGTTTTCCATTACAAATGGATATTTACGCCCTCTAAATGCCCTAACTAGAATGAGTCTAATTGACGGAGCAAACCATAAGTTTCAATCTATTAATAGCGAAGCTATATTTCAAGCTCAGACAGAATTAAACATCATTGCCTAAATTGAAAAAAGAAGTATTTGATCCAGTAGGAGAAGGTACTTCTTTTTTTATTCTTCAGGGATGGCATAAAGTGCATTTTCTATGAAATTCTTATGTAGCAGATTATTCAATCTTGCATGTTAGGCAGATTTTAATCCAATTTCAGATTGAAATAATTTGATTTTTCGAGGTTGGAACAATATGCCGCGTAACATGTATTCAAATACTACC
>JBFNEZ010000364.1:0-1930 GCA_040797825.1 Thermotaleaceae bacterium | reverse complement strand
TTGGCATACATGTAATGCCAAGCTTTTTTGTATTCAGTTGATGCCACCATAAAAGTACCCACAGCATACTTCCCTTCATTTAAAGTAAAAATACCAATATCCCCACTTACTGCAACATTCCTATCAATAGACACACAAACACTAAGACGTAACTGCCCTTCATCTGTTTCGTTCCCGAAGTCATGATAGATAACAAACCACCTTGAGTTTGATGAAATTAGACTTCTCTGTTCCGCCCATTGATAGAGCTTGTGAAACAATTCAGAAAATAGCCCGCTGTCCCCTTTATATGGTCCTGTATATCTGAGATAAATCAGCTTGACTGCTTTTTCTCTTCGCATTTCAATTTTCAGCGGCTCAAGGGGCATATCTATCTATTGAAAATATCATTTTACTAACCCTTTTTCATTTACATTCCCATTTTCTCTTCGGTAACTGCTGCTGCTTACACCATACTTTGATTTGAAGGCTTTTGCAAAGGAAGCTTGATTAGAAAATCCAACAGCCATCGCAATATTTATTATAGGACGGTCTTTATTTGACAAGAGCATATATGCTGCTTTTTCTAATCGTATCCTCTTAATAAATCCATACAAACTCTCTCCTGTCATATACCCATATATTCTTTGAAAATGATACTCAGAAAAATTGGCTATTAGGGATAAATCTTTTATCGTAAGGGGTTCATCCAAGTGGTTTTCTATATAATCTTGAACTTTGTTTATTTGTTCAGTATATAGATTTTCATCCTTTGGGTCCATATGAAACCTCCTTGCTCTTTTGATTCATCATACCATATAAAAAACCAGTTTGCCAAATTTTACAATTATTTGATCAAATAGAGCAAAAGTAGGCATGACAACCCTCATGTCTCATCTTTTACGAAAAAAAATCAACGCTTTTGGAAGCCTGCTTGGAGAATATGCCCCCCTTGACCACCCCCGCTGGGTCCAAGTTCAATAATGTAGTCACATTCCTTGATAATTCTAAAGTTATGCTCAATGATAATGATTGTTGCACCTTTTTCTTTCAGGTCTTTTAATACATCGATAACCTTTTCAACATCTTCTTCATGAAGGCCAGTGGTTGGTTCATCCAGAATATAAAGGATATTTTTACAATTCTTTTTGTATAACTCTTTCGCCAGTTTTATTCTCTGAGATTCACCCCCTGATAAGGTAGAAGCGCTTTGTCCAAGTTTAAGATAACCTATGCCAACCTTATCCAACATCCCAAGCTGGTGAACAATCTCATCTTCTTCCTGAAAAACTTCTATCAGATTATGAATCTCCATATCAAGAATATCCCCAATAGAAAGACCTTTTCTCTTGATTTTCAATACCTCATCAATATATCTTTTCCCATGGCATTTGCTGCAAGGAACATAGATGTCATCCATATAATGCATGTTCATCCTCACTTCTCCAAGACCACTACACTCCGGACACTGCCCCTTTTCGGAATTGAAACTGAAATGCTCCTTTGATAGCTTATCCTCCTTTGCTTCCTGAACATCTTCATAGCACTTTCGGATTAGATCAAACACACCCGTATAAGTTCCTGGATTAGATCTAGAATTACTGCCAATGGGCTTTTGATTCACATAGGAAACATCTACAATAGATTCTATGCCGGTTACCTTTTGTACAGCCCCTTTTTCTTCAACGGTTCTTCCCAATGCGTTCATAAGATAAGGATACAAAGTTTTTGAGATAAGACTGCTTTTTCCCGAACCGCTAACACCAATGACTGCGGTCATCATACCGATGGGTATTTCCACATCAACATTTTTCAAATTATTGGTAGTGACACCTTCTAGTTGAATAAAAGAGTTCTTTATCCCTTTGCAGCTATCCAAGCTTATATGACCTACACCTTTGATGGTATCAAAATCATAATTATAGTCGTGTGTTATGAGCTGCTTTTCAAT
>JBFNEZ010000363.1:0-1980 GCA_040797825.1 Thermotaleaceae bacterium | reverse complement strand
GTATAAAGTTGAACGTTTCGTACTTAATAATGATGAGGGGAAGAAATACAGGCGAGCAAGATGGCATATTATCATGTTGCTAAAATATCTATGTTGTCCTCATAATAAAATTAAACTTTCTATAGATAAACAATCTGAGCAAAATAGTGTAGTGATAGAAAAAATTTTACTAGATGATGAGAAGACAAATACTATTTTAAAAAAAGCAATAGAAATTATTGATTTAAGTTTAAGTCAAAAAGAGAATATTGAAGTTATTCTTGCAGATAGAAAAACATTTGAAAGAAAAGATACTACAAATATTATTATTGATTATGTGAAAAATCATATTGCTGAGTAAGGTATTATTAATTCTATTATAATGTTTTAAACTGACGCCAAGGGGGGGATGCGTGCGGTGGTCATCATTATTGCACACTCAAGGCATTGCGAGACTGTCGCGAGGGTTGAGAGGCTCAAACATTGATGGATAAAGGGTTTGAGGGACTTGGGTAAACTAAATAACCCTTGTATATATAAAAAAGATGTACTATAGTGGAAGCTTGAATTAGTAACTGATCAGATGGAGGACAGTTTTGAATTCTCGGTGACAATATAGTATAATATATAGATAAGGTGGTGTTCATATGAGAGATTTGGAAAAGCTAATTGATGAGGTTAACGGCTCAATGTCAATGGAAGGCATGCCTCTTACTCAAACTGATAAAGATAGAATCAGACGTTGTGCAGGCAATGATAAACTGGTTGAAGAAACGATAGCTGAACTCATAAAAAAACATACCGTTGTCAAAGGCTGTAGCCATGAACAATAATTATGATTACAGCTATGAATGGGATCACAGATATTGTTATCCTCATTCAGATGTACTTATAAACAAGCTAGGTATTGAGGATGCGGATAAGCTGCACATAGCAGAAAGAGAAATAACATCTTTGAGAATTGCCAATGCAAAAATAAACGTTATAAAAGGCGATTTTGATTTAGTCCATTTAAGAAGGATTCACAAGTATATATTTGGTGATATCTACGAATGGGCAGGCGAAATCAGATGGGTGAACATTGCAAAAGGCAATATGTTTTGCAACTATGAGTTTATAGAAGCAAATGCAGATTCGCTCTTCAAGAAGCTAAAAAATGAGAATTATTTAAAGGATGTTTGCAAAGATGAAATCCCGCTCCGACTTGCATATTATCTAAGTGAAATAAATGTCCTTCACCCATTCAGAGAAGGAAACGGCAGAGTACAAAGACTCTTTATTGAATATTTGACCGAAAACGCAGGCTATTGCGTGGATTTTTCACAGGTAACCGACAAGCAAATGATTGAAGCAAGTGCCGCATCATTTCTCTGTGATTATGCTAAAATGAACGAGATTTTCATTGCGATAACTAAACCTCTGTCGGAGAACAACATGACACAGACTTTCATGGAATAAGTTCAAATTACTATCAATACTTTAAATAAGGATGACTACCATAGAGTGAAAGGGAGTATTAGTTCAGACTAATGCTCCCTTTTCATGTCGTTAGATAAAAGAAGCCAAGAGTAGTCGCTTATTGCCAGCACAGCACAGAACTAGAAGAACAGCAATCCAGCTATCTTTATTTATATAAAGATAGTATTTTGTAGATTACAACGCAGGTATCCTGCTATACTCAAAAAATAGAAAATCAAACCACCGTTGACACTATGATTTAAAGCAAAAGAAGCTGAAGCTGGTGCAGGGGCAGAAAACAGTGGAGAATATCCAGCAAATGATCGAGGACATGGATGCCTGCCTGAATAAACAACCCTTGAGATGCAGGAGTTTGATAATGATCTGATCAGAAGGCTACTGCAACATATTAAGGTGGTCAACGATGAGCTGATCGAAATCCAATTCAAGTCCAGAATTGTGATAAAGCAAAGGATTTCATATTTATTATTGTTTTTGGTAGAATAGAAACCAAGCACAGCGGAAGTTAAAAATTCCTGCAAA
>JBFNEZ010000362.1:0-1984 GCA_040797825.1 Thermotaleaceae bacterium | reverse complement strand
AATATATCAAGTTGTGTGCAATGCATAGCCTCTTTAGGTGATGGGAGCATGCTGCCTGCTGTACAATTACAGGCTACTAAATGAAGAAGCTAAATCCCGTGATATGAACAGTGTTCTTATAGGTAAGTACCCTGGGGTAAATATGGTATACATGGAATCCTAGAGACAGAGGATATTCAAGTCATGACCAGTGGATGTATTCAAATGGAGCAAAGAGATATAGAAGAGCTTTACAGTATGGTGAAGGTGGGGACCACCGTTTATATTGATGGTGGAGATTTAGGGCCCTTTGATACGGGAGTGCGGAGGATAAAACCAGGAGATCGGGGAGCCGATGTATATGAAGTTCAGAAAAGAATGCAATCACAAGGCTATTATTCTGAAACGCTAGACGGAATCTATGGAGAACCTATGAAGGCTTGTGTTGCTAAATTCCGTGAAAATTATAACTTGATAGAATCCGAAGAAATTGACGAGGATTTTTACAAAGCCTTAGGGATTGAATTTTTACAATAAAAGTTTCTGTAATTTTATAGAAACTTTTATTTTTTATCCTAGCAAAACCATTCTCTACATATAATCTTATAGGATGCAAAGGAGGGAATGTTGTGGGTAGAAGGATAAACAAGAAAAAATCAGTTATGAAATTCCTATTGGGAATAGGAATTGTCGGTATATTTACTTTGAGTGCTTATTATTACTCCAGAGTTGCCCATACGGTTTCTTATGAGGTTGAGGAAGAACTATCTGATGTAATCAATAGAATATTTATCAAGAGAAGTCAGGGAATGCTAAAAAACGATCAAGAAGCCTTAGAAGAGCTCTATGACAAAGAAACTAGGTTGGGGCAATGGGCACTAGAATTTGAGAAGAAAAAGATGAAATATCTCCATGAATGGGCTGATAAGCAGGGCGTGGAATTCATTAATATCGCCTCAAAGACCCTATTGAGAAGTGCCAAAGAAAAAGATTCTATTTATAAGTGTAATCTATTGGTATCAACCACCTATCAATATACCTATGAAAATGACCCTCAAACAGTGAATACCTTTCGACTAGGAACCTATCATTCTTTAGATATGATAAAAGATGAAAAGGAACAATGGCTCATCAGGAAGGAATGGTATTCCGATCCTTTTTCAAACTCCCTCTATTTACAAGAGGAAACAAAGGAAAAGATACGGGAATATATTCTGAGTCAGCAAAAAGACAATTCTCCTTTGATGGACCGTAGAGCGAAGGCTCTTGCATATGCAGATGAACACGTAGGGGCAGCCAAGGAAAGTGATTATGGTTATAATAAACAGTACAAAAATTACAATCCCTATGGCGGTGATTGTGCCAATTATGCTTCTCAGATACTCTTTGAAGGAGGAGGCTTTAGAAAAAACGCCACATGGAATTACGAAAAGGGTGGGAGTAAGGCATGGGTAAATGCCCAGGCATTTAAAAATTATATGCTTTATAGCGGTAGAGCATCTCTTGTAGCCAATGGCACCTATGAAAAAGTATATAAGGCTGCTTATAAGCTTCAACCCGGTGATTTTGTAGCCTATGAAAAGGGCGGAAAAGTTGTACATATATCGGTGGTTACAGGTGCAGACTCTAAGGGCTATGTGCTAGTAAATTCCCATAATACAGATCGCTATAGAGTTCCCTGGGATTTAGGGTGGAGCGAAAAAGGGACAAAATTCTGGTTAATCCATGTACACTTTTAATTTTGGTATTTCAAAATTTGACATAGAATTAAAAATAGACAGTTATCAACAATTGACTCTGAAGAACGTAAATTCTGTAGGAATTTCTGCCCACAAAGAGAATTTATGTCGAGGGAAAAATCCTTTTATGGAACCATAAGATTTAATTAAAGCTAAGGTAGTACATACCCTATTCATAAAGTCGACGAATACTTGAAAAGTATGGGCCAATAAAGTGAATGTAATTTCCCGTTTCGAAATGAATGTACACAGGTTTACATTAAAAG
>JBFNEZ010000361.1:0-2006 GCA_040797825.1 Thermotaleaceae bacterium | reverse complement strand
CTGACAGAAAGGGCATTTTCTTTTTAGAAGATAGAACAACCAGCCCCTTTTTTCCCTGTTGTCTTCCATCTAAGATACATTCATTTAGCAGCTCTGCTCCGTAGCCCTTTCCCTTAAAGCTGCCCGATACCCAAAAACAATTAATGAACAGATACCCCTCTGCTGCCATGGGACACCATGCATTCTCTGCAGGAATGTACTCGATAAAAACCTTTCCCCGAGCATTTAGCTTTTTAAATATCAATCCCTCTGCAAATCTTTCCTTGAGCCAATCCTTCTTAGCTAAAAGACCGCAGTCTTCCTTTTTATTGCCTATTGCACAACAAATATGCTCCCGATCTATGTTATCCTTATTTACATGAATAATATCCATAGGGCCCCCTATTAAGTGTTTTAATTAATGTTACCACATTTAACCTGACAACAGATTGTCATGGTTTTGCTTTATATATAATAGGACTAGGAATTGTTTTCTACATATAAAAAGCAGTCCCTAGTCCATCCTGTTTATTTGTTTTCTTCTTCAAATTTTCTCATGAAATCAACCAGAGCCTGGACTCCAGCTATAGGCATGGCATTGTAGATACTTGCCCGCATACCCCCAACAGTTCTGTGACCCTTTAGGTTGTCAAAGCCTGCCGCCTTTGCTTCTTTGATAAACTTCCCATCCAGTTCTGTTGAGCCTGTGGCAAAGGGCACATTCATCAAAGAACGATCCTTCTTTTCAACGGTTCCTTTAAACAGCACACTGGCATCAAGGTAGTCATATAAAACAGCTGCCTTTTCTTCATTAATCTTTTTCATGGCTTCTAAGCCTCCCAGCTTTTGAACCCATTGAAATACCTTACCACAAACATAAATCCCATAGGCTGGTGGTGTATTATAAAGGGATTGATTATCCGCATGAATTTTATATCTTAACATAGTTGGTGTTCCCGGCAACACATCCTCTGTAACCAAGTCCTCTCTTATAATGACCACCACAACCCCTGCAGGTCCGATATTTTTTTGAGCCCCTGCGTGGATTAATCCATACTTTGATACATCTACAGGTTCAGACAAAATGTCTGATGACATATCCGCCACCAATATTTTCTCTCCCGTTTCTGGCAGTTCATTGAACTTCGTGCCGTATATGGTCTCGTTATGACATAGATAAACATAGTCTGCATTCTCAGAAAGGCTAATGTTCTTCAGTTCTGGTATGTATGAGAAGTTTTTGTCTTCTGAAGAAGCTACAACATTGACCTTTCCATACATTCTGGCCTCTTCAATGGCTTTCTTTGTCCACTGTCCAGTATGGATATAATCAGCTACACCGTTCTTCATAAGGTTCATCGGAATCATTGCAAATTGCTGAGATGCTCCTCCCTGAAGAAACAGTACTCTGTAGTTGTCTGGAATGCCCATTAATCCTCTTAATGTTTTTTCAGCACCCTCAATTATTTCTTCAAAGGCCTTGGAACGATGACTCATTTCCATCACAGACATACCTGTGCCTTTATAATCTAACATTTCCTCAGCGACTTCTCTTAGAACCTCCTCTGGCAATACCGCTGGCCCTGCAGAAAAATTGTATACTCTAGTCATTTAAAAGTCCCTCCTTTAATTTCTTCTTGTCCAGTTCTTTGTACCCCGTATTTTTACTAGATTATCTATCCTACATCCATTTACTTATATTTTTTGTTTCCTATTAGCATATCACGAGAATATACAAAATACAATCGAAAAATTTACCAAATCTTGTTAAAAAAAAGAAAGGGCTATAAACCCTTTCATATACCACTTTGTTTATATTTTTACCTTCTTTTATCTGAAATCATTCATGAATTTTTCTGCATCCATTGGATTTAGCTCTTTATCAACTAGAGCTGGCCCATTTTGCAAATAATCAATGCTCTCAATATAGGTAGGCTTATTGATTTTGTAAAAAATGCCGATTGGAATCTTCTCTCCCCACTCCAAAGAGCGATTGAAGGCTTCTACTCTATCGGAAGGATCAAAAT
>JBFNEZ010000360.1:0-2051 GCA_040797825.1 Thermotaleaceae bacterium | reverse complement strand
CTACAACCCCTTTTTTTAATATGATAGAAAAGTAAAACTTTTCTATCATATTAAAAAAGAGTAGAAAATCTACTCTTTTTTTGCACTTTTTATTACAGAACACAGGGAGCACCCGTTACAAATATATACGCGATTTGAAAAAACATTTTTAATTGTCTCAATAATTTCCTTGTTTTTAATCTCCCCCGTAAAGTGAATATGGATTTTATTTGGTGCTAATGTAATTAGTGAGCTGATCAGCAAATCGTCATAACTAATGTCCTTATCGGCCATCTCCGTTGCTATATCTTCAAGATACTCACTATTTATCATACGATTTAAGGAATCATATAAAACATATTTTCCTTTTTCATCGATAAGTACATTGACCATATCTACCTTTGCTTCTTGAATATCTACAAAATATCGAAGCAGCCGAATAAATTCATCGTATTCTTTTTCCATAAGAAACTCTTCAACCGCTTTATCAATTCCTTCTTCCAATTCATGAAGATAGGCCTTTAACCGAAACCTAATAAATCCATCAAGATGAAGTTGTTCATGTTCTTTTAAATAATCAATTAAGTGATGCAATATTTTTGCTTTTCGACTGATTTTATAGGTAATACCTTCATGATAGCGTATCTCTTCACTATCTAATACACTATCTACATGTTCTAGGATGGATTCTTTTTCTTGATTCGTGAAATAATAATAATGATCTGAGAGCATCTTTTTTATCAACTTTGATTCCAAATCATGGACAATAATATCAGAAAAAGCATTTGCCATATAATGCTTGAATATATTCTCAAAATCATCTTTACTATAGGCAGATAAAGTTGATTCAACTAAATCATAATTAATAATTCTACCCTTATCCTGTTGTTCAATATTTTTTCTGATGAGGATCCCTTCTTTTTCAAATCCTCCTATTTCTTTCTCCAATCGTTCCTCAATATAGCTTGAATTATCTTTTAGTATAACGGTAAGTAGATTCACCCTATTCACTCCTTTCTACCCTATCAGTAGTATATGTTTAATAAGAAGTGATATTCAAAACAAGAGATTACATTTATTGTTTATACTACCATTTAAAATAGAGGTATAATCGAGCCATGATCTTTAAGCTTTCCTTTTTCTAAAAAAATTGGCCTAACATCATAGGAAATAAGAAAATCCAATATTCTTTTCTTATCGGGATGTTCCGCTAAATCTCCAATAAAAGCCAGTTCGCTTTTATCAATCAATCCTGTAGCCCCACCAATAAATCCATATTCCATTTCTGGCAAAATTATGTAGCCTGGAGATATGAGTAGTACATCCACACCCAATTTTTCCACCGCTTTGGCAATACCCCTATCTGCCGTTATGACTGCATTTTCTGAAATAACACAAATAGAACATTTTGAATATCCTTGATTTAGGTGGACAAAGGTAACTCCTTTTTCTTCCAAACACCTCACGAGTACTCTATCCGTATATTTGATATGGTGAACTGCAAATCGAGAAATTCTCCCTACATTATATGCAATATTTTCAGGATAGTTCCTAGACAGCACTTTTTCCCCACGAATTGCCTTATATCCAAGAACACTTAAATGCTTTTTAAAATAATCATATACATTTGGCGCTACAACAATTTCTTTATCTGTTATAGGATGTAGTAAAATATCTGGATGAGCAGCTATTTGTGGATACAAATCTTTACAATAGGGAGTTTTTATTATATGTATACCCATATGCCTTAGATTATTCATTGTCTCTAAAGATATTCTCCTATCTACAATCACAGAAGATACTTTTTTATTTGGTATAAAAGGATTTGGGAAGGATATTTGAGGCATTATCAATCAACTCCTGCTCTTTGAAGAGAATAAGAAAAAACACAAAAAAATCCTAGATGAACTAGGATCAGATACTTGAAAATGATTAAGATTTGGAGGCGGCACCCAGATTTGAACTGGGGAGTAAAGGTTTTGCAGACCTCTGCCTTACCACTTGGCTATGCCGCCCTATGGCGACCCGGAAGGGGCTCGAACCCTCGACCTCCAGCGTGACAGGCTGGCATT
>JBFNEZ010000359.1:0-2055 GCA_040797825.1 Thermotaleaceae bacterium | reverse complement strand
AGTATGACCTTTGCCCGAGCCTATTTCAAATACGTTATCTTCTTCGTTTAAATTTATATTTTTCAAGATTTTATTTATATTTCTCTTCGAAGTAATAAAATTTTGACTATATTTTATATTTATTCTATTCATTATAACCCTCTCTGTCACGGTTATAATGAATTTTCATTTATCAATTCATTATAACCACTTATTTCTTGTTTGGTTGATAATGAATTGTGTTTATTACAAAAATGCTAAAAATACCCATTGATTTGTCCTCCGTTTATATTTACTTTTGTATTAAGTCGTATATCAACTTAATTCGTAACCAACAATAAGTATACCAAATGATTCACGATATTAAAAGACCAATATCCCTCTTTCATCATATACACTACCAGTACTAACTCCATCATTTCTCAAAGCTCTATCTAATGCCATTATTGTGGCAACAGCACCATCAATTTTTTCACTAGACTTTTCCTTGTCTGGCTTAATGTTTCCAGCAGGGTCAGTTCTAACGAATATATTATCCATCATCCACCTAAGGACAGGGTGGCCACCATGGGCTAATTTTTCTTCTAAGGTAAGTTTCATTAATTCTTTAGTTGGAGGACTCATATCTTTAAAGCCTTGACCAAAAGGTACAACTGTAAAGCCCATACCTTCTAAGTTTTGAGTCATCTGAACAGCACCCCAGCGGTCAAAGGCGATTTCTCTAATGTTATAGTCCATCCCTAATTCTTCAATAAAGTTTTCTATGAAACCATAGTGAACGACATTACCATCAGTGGTTTTAATAAAACCTTGCTTTTCCCATAAATCATAATTAACATGATCCCTTCTAACTCGGAGATCAATATTTTCTTCTGGTATCCAAAAGTATGGAAGGATACTGTATTTATCATCCTCATCTTCTGGGGGGAATACTAAAACAAAGGCTGTTATATCTGTAGAAGATGATAGATCAAGGCCGCCATAACAAACTCTACCTTTTAAATCATCGGGGTTAACTTTAAATGCACAGGCATCCCATTTGTCCATAGGCATCCAACGTACTGCCTGTTTTACCCATTGATTTAACCTTAATTGCCTAAAACTATTTTCTTCAGCAGGATTTTGCCTAGCTGATTCAAAAGCTGCTTTAACTTTATCCATGGTAACAGTAATTCCAAGGGAAGGATTAGCCTTTTTCCAAACCTCTGGGTCTGTCCAATCATCATCCATATCTGCACCATAAATAACAGGGTAGAATGTAGGGTCAGTTTTTCTTCCTTCAAGTAAATCAACAGCTTTTTGATGAACTTCCCAGCAGATGCTATTTTGATTATCTCCAGCAGTGGTAATAAGAAAATAAAGTGGCTGGGTTCTAGCATCACCACTTCCTTTAGTCATAACATCGTAAAGCTTTCTATTAGGCTGTGTATGAAGCTCATCAAATACAACTCCATGGGTATTAAAGCCATGTTTATTTTTTACATCAGCAGACAGGACTTGATAGACACTTCCTGTCGGCTGATAGATTAATCTTTTCATCGAATCTAAAATTTTAACCCTTTTATAGTTGATTGCAAAACTAATGATTTAAAAAATTAAATACTCACCTTAAATTATAAATATTAAATTTTTAAAAAAACAAACTATAGATTAAGCAATTAATGATTTTATTGAGAGTATCTTATTTTTATTATTAATTTTATAGCTAATAATTACAGTAATTAATTGGGTTATACCTGCTAATAATAATTCAGCTTTTAAAGAATCCGTCTTATTAATTTTTAAGGTCGATAGACCTAATGGGTGTTTAATAATATTGTTGGTTCTTTCAGTAATAGTTCTGATTTTATATAAGTTATTCCATTTTTCTGTATTTCGAGGAAGAGGACAATTAAGTCTAAAGTCTTTATTGATGGTTGGATGATATATTCTTCCACAAGGTGAAGATGTACATGGATTTTCACAGGAAAGTATATACTTAGTTTTACCATTAATTCGTACTTTTTTAGATTTAGGGCAAAGCCATTTAACTCGCATAGAACGTCCTTTTTCTCTTGTAACTCCATCAAATTTCAT
>JBFNEZ010000358.1:0-2062 GCA_040797825.1 Thermotaleaceae bacterium | reverse complement strand
TAATAAAATTCTTAAGGTAAAGGATCTATTGAAATTTGGATTAGAAAGCAGCTGGAAACGCGATATCCTCATGATCCTTTTAATGGGTCTAGCAGGTGGTCTTTTAGGCATGCTGATACCCGTAGCAACCGGGATTATATTTAATAGTGTCATTCCTGGGGGAGAAAAAGCGCAGCTTTTACAAGTAGGATTTTTATTAGCTGCAATTGCAGTGGCAGATTTTTTATTCCAATTGACAAGGTCTTTTGCGATGCTAAGAATGGAAGGAAAGATGGATGGTTCTATCCAAGCAGCTGTATGGGATCGGCTACTCAGTCTTCCGGCACCTTTTTTTAAAGATTATACTTCTGGAGAACTGGCGATGCGCGCCATGAGTATTACAGAGATACGAAGAATATTATCGGGTGTAACCATTACTACTATGCTTACCAGTATTTTCTCTATCTTTAATTTTGGACTGCTGTTTTATTATGATAAAAAATTAGCTTTAATAGCATCGATACCAGTAATAATCAGTATTTTGATAACACTAGGGCTTGGATATTATCAAATTCGCTACGAACGACAACTGATACATATTTCCAATAAAATACACGGATTGGTACTGCAGCTTCTAGCAGGTGTAGGAAAATTCAGAGTAGCGGGTGCAGAGCGCAGAGCTTTCTATCAATGGGTGAAAGAATTTAGCTTTCAAAGGAAAATTGCTTTTAAAGGAAAACTTATTGCTAACTGGCTAAAAACATTTAATTCTTTTTTTCCAATGGTTACGTCTATTATCATCTTCTATTTTGTTATTAATGCTACCCAGAGCAATTTAGAACCAGGCAAATTCATTGCTTTCAATGCAGCATTAGGAACATTTATAGCTTATATGACATCTCTTTCACAAGCATTACTGACAGTAAATGCAATCGTACCCATGTATGAAACTACAAAGCCTATATTAGAAACATTACCAGAGTATGATGAAACGAAGGACGACGCAGGTGAACTAACCGGTGAAATAGAGGTAAATCATGTATCTTTTAGATATAAAAAGAATGGACCCCTTGTAATTCAAGACGTTTCTCTTCGTATAAAAGAAGGTGAGTATGTAGCATTAGTAGGCTCTTCAGGAAGTGGAAAATCGACATTGTTTCGAATACTGTTAGGATTTGAAAAGCCAGAAAATGGACAGATCTACTACAATGGTATGGATATGAGCAAAGTCAATATTCGTTCTATTCGGAAACAGTTGGGCGTTGTGCTGCAAAATGGTCAATTGATGTCAGGAGATATATTTACGAATATCATAGGCTCAAATCCTAATCTTACCATAGAGGATGCTTGGACTGCTGCTAAAATGGCGGGGCTAGATAAGGATATTGAAAGGATGCCAATGGGTATGCATACCGTAATTAGTGAGGGCGGAAGCACTCTATCCGGAGGACAACGACAAAGACTATTAATTGCCCGAGCCATTGTCAATCGGCCTAGAATTATTTATTTTGACGAGGCTACCAGTGCATTGGACAATCAAACTCAAAAAATTGTAAGTGATAGTCTAGATAATTTGAGTGCAACAAGAATTGTCATTGCCCATCGGTTGAGCACTATCATGAATTGTCATAGAATTATTGTTTTAGATCGAGGAAGAATCGTGGAAGAAGGTTCCTATCAAGAGCTGATGGGAAAAAACGGAACATTCTCTGAACTAGCAAAAAGACAATTGGCATAAGCATTATCCATACACGAATGGAGAAGATGGATAGTTTGATGTTTAGCAAATGGGGTGAAAGGTTGAAGAAAAGAAAAGAAATTCTAATTTCATTTGGTGCAGAGGAATTGGAAATTCAGGAGCTTTTAGCATATAACCAAAACATTTTTCACCAGAAGGAAGATAGTTGTTCCTTTCCTCTACCTGATGAGCTATTTTTAAAAACCTGGGAAGCTTATGTAAGTGAAGCTGAAAAGCTAAGGGTTTGTAATGTATTAAAAAAGAAACTGGTACAGTTCCAATTTCCCATTGAGGAAGGTATCAGTCAAAAGGAGTATTATAAGGCAGTAACGAGAAAAGGTCTTT
>JBFNEZ010000357.1:0-2076 GCA_040797825.1 Thermotaleaceae bacterium | reverse complement strand
TATTTCGGGGACAGTTATCTACTAATGGTAAAACTGGCCTAAGAATCGACAATGTTCCACAGGAAATGGAGCGGGTGGAGATGTAAAAAAGAGGATAAACGGCGGAAAGAAATCACGGGACGGTTCTTGAATTGAATTTTTGTACGAATGACGAAATGCAGTTTTGAAGGAAGGATTAGCTTGAAGGGGCTTCATTTTGTAAAAGTTTGTATAAATGATATACTGTAAATAAAGTATAAGGAGGGGGAGAGAAGGATGTATTTATCGGAGGAGTATAAAAGTAAAATAGCAGAATTTCTGAGAAAAGAATTCCATCCAAAGTTTATTTATCTTTTTGGTTCATTTGCCAAAGGGGAAGGACGGGAGGATAGTGATATTGATATAGCTATTTATACAGACCAGATGATCCCCGCATATAACCTTTTTACAGCTGTCAATGAACTCTCCTTTGAGGTGAAGAGAGATGTGCAGCTTGTGCATCTTAAAGATATTAGTACAGTATTTGCGGCTCAGATTGTAGGTACGAGGGAAGTCTTGTATTGTGAGGACGAAGAGCTGATGGCTCACTATAATATTAGGATCTTTAAGGAGTATGCAAAGCTAAATGAGGAAAGAAAAATCATATTAGATGCCATTGAAAGGGATGGGAAAGTATATGGTTAAAGATGTTTTATATAACAAGATCAGCATTATAGAAAGATGCTTAATAAGGGTCAGAGAAGTTTATGACAAAAACCCAGAGAATCTAAAGGACTATACAAAACAGGATTCAATCATACTGAACATCCAAAGAGCTGTTGAGGCCACTATTGATATCGCAATGTATTTGGTTTCTGTGAGAAAGCTGGGAATTCCTCAGAATAGTAGAGATGCTTTTGAGGTATTAAGTGATCATGGGATCATCGATGAAGAAATGTTAAAAAAATTAAAAGCAATGATTGGATTTAGAAATATAGCTGTTCATAATTACCAAAAGGTTAATACTGAGATTTTACAGAGGGTGATAGAAAACCATTTAAAGGACTTTGAAGAATTTATCTATGTTATAAATAAGCTATAAAGCTGCTTCTGTAAATCTCTATACACCCATAGTAAGGAGCTGTACTATGCAGCTCTTATAGTATTTATAAGAGTTGGTAAGAAGCGTTGATAAGGAGAATCATTTTTGATGAGATAAAAACCTCTTTGGCAGAGCTTGGATACCTCAGAGATACATATATTGCCTATGATTTTGCAAATGTCCTTGTAGGTGTAATCACAAAGGCAGCGTAGAAAAAAGGCTCTTAGACAGTTGAAATAGAAGATGGACCATGATGTAGAAAAACAAGTATCATGAGAATGGATCATTGTTTCACAAGAAAACTCCAATAAATCAGACTTTAAAGCTATTTATTGAAATGATATAATATAGCCATGGAGCAAGCGATGAAGGGGGAGGAACGATGGATGAAAGGGTCTTTAGTTTACTGGAAAAAATGTACGGCGAAATGCAAAATGGTTTCAAAGAAGTAAGGGAAGAAGTAAAAGAAGTAAGGAAAGAATTAAAAGAAGTAAGGAAAGAATTAAAAGAAGAAGTAAAAGAAGTAAAACATAGTGTGGTAAGGCTTGAAAATAAGATGGACAATCACTTGAAGGCTTTATATGATGGATATAAGCAAAATACAGAGAGACTCTGTGAAGTAGAGTCTAAGATTAATGAATTGAACGAAAAAGTAGAGCGGCAAGCGTTCGAGATTCGAGTTATTAAAGGTGGCAAATAATTGAAGTGATTGGTTAGAGAGAAAAAAAGGCATGTCAGTTACTTAAGTAGATCCTATGGGGTTCAAGTGGGGAAGTCTTTCAAAACTAATTTGGTTGAAAGACTTTTATTGTGTAGAAATTTGTAACTATGGCTGCAAAACAAAATTTGCCTGGATAGGTATGCTTATCTTCTCATGAAGCTGTGATATAATAAGATTAAAAAGTGAAGGATGGGGGGTAGATGTATGGAACAACTATTAAAACAAATACTCCATAAGGTAAGCTCAATAGATGAAAAAGTAAATCGTATAGATGAAAGAGTCAATCATATGGATG
>JBFNEZ010000356.1:0-2090 GCA_040797825.1 Thermotaleaceae bacterium | reverse complement strand
TCCTGCTCCTGGTATTGAAAATTTTTCCACACCTCTACCTCCTTTTTCCAATGTCCCCTAACGTCTGTGATTCCAGACGCCCTCGAAGTATGAGAGGGTGTGCGCAGCGCACTGGAATCAACTTGTTATACGATGGACCGAGTCCCCGAAGCCAATAACAGCTGGGATGCTGTGGCTTTGATCCTTTGTGATTTACAATTTAAGAATATTACCCTTAAGTAGTAAGAACATATTATATTCATTCTGCATAGTTACTTATACTGTTTATTTTTTACTGCTTCTATTCCTGGTACGCCCTGAGCTCCTATCAAAACTCCACTTGCTTCAACAAGAGCGTTCAACACTAAAAAAATTGCAGGTATCCACCAATAATTAATTGCTCCAAAAAATCCTAAAGAACATGATATGATAAAACCACTTACTTCAAAGACTGCCGTAATAACTCCGTACAGCCTTGTTTTTTCATCTCCCATTCCAACAAGTGCCCCCTGCATAAAAGGCTGTATTATAATCATTACTAATCCTATCTTTATATATCCTAAAAGAAACATTGCAACATGCCCAAACGCATTGAAAATCAATACAAAAAAGAAAGATTTAATATAGCTTTTATTTTCATAAGCATTCATAAACCAAGAAAATGGAGGATTCCCCATCTTATTTATACGTCCATTCCAGAGAATTTTTGTCAATCTTTCAGCTTTTTCAAGTGAAGTCCCAACAAATGCAAACGCAAAAGTAAACAAAAACCATGCCAATAAAATTGCTACCAAAATAAAACTAGCCATTTTAATACCACCTTTCAAATTTACTCTTTTTATTCTCTAATCTGCGCCCTCCTATATATCCCTTCAGGCTGGCACGATAATTACTGTGGCTGTCGTATAACGGTCTCGTGTTTGCGACGCCTTCGACCTGGACCCGCTGGACCTCCCTACTTGGCGGTGCTTCACCCAGTGAGATGGTGTGGTGCTCTGATCTATCCCTCAACACGTGCTGCCAGCACCCTTGTGCAAAAACATTGTTAGGTGTTGTAGTTGCTTTTTAATCAATAATAGAATTCATTCTATTATTTCATTAGCCTAAATGTCTTTTTTAAATACTATCTCTAATCCCTCTTCTTCTAGTAACAAACACCCTGCATCTTTATAACCTTGTTTCCTATAAAAATGTTGAGCTGATTCATTCGATAGTGTTGAAGTCAATACAGTCTTGTACCCTTTTTCTCTCATTTCATTTTCCCAAAACGTTATTAACATCTTTCCTAACCCTTTTTTCCTATACGCTTCCTCTATCATTAACATATTCATGAAAGGGATATTGTCCCAAAACAAACTAAACCTCAACCATCCAATAATCTTTTCATCTTCTTTTAAAACAATTATTTCATTATCTTCCATTTTTTTTAAAAGTATTTCCCTTGGAATATGATTATCATTACACTCTAAGTATTCAGTGTAGCCCTTATCTGCATATATAAAATCAAACATTCCATCTCCCTCAATCTTCATTTATTTTATCTTAGTCGAGTATTACCGATTAAACATCATTTCTAACATAGACCTAAAAGGGAGACCCTAATAGCAACTATGACACCTAACGGGCCCACATTTGCGACGCCTTCGAACTGGACCTCAAAGGGGAATACCCCTTGGCGGTGCTCGCACCCAGTGAGAAGGTGTGGTGCTGACCCTTCCCGAGACACGTGCTTCCAGCACCTTTATGCAAATGCATTGTTAGGAGGTGTGGGACGCCCAGCGAAGCAAGACGCAGGACACGGCGACCTTAAAAATTTTTCTGAACCAAGTAACATCTACCATAGAACACTAAATCTTCATGCCTCAATTCAGAACTTTCATCATTTTTGTTTTTATAATAAAGTACATTTATACCCAAATATGTATTTATCATAAAATTTAAATTGTTTTTGTTTGGATACAGTATCTAAACAATAATATTTCCGATATGTATTTTAGTGAGTCTTTCCAAAACAAATCTTTTTCACTTCCATAAAAAGCATTCGGAATCTTTAAGTCAAACTTATAATCACTTTTACCATGAACTATGCTATTTCTGTATGAGTATAATGC
>JBFNEZ010000355.1:0-2106 GCA_040797825.1 Thermotaleaceae bacterium | reverse complement strand
TGCAAAGCCTTAGAATTATTTCCTAAGGAGCATGAGCTTGTATTTTATAAAGCATGTATCTTGGATGAGCTTGGCCAATATGAAGATGCCATTATCTATTATGATAGGGCCATTGCCCTCGATCCAGAGGACGCTACCAGCTATAATAATAAGGCGTATTTGCTAAACAGATTAAAGCGGTATAATGAAGCCTTGGACAATGCCCAACAGGCCATCAAGCTTGCATCAAACAATGCCCATGCTTATAAGAATAAAGGAGAAGCACTGTTGGGACTGCAGTTGTATGAAGATTCATTGGCAGCCTGTGAGGAAGCCTTAACGATATATCCCTATCTGGTGGATGCATATGTTATCAAAATGAAGCTTTTTGCAGCTGTAAATCAATATGACAATGCCTTAAATACTTTTAGAAATGCCATGGACTTAGGATTAAAAGATACAAGGCTATATTATGAAAAAGGCAATGTGCTTTACTTAAATGAAAGGTATGAAGAAGCTGTTTATGCCTGTGATCAAGCGCTAGAATTGGACGAAAACAATCAGGAGGCCTGTTACTGTAAGGGATTATGCTATTATTATCAGGATAACTATGATCAAGCAGTACACTGCTTTGATCAGGTCATTGAAAAAGATGAACGTTACGAACAGGCCTACTACTATAAAGCTTTGTGTCTATCGGAAGATGGAAAAAGAGAAGAAGCCTTGATAGAAATTGAAAAAGCAATCCAGTTAGACAGTGAGCATGTGGATAGAAGTCATAAACTAAAGGGGAGTATTTTATTCAATTTGGAGAGATACTGGGAAGCGGTAGAAGCCTTCAAAAAAGCTATTGAAAAGAATCCCACCTGTGCTTCTTATTATTATAACGTAGGGTATACTTTAAATGACAGATTAGAAGAGTATGAACAATCCCTATCGTACTTTGACAAGTCTATTGAATTGGATCCCTCTGTCATAGGAGCCTATATATGTAAAAGTCACTCCTACTACAATCTAAGTGAATATGAGAAGTGTATTGAACAGTGCGATATTGCCCTAGAGTTAGATCCAGAGGTTTTAAACGGACATCGCAATAGAGCATGGGCTTTTTATGAATTGGGTCAGTTGGAGGAAGCAGAAAAATCTTGCAACAGGGGCCTTAAAATCGATGGAAATTTTGAAAACTTATTAGGGTTAAAACTAAATATTCTAAGACGTAAAGAACAATATAGAGATGCCCTAATTGCTGCGGATAGATATCTAGAGATTTGTCCCGATGATATGGATATTATGAAAATAAGAGAAGAACTTATTCAGAAAATAGATAAGCCTAAAAAAGGTCTTTTTAATTTGCTTTCAGGAAAAAGTGGGTAAAGATAGGATAATCTAAGGGAGCGTAGGTGGTGATGGCTGCTCCGATTCTTTTTCCTTATGGATGGTATATCCAAAAAAACCTCCACAGAAGCCTCCAATGATATGGGTAATATGAGATATATTATCACTGGTAAATAATCCATCATATATTTCTTTACCGATAAATATAACCATCACAAAAATAAGGGTAAGAGGAATACTAGATTTTTTCATATTGGCAAATGAACTCAATACAATCAGCATAAATACCACACCACTGGCTCCCAAAAGCATGGTAGTTCCAAAGAATACAATGTGCAGCATTCCAGTGATGAGGGCTGTCAAAACAATCATGAAAACCATGTTTTTTCCTCCATATTTTTCCTCCAATATGGGACCTACAAGAAGAATGAGAAGGAAGTTATTAAAGAAATGCTCATAATCAACATGACCTAAAACATGACCAAATAATCGAATATAGAAAGAAAAGTCCAACATAGACCCCTTATACACAGAGAAAAATAACATGGTGGATCTATTTCCTGTAAATCTCCCTAAAAATAGCACAAACAGGGATAAAAATGTAAAGGTTAATATTACAGGAGCGTTATAGTGAATTTTTTTAAAAAGCTTTTTCATCATGACCTCCATCGGTTTTAGAAAAAGTCTAACATACTATTGTGCTAGAAGCAAGGGAAGGTTCTTTTTAATAGAATATGCATAAGAATTTCCAAAAGCGGCTGAAAACAGTTTTTTATTACTTAAGTCCTGATT
>JBFNEZ010000354.1:0-2117 GCA_040797825.1 Thermotaleaceae bacterium | reverse complement strand
CACTTTTACTTGTCTATAACACAACTGAAAAAGTTATTCCTTTTAAGACGATGCTCATTCTTCTCACGATTTTAGGTTTCTCTCTAAAAACATATAATCTAATAAAGGACAAGTCTGCAGTAATTATCCTTCTCCTAGGTATATATAGCACTGTTATGATTCTATTTTCAGCCATTATTGGCTTCGGTTTAATTGTCAATATTATCAGAAAGGATGTGAATAAAAGAACACCCACTTTGAAACTTTCAAAATAAGGTATTTTCCTTTATTCTTGATATATATATATGCTAGCTTACTAACTCTGTAGATATTTTGAGAAAAGTGTTCTGATTTATTTTTATCTCAACTTCTTTCTTTTTTTCAAGAGCAATATCTTCCTTAAAACTCCAAAGAGGAACATCTACTGTAAGATCTTCACATAGGGTGACAAGGGCTACGAAAAATTCCTTGTCAACAGCATATTCTGTATGAGCACGCTTTACAGTTTTAGAGTTTTTAATTACTTCACCTATTAGTCGTTTCATTAGTATATCTCCTTTTTGCAAATTCTCCAATGGGCAGCGATAATGCTTCAACAAACAGTGCGACCGTAGCAATCCCACCATATTCAACAGATACAACAAAACTAATTCCAGTGAATAAGGTTACAATGGCCAATGAAACATACTTTAAGTTTTTTCGTCTTTGCTCACTGATAATCGGCTTATTCGGATGATCAACCGGTGCATAAATCCAGACTAAAATGAAAGTCAGTAAAATCAGGATATATTTCATATCTAAAACAAAAACAACATTGCTTCCGATGACAATAATCGATGAAAGTATGGCTAAGCTTGTAAAAAAGCAGCTCCAATAGGTATCTGCATGAAAACCTCCCGCATAGGTTCTGGGCACGCAGAAAAAAACTGTTGCCAATAAGAATTCCTTTGTCAAAGAAAAAAATCCAAAAATCATGAGATACAATAGGAACTTAGACGTTTCTCCTAAAAAACACTCTAACCCAAATTTAATTTTTTTTATCTCCAAATCACTTAATTCTGGCTTGTTACAATGAATTAAGTTCGTAAGATTCTGTGCTAATCTCTCCATTTTTCCCCTTCCACCTATCAAAACATATTAAAAACTCAGTTTCTTCCTCCGTACTCGTTACAACCACATTGCCATTATTTTTTAAAATAAGCTGCTTGACAATAAATAAGCCCAACCCATGATCGTGTTTGTCAACTTCCTTTGTTGAATAACCATTTGAAAAGATTAAATCTATTTTTTCCTTTGGAATTATGGGCCCATTGTTTGCAATCGAAAGATAATATCTATCCTTCTCTTCATATGCACTCACCGATACAATTTTTTGCTCTAGGTCTATTTGCTGATTCAACGCCTCAAAGGCATTATCAATAATATTTCCCAAAATGCTAATTAAATCATAGGAGTCTACTGAGGTATTCTCTAGCAAAGCTTCAAAATCTACTTCAAAATGGATATTGTGATCAAATGCATAGTTGCTTTTGACAGCCAATAATCCATCCACATAATCATTTCCTGTATTGTAGTAGCGATAGGCAGACTGTAAGTTGTGGGTCACCCTATCGATATAGGCCTTTATTTTATCCAAGGCATCCGGTCTGTTCAGGGTACAAATAGCATGAATGGTGTTGATATGATTGGCAAAATCATGCTTTTCTCTACGGATAATGTTTAAGATTGTTTCAATATTTTTAACGTAGGCTTCCTGTAAATTGTATTTGTGTTGAATCTTTAGTAACTGTTCTTTTTCTTGGATAATTTTAAATCCTAGAAAAACATACAATAGTAGGATAGCTAATAACAGTAGTTCGTAAATAAAAATATTTTCTCCGCTATCGATAGCATAATTAATGTTAAAAACAAATATACTCATCAAACAAATTCCAAATAAAAAATAAGGAATAATATTGTTCTTCTCCTCGTTTGATAAGATTCGAACAAAAGCTTTATCAGATCTAATTAGTACATAAACTATTATCAATTGAGTTCCTTTTACCATAATTGACAATACCAATTTTTGTAAAGGATCACTTGTAATATCAGTTATACTTATACCAGTAATCGCTGAAAAAAGAAAAACCGTTGGAAAC
>JBFNEZ010000353.1:0-2125 GCA_040797825.1 Thermotaleaceae bacterium | reverse complement strand
ATTCCATACATACCTGGACTATTTCAACTAAAGGACATTTAGCCTTGCAAAAGGTTCAGAGATTAATATGAGAAAATAAATCCAAAAATAAAACGGCTAGAAAGGTTACTAGAATTTCCTATTATTTATGCCGTCTGTGAGGAATTAAAAAAAATCAGGAAATTAGAAGGGAGCAAGGTTTGATGAGAGCAAATAAAGATTTCATAAGTCAGTTGAATCAATTATTAAATGATTATGAAGAGGAATTACTCCAAGCGAAAAAACAAGGGTCGCTGACAGAAAGCACAGCAAAAACCTATTTATTACACTCAAACAATTTCGCAAAGTGGTGTAAAGGAGATTTTGTCCCAGGAGGAAGGAATAATGGAATTCCTCGTGTCTGACACAAAAGTCAAAGATAATGTCATTTAAAAGACTAACAGAAAGACGTGATACTTATGGAGAAAAAGATAAAAGTAGCACTTTATTTGTCTCTAGGAATTTTATTTGCCTTAATCGCGCTCGGTATCGCAACCTTTTATTCTGGTTAATGGCTTTAACCAGAATTAGACTGATCTAATCTGTACCCTGTGTAGTGGATGTTTATATCTACTGTATAGGGGTCTTTTTGTATAAATAGCTATACCCCATTCAACTTTCACATTTCCGCCACAATTTCTTCCTCCACACCCTGTCCTTTTCACTTGTCTCTTTGTATATAGACTGTGAAAGGGTGGTGCATTAGCATGGCAATTAAATCGGCGGGTATTGAGGGGTTTGCGGGGTATTCACAGTTTGGTTCTCTGAAGGAGTTCAACAATCATTTTGAAATGTGGATGGCGGATAAGAAGCGGTTTTTCAGCAAAGGTGAATTTATTGGTTTGAAGAGGCTGGCGCGTTTTGCTGCGAAGGTGCCTGGAGTGGCCAATGCCAAGATCGGCACTGTATTGAAGGCAATTTATGAGGAATATGGGGAGATGGGAATTTCCCGTTCTACTTTCAAGAGGATGATCCTGAAGGCGAGCAAGATTGGCATTTTCACCGTCTATGAAACAGCGCATAAAAACGGCTCTCAGTCGAGCAACCTGTATGTTTTCAATCGTTTCCCAATGAACGAACTACCAGATGGCGATCAATTGAACCACCAAAATAAAACTATCATTCCTTCTCAAACTAACATGAAAGAAAAAAATAAACGTAAAGATAAGGCCGCGAATGAAAAAACAGTTAAAACACAGCCAGTTTCCGAAAATGCACCTGAAGACCATCTATTTGTCAGCGACTCAATCCCAGGTGCTTTCGTAAATCTAGTAAAATACTTCTTCCCAACAGCAAAGGCGATCGAAGAATTCTGGAGGATGAGCAGGATATCCGCATACCGCAACAATTATGAAAAAGAAGCTGATCTCCTGCTTTCTCTGTCATTAGACTCCTTCACACAGCTCGTTCGTAAGCTGAAATCGAAGATAAAAGTAAAGAATCCCATTGCATATTACACCGGGATTCTGAATAAGAAGTTCCAAGAACGGTATTTTGAGGAGCTATATGAGCTGCAGTATTGATGGCAAACTCGCGTGGCCTACAACGCCGGACTCATAGATATACTAAACCTACTGAATGGCAAAAAAGCTCGTCGCTCTACTTATCTATGCATATTCGATCCGGTACCTCCCAGGAACTCATTCCTGGGCCGTAGACTATCAGAATTGGGGGAATAATTATAAGGGTCTGAATCGGCCTGGCAAATATCCCGATGGCGGAGATCACCTGTCGAGCGTCTGCTTCCCCCTGCATATGGGTTTGGGGAACTTCCTATCTTCACTCTGTCGGGAAGCTTAAAAATACCGGCTGTTTTGTTTTCAGTTTTACTCACGGGCTTTTGAGACACGCGTGTCGTTTGATTAGTAGTACGTTTCCCTGGCTTCGGCAACTGGCTATCTATTGTTCTGTTTATTCTAGGTGAAATAGTAGATTCAAAAAATCCCTTCTTGTATGTAAGACTAACCTCATAGATTATAGAGTTCTGATTGTTAATATTACTGTAGCTGGTTTGATAGCTGCTGTTACTAGATTTATAAATACGCTTTAGTGCGATCACTCTGCTTAAGTAAATTGTGACAAAATTAGAAGTAAAATCGATATAACC
>JBFNEZ010000352.1:0-2152 GCA_040797825.1 Thermotaleaceae bacterium | reverse complement strand
CTTTCCTATTATCTTGCCCCAAATGGAACACCTGTCCTGGCCTATGCATATTGTGTAGTAGAGAACGGACAAGGAGACTGTTTTCTTTTAATTTAGATTAAAGCTCCCTGGAATTAACAGGGGGTTTTAATGGTAAGGATTCTTGCTAGGATGGACTATCAAGGGAAAAGCAGTTTATTTTGAAGGGAGGGTAATGAAAAATGGAATATGGCTATATCTTAAATCCAATTACTATGGATCAAGCCCACTATGAGCAATTTCAAGGGTATATGGAACAATATAAAAATGCATCTAACAGACAAATTCTATCTGAAATTATGAGAGTTCGCAGCGAGGTATCTCAGGATGTTTTAGATGCCCATATGAGAAATCTGGAGTTAATGGGACAGATGGAAGGATATTCAACTGCCGAAACACAACAAAGGATTGCGTATCTTAAACAAATGGTTGCAGCCAATCCTCCTGCCGCTTCAAGCCAAAATGTCGAAACTGCCTTTTGGGGTGGAACCAGCTTGCTGCTCTGGTTTCTATTGTTAACAGCAATTTGGCCTAGAACCTATATCGGCAGACCCGGTTTTGGATATCCTGGATATGGATATCCTGGATATGGATTTAGATAGAGTACAGATGATTTTGTGTATTAAAGAGGATCTCCAAATTATAGGAGATCTTCTTTTTATAAGTTGAAAAATCTAGTGAATAGTATTAAATTCCTCCATAGAATATTACTTATTCCTATTCAGACTATTGTAAAAGCATATGAAAATCTATACAATACTTAAAAGGGCAATTTTTATTGTATACACACTTTGAAATAATTCTACTATCCATAATATAATGATTTTTATGGATAAAAACGTGGAAGGCTTGAGAAAAGGATTTCAGATAAGGAGTGAGAAAAGTGGCGTGTTGTGGTGGAAAGAAAGATATTCACAGTAGTTTGTTTGAAGAAGATATTAATTTGAGGGAGTTAAATCCCGTATTGGAGAAATATGGGTCAGTTCCCGGAAGTTTGATTACTATCTTGCAAGAAACACAGGAGATCTATAATTATTTGCCTTTAAAGGCATTAAACTACATTGCTGAGAAAACTGGAATCAAACCAGCGAAGGTATATGGTGTGGCTACCTTTTATACCCAATTTCGTCTAAAGCCTGTTGGAGAGTATCTCATTATGCTCTGTCAAGGGACTGCCTGTCATGTAAATGGTTCTAAGGCTGTAGAAAAGGCGATTTGTGAAGAATTGGAGATTTCAGAAGGTGAAACTACGGAGGATGGCCTATTTACCTTGAACAATGTGGCCTGTCTCGGCTGCTGCAGTTTGTCCCCTGTGATGATGATCAATGGTGAAACCTATGGAAAGCTTACACCAGCGAAAGCAAAGGAAGTTATTCGGGAAATTAGGAAAAATCATACGGAGGAAAAGGGGGCTTAAGGGCATGAAGATCGTTGTAGGACTGGGAAGTTGCGGAATGGCCGCAGGAGCTGGAAAAGTGTATGAAGCAATTGAACAGGAGATTGAAGAAAAAAAACTACAAGCAGAAGTGCAGCTTACAGGATGTATTGGGATGTGCCATTTAGAACCTATTGTGGACATTATAGATGGACAAGGCTTCAAAACTACCTATGTGAAGGTAACTCCAGAGAATGCCGTAGAAATCATAAACAAAGCTATTGTTGAACAAGATAGTATTCGTCAATATGAAATAGAGGATGAAGACAAAAAAATATTACAAATGCAAAAAAGAATAGCCATTCGAAATTGTGGCTATATTGACCCAGAAGATATCCAAGAGTATATCCAAGCAGGCGGATATAAAGCGATCGAAAACTGCATCCGCAATAGGACTCCCCAGGAGATTATTGAGGAAATCAAAATATCTGGGTTACGAGGAAGAGGAGGAGCCGGTTTTCCCACATGGTTTAAGTGGAATGCCGCTCGTCAATCGGCAGATACACCGAAATATATCGTATGCAATGCTGATGAAGGGGATCCCGGTGCTTTTATGGATCGAAGTATTTTGGAAGGAGATCCCCATAGTCTGATTGAAGGTATGCTTATTGGTGGCTATGCCATTGGTGCAGAATATGGCATTATCTACGTACGTGCAGAGTATCCCTTAGCCATTGTGCGTTTGGAAAAAGCTATTCA
>JBFNEZ010000351.1:0-2186 GCA_040797825.1 Thermotaleaceae bacterium | reverse complement strand
ATGTATAGAATCGTCACAAATAAAAACAAGAATGCTGCAGAACTCACCACAAATACAACAGGAAGCATATGTTCAAATACATATCTGCCCGATAGACTTCCCATACCAAGAAGATTCATCAACAAATACCAAAACATAGGAATAACGATCATAAATACGAAGGGTTTTAGAATAGATTTCATCTGATAATGTTCAACCGTATTCTCTACAATAAGCAATGCTCCATGGGCCAAAGCAGGCATAGTGAGAGTTAGCAAGGTGATAGCCGGGCTTATGCCCATAAGCATGTAGGTTGGAATGTCAAAAGGAATCATCTCTGTATAGATAAAAAAGTAAGCAATCAAGAAACAGAAATAAAAAACAAACACGCCATAGGCTGCGAAGATTTGTAATTCTTTTCTTTGCCTCCATCGCATAATCCCGTAGACGGTAAATCCTAAACAAACAATCCCCAATATACTTCCAAAGCCAATCCAATGGGAAACTTGTTTCTCTGTAAACTCTGTATGTAGAAACCAAAATATCCTTCCAAATATGCCCAACATCATCAACTGTGGAAGTGTTACTGAAAATAGAATAAAAAACGGCTTATATAATTTTTTCATAATCCCCCTCTTTTCTAAACAATCTTGAAAAAATCCCGTAAGTAATCAATAAATAGGTCCAATAGAATAACACACCTATAGACTGATGAAGCAGTCTTTCAGCAGAAGGGCCTTTCCCTATAGAAAAATCCAAAACCCATATGGCCCCAATAATCCTGGATGCGTTGGCAAAAACCGTAATGATATATGAAAACAAAATAAAAGCTAAAACCATCAACCACTGCTTTTTAAGTCCTCTTATTTTGGATACAAAGGATAATCCTAACATAGAAAAAGCAGCCATCCAAAATCTAATACCTGCACAGGCTTGATTGATTACCACATCCCCTTGTTGATTCACAAAACCCAAGCTTTGATTATAATAAAATTTAATTCCCGTAGCTTTTTCCACAATAAATACAACGGGTTTAATGATAAAGAACAAGTCTTCTAGAGAGCCATATTGCAAGCGTGCATATAGGCTCAATGAAACCCCAATTATGCACAAATACAAAGCTCCTAAGGCAAGCCTACTGGTCTTCGGTCTCTCCATTTTGGTCCATCTCCTCTTCCCCTTCTACATATTCTAGAATATCCCCTGGTTGGCAGCGCAGTTCTTTGCATATTGCCTCTAAAGTAGAGAAGCGAATAGCCTTCGCCTTATTATTCTTTAAAATAGATAGATTTGCAGGGGTAATTCCAATTCTACTGGCTAATTCCATGGCACCTATTTTCCGTTTGGCCATCATCACATCTAGATTGATAACAATCGCCATGATACCCCTCCTTCTATATGGTATAATCGTTCTCCATTTTTACCTCCACAGCCTGTCTAAAAACCTCTGCTAAAATAATTGAAAAAAATCCGGCAATCACAAATATCATAAAAATGATAATTGTAAAAAAAGAATTTAAAAAGAGTATTTTTGTCACATAACAGAAGGCAATTGTAAAGGAAAATATGCCCATATACTTAAGACTTTTTACATTTTCTACGATAAAGGGATCCTTTCCATTCAGTGTATTAAAGATTTTCCTGATTTCTCTTACAATACCTAAAGCCAGTATACCTGTGACAGCTAATAATATGAGTAAAAAATAATATATTCTTTCATTCCTATTGCCATGGACATAGGCCAAATACCATCGCACAGAGATAGGCAGTGAGAGCAGTACCCCCATCCCGCTAAGAAAAATTAAATCCAATAAAATCTTCACAACCGATGCCAGTGACTTCTCACCAATTATTTTCATTTTCACAACTCCCTTCTAAGGATTCTTTCTATATTCTTACACTTATCGTACTACATAAAATCTCATTTTTCAATATTTATTTATTGTTTTTCAATATGTTTTTGTTTTTCATCAATATATTTCATTTCAGTGATTATACTTATCCATACAAAAACCCGCAGAATTACATCATGTAACTGTGCAGGTTTTTAGCTATATTCTATATTTACATCCCTATGAACTTCTGACAATCATCGCTGGAACATCTAAACTCAAATTCTGCTCATTTATACGCCTTATTATACTCAATAGATAACATCTTATATGTTGAAACAAAATAGACTGCTTCTTCTTTAGAAGAAGCAGTCT
>JBFNEZ010000350.1:0-2203 GCA_040797825.1 Thermotaleaceae bacterium | reverse complement strand
AGCTTATCCTTCTTAAACGCTGCAAGATAGCGGGTTTCAACAGCAGTAGGCACATCAAGTTTTTTTAAAATTTTCATATTTCCCCCATTATCGGGGTTGCCTCTAATGATGGCTCCTGTCAGCACGGGCTCTTTTCCTTCATTTATCAGGCTGCTTACCAATTCATCCAACTGAATACGGCGGGTAGAACCCCATACTCTCTCGGATATTTCCAATGTGGATATAATTTTATTTGCTGGTATCCGTTCGAGGGGTGTTAGAATATTTAACAATTCTTCGGCTGTGCTGTTTTTTGATACAAGCATATAAAATTCTGTTCGTATTTCATGGTCTCTGGAAATAAAATCTATAACTTTTCCGATACCGTCTTCCCTTGCTAGTTCTTCACCAAACACTACTAATCTCAGATGAGCGCCATAAAGTCTCCTGGGAGCTTCGAGGGTAAGTCTTCTTAAAGCTTCAAATACGGTTTCTCCAGAACTTTGATAGGTTGTAACCGGTGTATCGGTTTCAGATTTTTCACTTTCAATTTCTCCTGGATTGATTAACTGTACGGTAACAAGATATCCTTCCTCGCTTTTATCAATCCCAAGTGCGGTAACGATATAAAGTTCATTTAACTCCCGTCTGTCCCAACAACTGGTTAAAAACATGGTGCAAAATATGAATACAAAAAATGAGATAAGTAATTTTTTCATAATGCATTTCCTCACTTTTAAACGGATTTTCATTTTTAGTGATGGGGGGGATGCGGCTTTGCTTTAGAAGAGCTTTGCTGGCGAACACTATTCTTTTGGCTGATTAAACGAGGTCTGACAACCATTGTCCAAATTGGAAAACGAAAAATGGTATCCTTTTGTGCTTCTAAATTAAAAGGTGCCATAGGTGCCATATAGGGGATTCCGAAAGACCGCAGGCTGTTTAAGTGAAGAAGCATTGCAATCAACAGGATAGAAACACCATATAAGCCAAAGGTGGCAGCAAATAGCATAAAAAGAAAACGTAAAATTCTAACAGCCGCTGCCATATTATAAGTGGGGAATACAAAACTACTGATAGCTGTAATGGAAACAACAATTACCATTACAGGGGAAACGATTCCTGCCTGTACTGCCGATTCTCCCAATACCAAGGCTCCAACAATGGAAATGGCAGGACCAATTGCTCTTGGCATTCTAATACCAGCTTCCCGCAAGATTTCAAAAACAACCTCCATCATGAGAGCCTCAACGAAGGCAGGAAAAGGCACCCCTTCACGCTGTGCGGCTATACGGATAAGCAGGGTTGTGGGCAGCATTTCTTGATGAAAAGTCGTAATTGCAATATAAATGGAGGGCGTAAGCAGTGCAACAAAAAACGAAAAAAATCGAAGCATACGAATCAATGTACTAATATCGAAACGCATATAATAATCTTCGGGAGACTGAAGGAAATGAACAAATAAAGCTGGTGCCAGAAGGACAAAAGGTGTACCGTCTATCAGTATAGCTATTCGACCTTCTAACAATCCTGCTGCTACGGCATCAGGCCGTTCTGTATTATATATTGTTGGAAAAAGTGTGTAGGTCTCATCTTGAATAAGTTCTTCTATATAGCTGCTCTCTAATATTCCATCAATATCAATGTTATTAAGACGATTACGAACCTCTTGAACAATTTTATCATTGGCGATGTCTTTGATATAGGCCATGGCCACATCAGTTTTTGTTCTTCGGCCGATTTCCTGAATTTCTATCCGCAGATTCGTATCCTTTATTCTTCTGCGAAGGGTTGCTGTATTGGTTCCCAGTGTCTCTGAGAAGCTATCCTTTGGTCCCCGAACAACGGTCTGTGAATCAGATTTCTCTACGCCACGATCTTCCCAACCCTTTGAAACGACTGCATAGCCCTGGGTACATTTATCCATTAGTATAATCGTATTACCAGATAAAAGATGTCTGAAAAGATTATCAAAGTCTGAAGCATCATGTATTTCTCCAGCTGGAAGAACAAAATCTATTAATGATTGAAATAAATCTTTACTAGATGAAATCCCTGGATCAAGATGTACTTTTCTTATATCTATCATTAGTACTTTTAAAATAAAATCCTGAATTAAAGTTTTATCTACCAATCCTTCAGTATAAAGTATCGCAAATTTGATTTTACCTTCTTCACCTTTTCTTAAAATATTTGTAATATTATAGTTTAACATATGCTACTT
>JBFNEZ010000349.1:0-2239 GCA_040797825.1 Thermotaleaceae bacterium | reverse complement strand
AAATGCCATGGATATAGAAAAACTACTTACTTGGCTGAAAAAAACCCCTGTTCTCTAAAATTAAGAAAAAAGGGGTTTACTATAAAATATATGGTTTTACTTTTTTAAAAGCATATACCAAATGGTACGAATACTGATACATCCTGTAGAAAAAATAAGAATTAGAAAACTGAGTAAGGAAAATAACAAACTGGAAGCCATTGACATTTGAGGAGATAGATGAAATCTTAAAAACAAAGGGTTCAAATTTAACAAAAAGAGTATCATGATAATAGTAGCAAAAATAGGTTTTCCTATATCGTTAAAAAGCCTTAGCTTTAACTGTATAAAGCGATTTAGGCAGATATAGTTAAGCGTACAAATCAAAATCGATGATAAAAGAAAACCTAGTATGAAACCATTGACTCTAAAGCTAGGATTTGGAACCAAATAATAGGTGCATACCAGTTGGACCCCCATCCCTAAAAGATAGTTGAAGGTCGTTATAACTTGTTTTCCCATACCATGAAGAATACCGGATAGTGTGTGCTGCAAACTTAAAAAAACAGTACCATAGCCTAGGAAAGATAGGTATGTACCCACATCTTCCTGTTGATAGAGAAATAAACACAGTGGTTCTGCATAGAAAATCAATAAGGCCATTAGGGGGATAGATACTAATAAAGTCATACGGATTGCCAGATTGCATTTCATACGAAGCTGGTGCCAGTGTTTTAATGTGATCTCTTCTGCTACAGATGGAATAATATTAACTACTAATGCAGAAGTTACGATAAAGGGTAGGAAAAGAAGGGGCATAGCCATTCCTGTAAGTTTTCCAAAGGTGGAAATTGCCTCTTGGGCAGAAAGGCCTGAAATAACCAATCTTTGTGGTATTAAAGCAGCATTGATTGATTGTATTAAAACACTTACCAGGCGTGTAGCTGTTATTGGTGCAGCGATGAGGATGATTTTTGAGATTAGGCCATCCCGAGGAGACGTAAGCTGGTGATAGGTCTTTTTAACATAAGCTATTCGAATATCTTTGAATGCAATAACCAACCAAAGCAAACCCGCAAACTCACCAATAGAAATACCTAAAATGGCAATTGTAGCAGCTTCTTTAGGAGTTTTCGGGGGAAAAAGAGTCAGTATGCCAATAACAAAGGCAATGCGGAATAACTGCTCTAAAATCTGTGAGACACCAGGAGGGCCTACATTTTTCATACCATAATAATATCCTCTTACGATTGAAGAAAGGGGAATGAGTAGAATAGCAGGGATGAGTGCCATAAGCCCTGAATAAATGTCTTGGTTTTTGATAAGTTTTTCGGCGATAAAATGACCATTCAAATAGAGTAATAAAGATAACAAACTACTAATGATAAGTCCAAGAACTACAGATATGCTTAAGACCTTTCTACAACCACTTGGCATATTCAAAGATGCATAATGAGCAACAAGTTTGGAAACTGCCACGGGAATCCCAGCAGAAGCAAAAGTAATGAGAAGCATTAGAATAGGAAATACCAAATGGTATAACCCGATGGCTTCAGAACCAACCATTCTAGAAAGTAATATCCTATATGCAAATCCAAAAAATCGTACGATGAAATTGACAACAATCAAAATAAAAGTACTGTAAATAAAAGAACCCTTCTTCAAGTCAACACCCTCTTTGTAGGAATCTATTCTATAATTCATATTCAAAAAAATTTCTTTCTATTACATATAGAAAAAGAATAACAAAAGGAGGATGACATGGAACAGTTAATATATCTTGTTGCTGTACCCAAAGGGAAAATATATCACTGCAGTAGTAAAATACAGAGAGCTATTTGGGAGAAATATAATCTCTGGGAAGGAGAATATTTACCAGAAATCCATGTGACAATAGATGCCTATAATTATAGAGACAAACAGGAAGTTGAGACAATTAGGCAGGCACTTAAGGAAGTTGTGCAAAATATTCCTCCCTTCGAGATCTATACAAATGGCTTTAGTTATATTCCTGCGCCCTATAACTGTATTACGGTTCATATCGTTAAGACAAAAGAATTAAAAAAGATTTATTCATTTATTCATAGAAGAATGATAAAAAAGGGTTTTGAAGCTAGAGATTATAGTCCCAATGAAATTGTTTTTCATATTAGCATTGCTGGAACATATGGAAGAAAGTGGGATGAAGTAGAAAGTCAAAAGGCGTGGGAAGAGGTGCGTCAACTAGATTTTAAGTATCATGCACTTATTGACGAATTTG
>JBFNEZ010000348.1:0-2265 GCA_040797825.1 Thermotaleaceae bacterium | reverse complement strand
AAAGCCCTTTTCCTCTAATCCCTTACAAATTTGTTCGCACCTTTCTACAGTTATACTATCTCCATAAATTGTCCCTATTTTACTATTTAGGACCTTATATCCTTTTGAGTTAATTTCACCTCCAAATATATCCCATAGTAATTCAACAGTTCCCTTATATTCCTCACTATCTTTTTCTGCATTCTTATCCCCACAAATTATTTTTACTGGATCTCCACTATCGCCTCTAATAACAATTTTTCCATCTCTATTTATAATATCTTCTTTCAACCTTGGAAGTATATCTGTTATAACATTCCAATAATCGTAGGTATCAGATACTATACTCAAAACTCCACTTGGGAATACTTCAGTGATCAATCTCTTATAAGCTGCAAACTCATCTTCTCCGTAGCTGCACATTACACTGTGTTCTGTAGAAGGTGTTCCTACTCCGACTATTTCCTCTTCTATATTACAATTATAATACTCCTCTAAATAGCTAATTGCAGGTATGGTTGCCGTTCCTATAAATGAAATCAAGTGTGCTGCACCACTAAGTTCTGCACTTTCCACAGAGCTAAAACCTCTCATGCTGAAATCTCCACAAGCTTTTCTTACATCACCCTTTTCTACAGTAAGATTAAAATACTTTTCTATTATTTCTCTGTACCTATATGCAATAGTTGCACTTGTCATTGGCTGCCATATATTACAGCTCATAAAGGTTTCTAAATAATTCACTAGCCAAGCAAAACCGTCCTGTGTATTGGTAATTTCAATCATTGGCGTTTTAATGTTTACTCTTGAACCCTCTGCTACAGCCTTAATTTGTATTGGTAAATATCCTAAGTCATGCAAAGCTTCAATATGCTTTGTATCCGCTGCCATATTTCCCATGGTTTTAGAGATAATTCTTTTATACTCATAAACCACCTTTTCCTTATCCTTTTGGAAGAAGTTTTCATTAAAGTATTGAATTAAATACCTCTTAATAAAAGGCTGTAGTCCAAACATAACAACTTTATCCATATCATCTTTTCTAGACATCCTTGGGGTCCAATAGCTTACTAATTTAGTGATTCCAGGTGCATAGCACATATGATGAGTCGTTTTGTAAAAATCCGTTAATAAAAATGGGTTTATCATAATCAGTTCCCCCTATTAATTACTTTTCCTTGTAAACCTTCAATTACATCTAATGCTTTTTCATGCAGAGAATCATCAAAACTACCACAAAGGCTTGCATCCACTATGATATCAGCATTTCTGTATTGCGACTGAAACAATACCACATTACTAATTACGCATATATTGGTAACAACTCCAACTAACTCAATTTCCTTAATGTCCCCTCCCACTTCATTTGCTATTTGAATCATATCCTCTGGAGATATCCCAAAACCCTTTTTTTCATAATGCATTGTATTTTCTGAATTTGAAAAATCATCTATTTTTCCATATAGCTTATGACCATTTGTACCTTTGATACAATGTAATATAGGTAAGTTTTTACCTTCTCTGGTTTGTAAATATTCTTCATAATGAGTATCGTAAGTAAACAATACCCTGTCACCATTTTTTAGATATTTATTAACCTTATCATATATACCTTGCTCTAAGGTTACTGCTTTTTCAAATCCTAGTGTTCCATCTACAAAGTCCTTTTGATAATCAATAACTACTAATAATTTTGCCATAATAAATACCTCCCTTAAATTTCATACACTTTAATTTTTTCATGATCTTTACTTAAAATACTATTGGTTGTATATATTCCCGTTATTAAATCACTAGTTAACAATTCACCTTGAAAAACTGTATTTTCACAATGTGTAACCACTAGGTATATTTCTGTTGCCCCCATTTCCTTTAGCTTAGAAGCTGTAAGCATAAAAGTGCCGCCCTTTGAACATAAATCATCCACTATAATGGCTTTAAAGCTTTTACTTTCCACATCCCCATTAATCTCTAACTTCTTAATAAACCCTGTTTTAAAGTCCCGCTCCTTACTTGCAGTTAAAATCTTTTCATAGCCTATTTCTTTCCCATATCTCTTTGCTGCACCTGCATCGGGATAAACTAAATATACCTCTTCTTTTTCATTATCCAATTCTTTTAAGATCCTCTCAGCTAACATTTTGGACATATTCACTACCTTAACTCTATCTAATAGTGCGGTTGATACCTCTGAATGTGGCTCATAGATGGTTACACTTTCGAAGTTTAAATTATTAATTAGCTTACACAAATGCTTTAATGTAAAAATAGTTATACCCTCGGTTC
>JBFNEZ010000347.1:0-2275 GCA_040797825.1 Thermotaleaceae bacterium | reverse complement strand
GGACCTATTTTTTTCAAATGTGGCAAAGCTGTCTTTTATCTTTTCAAGTATAACTCTATCAATTCCAATGCTTTTGAGTTCATCAATAAGAGTGCTCTGAAATTTCTGTGGCCTTAAAACAGTTAGGCCTTTTCTCTGAATGCCATTCCAATTTATAATTTTAGTACAGTGATATCCTCGAATTTTATGCTTAATGAGTATATTCTTTAGATCTTCAACACTTTCATCATATACACGACAATAAACCGGGTTCAATATGTATGAGCCATCACATAAGGACTGTTCTTCACGTTCCTTCTCATCTTTAATATAGGAAGCCCTATTTTCTAAAATCTCTAATATTTGTACAGGCCAAGTATCAACCTGATCCAATTCAATCATCAACTAAATATTCCTTTCACTTGTCATGTTCATAGGTAAAAATCCTAAAACCCATTGAATATCTTAATAATAGAAAATAATATCATAAAGCCCCACAGCATTTTTTATATTTCAATCCACTTCCGCAAAAGCAGGGGTCATTTCGTCCAAATTTACTATTCAGGTCATTTAAATAGCCCAACAATTCCTTTTTCCTTGAGAGCAAGGTTCTTAAAGCTTTGATATCATTTTTTTCTACTGCTGAAAATACTTGTTCAGCAGTTTTTAGAAATTCAATTATATTCGGATCATTCCTTAGAGATATGCGCACATTATCAACTCTTTGACCAGTAAAAGTCTTATCTCTATCAGGTAAAAACAATATTTTATTAACTCCATAGTCATTCGGTGTAATATCAACGAATTCCCCGGAAGGGCTTACCCAAATTGCATGAAATTCAGCCTCAATATATATCGTAGGCCACTCCCAGATAACCCACCCATGTTGAATAGAGCCTCCCTGTTTTTGAACCCTTAAATTCACATTTTCAAAGCACTCATGAGGTATGGAGTTTTTATCTGGGTTCACTTCTATGTAGAAAGGCTTATATTCAGGATCGATTTTTTCACATAAGTCTCTTATTTGTTTTAATATCGTCGCCGGAGTAGTTGTGTTCATTAATATCAGACCTCCATTTCCCCATAAGTTATAATTCCATAGCTCCTTTTACTCATTGTAAGTAATTAGAACCTTGATGTGAAAACTATTAAAGCAGGGACCATACCTCTTCTTTCCTTTTGGAGAGCCTTCATAACCTTGGCACCTTCTATCGGTTTCAAATTCAGCGCTTTTGCTTTCAATCATATTTCGTATAATAGCACCAATGTTAAAACCGCCATTATAGCACCGTGAATTACTGCAATTAATGAATTCACCCATGTTTTCTTTGGAATAAACCTGTTTTTTACCGAATTCGTATACTCCTTCCCCATCCTCTTCAACTTCAACCCTTATATTTTTAATCTGTGGAAATGCCTCAGCAAAGCTTACTTTACTACAAAATGCATAATTTGTGCTATTAAAAACATCTGAAGCTTTATCTCTCTTGTTTGTCGTCACGCTGGTAACCCCCTTCTCTTTTCTCAAATTCATCTTCCTTTAAGCCATCTACTTCATTAATTTCTTTTACTCCACCGCCAAATGACCAATAATTATTTTCAATAAAATCGATAAACTTTTGTAGGAACTCATCCTCTGAACAGCTTTGAGGAACTGAGACACAGCCATTTATTTCAATCTCCTTAATGGCTCTATACTCATCATCACCCTCAGAATCTATAGTCTTTAATATCTGTTCTGCTGCTTTACGGTATTTTTCTACTCTTTGATAATCTTCTTGGGTGGCGTTTGAAATACGGGACAAATCCATGTTATCACTTAAATCTGCCAACTTTACTTTACAGGCTGTTTTATTCTCAATAACCCTGCCAATGAAATCATCATAGGTTTCATTCTCGCGCTTTGTAAGAGCATCTAATGCACTCAGAACTTCTTCCGAAAAACCTTCTTTCCTCAAATATTCAATAGTAATATCTGAATCCTCAATAACATCATGTAACACTGCACAAATTCTTTCAGTTTCATTTCTTCGCATAAACATGACCCGCAGCGGGTGAAGTATATATGGTTGCCCAGCCTTGTCCGTCTGTCCTTCATGCGCTTTAGCTGCAATACGAATGGCTTTATCAAGCATTTAGAACACCTCGTTTCTTCTTTTCAATGAAATTATACTGCACACTATCTCTACAGTTTTTTAAACTCCTTATACTCCTTAAAAATCTGTTCAGGTTTTTCAAACTGCTGTAGTTTTATAAAAAGGTTTGATCAAAACAAGTTGTGTAAGCATTGATTTCA
>JBFNEZ010000346.1:0-2275 GCA_040797825.1 Thermotaleaceae bacterium | reverse complement strand
GGATTAATAGTTATAAAAATATTAAGTAGACTTTATATATCATATGCCAAGAGACGTCAATGACTTTATAATTATTCTAGGTTCTTAACGTCTCTTTTCTTGTATAAAAATATATTTTTCTCTAAAAGATACATTGCATATATTCTTCATTTCCTTTACAGTAATTATATACTAATAACGAAGGAGGTTTTCTATGTTATCTTCAAAATTCAAAAACATTACCCCTTCTTTTACTATAGGCATCAGCACAAAGGTAAAAGAATTAAAAGCTCAAGGTCATGACATTATCGATCTTAGTATTGGAGAGCCAGATTTTGCTACTCCTTCTGCCGCCAAAGATCAGGCTGTAAAGGCTATTGAAAGAAACCTCACCAAGTATGATGCCGTACCAGGAGTTGTAGAACTGCGCAAGGCCATTCAAGAAAAACTTCAATCTGAAAATAACCTAGCCTATGGCCTAGATGAGATCGTTGTCTCTAACGGTGCTAAACACGCTATCACCAACACCTTAATTTCTCTTTTAGATCCTGGTGATGAAGTATTAATCCCCAAACCCTACTGGGTGAGTTATCCTGAAATGGTAAAGCTAGTAGGGGGTGTTCCTATTTTCATAGATACTCAGGAAAGAAATTCCTTTAAAGCTACTCCAGCAGATATAGAAAAATATATTACAGCACGGACAAAATTACTCTTCATAACCAATCCATCCAATCCTACCGGTGCTGTATATTCAGCAGATGAACTCAATTCCATTGTATCGCTTTGTGCAAAGCATGGTATTTATATTCTGTCCGATGAGATTTATGAAAAAATCTGTTATAAGGATACTTTTACGAGTACTGCTTCTCTTTCTGCTGCAGCAAAGGACATCACGATTACTGTCAATGGCTTATCTAAATCAGCAGCTATGACAGGTTGGCGCATTGGTTACACAGCAAGCAATAAAGAATTGGCAAAGGCTATTAGCAGCGTTCAAGGACATCTTGTTTCCCACCCTAGTACCATCTCTCAATGGGCTTCTATCGGCGCTTTGAAATCTTCAGAAGAAGAAATTAAAAATATGGTTGGTACTTATAAAAACAGAAAAGATAAGGCTGTAGAACTGCTATCTGTAATTAGCGGTTTAAAATTTATAAACCCAGAAGGAGCCTTCTATATTTTTATAGACCTATCTTCTTTCATGAATAAAATTGATTGGAACAATAGCTTCTCTGCAGCTTTTGCCGATAAACTATTAGAGGAAGGAAAAGTAGCTGTCGTCCCTGGGATTGCTTTTGGTATGGATAACTATATTCGAATTTCTTATGCCTGTGATACCAAGGAGTTAATTGAAGGTATTAAGCGATTAGAGGCTTTTATAAAACAACTTTCCTAATTCCTTATTAGTTTTTTAATAAAAGCATATATTTCCTTCCAAAGGGTATATGCTTTTATTATTTTAGGTTATAATCAAAAAAACATAAAAATAGGAGGTATAAATAATTATGGAAAAAACACTTGTAATTGTTAAACCCGATGGCGTTGAAAGGAAATTAATCGGAGAAATTGTAAGTCGATATGAAAAGAAGGGATTTTATCTTCTAGGAGCAAAAATGATTTGTGCCAGTAGAGAGACATTAGAAAAACATTATGAAGAGCATAGTGGAAAACCTTTTTTTGGAGAACTTATAGAGTATATGATTCAAGGACCTCTCATGGCTATGGTAATCGAAGGAGAAAATGCTATCGATGTAATTAGATTGATGAATGGACATAAGGATCCTCGCCAAGCTTTACCTGGTACAATCAGAGGAGATTATGCCCATAGTATTACTAAAAATATTATTCATGCGTCCGATAGTTTAGATTCAGCAATGCGAGAAATTAAGATCTGGTTTCCTGAACTATCTCTGTAACTTTTTTACATATTTATTTTTGTAATTTATAAAAACTATCCGTATTTCACATCGGGTAGTTTTTTCTTTTAGAGTCATATGTTATTTATGATAACATGGTATTATGAGCAAACGGAAGGACAGTAGGGTCTGCTGTGCCCTTCCACTGTATCTTTTAGCTAAATAATACATCCTAATGACGGAACGCATAAGATGCGTTCCCTACGGTTTAAAATTTTCTTCTCGGATGCATGGCCTGTACGTAGGGGTTGCAAACCTTGCAACCCGCCCTATGCCACATCTAGCTATTTCATTGAAAAAACGAAAAGAACCCAAAACGAAATCCTTTCGTTCTGGGTTCTTTATGTAACTAGCAACGACCTACTCTCCCAGGCAGTTGC
>JBFNEZ010000345.1:0-2335 GCA_040797825.1 Thermotaleaceae bacterium | reverse complement strand
TAGCATTTTTAAGTACCTTTTCGAAACTGAAGGCGGAGACATGATGACACTCGTCAGCCTGTGTCAAGTAAAAACTAAAAAATTTTTAAATTTTTCACATAAAAAAATAGAACCGAGCGATTTCTTCAACGAAACCACCCGGTTTAAGATTATTAAGAATCATCCGTCCTTTGCTTTGGTTTATTGATATTTCTATAATTCATCTGCCGTAAGCAATTCAATACCTTGCTCCTTCCAATCTCTTAAAAGAGAAAGAACATCAAAAACATTTCTGCCAATCCTGCTCATATCTTTTACAATAACGGTATCAATCGCATTTACAGATATGGCATTCTCAATTTCCTTGAGTCCTTTCCTATTGAGATTCAGCCCACTGCCAATATCTCTTGAATATCCAACTATGCTAAAACAATGTTGCTCGGCCAATTTCTTTAACGATATTTCTTGACCAGTCAGATAAGCATCATTTAAATTTTCAGCATTAGCAATCCTGCTGTAGATCCATACTTTCTTCATTATAACATCTCCAATATTTTTTTATAATCATCAGCAAAGTTCCACACAATCTCAATCTGATTTTCACCGAACACGTATATTGAATCAACAAGTTCTTTCACTAAATCCCTGCTTAGTTCTTTGATTTCCTGTTTTCTTTTGAAGTGTTCGATAAATTGGTTTTCCGACTCCTTATTCTTTAGTTTTTGAAGTTCGTAATCGGCTTCCAGTTTGCTAATCTGCGAGGATGTTTGTTCAATCTCTTGATTGTACATTTCTCTCTGCTTCAGATAGTCATCTTTTCCGATCTTCCCATCCAAATATTTCTCATACTCTTCAATTTTTAAAGCATTTAGCCTTTCAAGATGTTGCTGAGCTTTCCTTGCAGATTGTAATAAATCAGCCACTTCACTTTCTGATTTTTCTTTTTCCTTAAGTACAAGCTTTTCTGCTTTGTTGGCTATTTGAGCCTGTTGCCGTATTGCTTCCAATAGCACTTCCAGAATCATTGGCTCCTCTGTTCTTCCATGATAGCAAAGGCTGTTTTCATCAAAATAGTTGCTCTTACAAATATAATAAGGCACCTTTGTATGTGAGCGTTGAAGGTTCTTCTTACAAATACCGCATTTTACTTTACCATAAAGAACTCTTGTATTATCAATCTTGTACTCTTTACGTTTGGATATCTTACGAATCACCTTCTGAGCTTCCAAATACAATTCTTCGCTTATTATAGCCTCATGCGTATCTGGAACCACTATCCATTGTTCCCTCGGAACAGCCACCGTACTCATACTGTTAACGTCAGGCTTTTCCCTCTTATGGTTGATTGTCTTTCCTGTGTAAGTTTCATCTTTAAGGATTTTTAAGACAGCCATAGTTTGCCAAACCAAATCTCCTTTGGCTTTTCTCCACTTTTTGTTATTATGATTTTTTTGGTAGTGCCTTGCAGGTGAAGGTACTCCATCTGCATTGAGTATTTTAGCGATCGCACTTGTATTGTTCCCCTCGGCTGCCAATTGAAAGATTCGCTTAACAACAACTGCAGCTTCCTCATCAACAACAATTGCATTTTTCTTATCCTTCGCTTTGAGATACCCAAATGGAGCGAAAGAACCAATATACTCGCCCTTTTTCATTTTGGCTGTTTTAGCTGTCTTTACTTTCTTTGATAGGTCTTTACTGTAAAGGTCGTAGATAAGGTTCTTCAACCCAATATCAAGGCCTGCCGTTATACCATTATCTTTTGCACTGTCATATCCGTCATTTACAGATATAAATCGAACTCCTAAAAACGGAAATACTTGCTCCAGATAATCCCCTAACTCCAAGTAGTTTCTGCCAAATCGTGAAAAATCTTTTACCACAATACAGTTAATTTCTCCTTGCCTTACTTTGGTTAACAACTGCTGTACTGCCGGACGTTCAAAATTCGTACCGCTGTAGCCGTCATCGCAAAACTCCAAGATGTTTGAATCTGCCAAATCAGGATGGCGACTTATAAAATCTATCAACAGATCACGCTGATTACTAACGCTGTTGCTTTCAATTTTTGCATCATTTTTTGAAATGTCCGCATCCTCATTGGAAAGCCTAATGTACATAGCTACTGAGACATTCTTGTTCATCAGGCTTCACCTCATCTTCTATAGTGTTAAGATAATCAAGTAATTCCTCATATTCGTCTTTAAACTTAAAATTGATCTGTATACTCCTATCGGCATACAGTTCCACAGTTTCTATGAGGGCTGCAACCATTTCTTTAGTTAATTCTTTTTCATCTCGGAATGCTCTAAAAGAAGATAACCACTGGTTTTCATAGGAATATGTTTGATCATAC
>JBFNEZ010000344.1:0-2344 GCA_040797825.1 Thermotaleaceae bacterium | reverse complement strand
GATTATATCATCAATCATTTGGAAATTAATGAGATTATGGTTTTTCATGATATACAGAAAGTTATAATCTCGGAAGAGGCTGTTCCCAAAGCATTGATTGATTTTACAAATCGTATTGAAAAGTACAAACTACTGAAAAGGAAAACTGATATTGAAACAGAATTAAAACTAATAGAGAAAAAAGAGAACAAGTCTTCATTAGAGATAGCGAGGATAAGAGAATTATGTATAGAGATGGAAAAAATACTGAAAGAATTAAAGAACTTATAAGGATAAAAGAAGGGAGGGAAATAGGATGAGCAAGAAAATAGAAGAACAAAAAATAGAATCTGTTAAGACTCTAATTGATAAAGGTAAAAAAAGAGGTATATTGACATATGGCGAAATTATGGATACTTTAGAAGAAATTGAGCTAGATAAAGAACAGGTAGAAGAAGTATATGATAACTTGACTTCCATGGGAATTGACATTATTGGAGAGCGAGGAGAAGAAGATCTCGATGAACTTCCCGATGTTGAAGAAATAGAGGATATTCCTGAAACAGAAGAAATTGTTGACCTGGATATTTCTATACCTAAAGGTATTAATATAGATGATCCCGTTAGAATGTACCTAAAGGAAATTGGGAAGGTGCCCCTTCTTTCAGCTGAAGAAGAAATTGAACTGGCCAAAAACATGGAACAGGGAGATGATGAAGCAAAAAGAAGACTATGTGAAGCCAATCTTCGACTAGTAGTCAGTATTGCAAAAAGATATGTAGGTAGAGGAATGTTATTTCTTGATTTGATTCAAGAAGGTAATCTAGGCTTGATTAAAGCAGTAGAAAAGTTTGATTGGAGAAAAGGATATAAGTTTAGTACTTATGCAACTTGGTGGATAAGACAAGCGATTACGAGAGCTATTGCGGATCAAGCCCGTACTATTCGGATTCCTGTTCACATGGTGGAAACTATCAATAAATTGATTCGTATTTCCAGACAATTGCTTCAAGAATTGGGAAGAGAACCTCGTCCTGAAGAAATTGCAAAGGAAATGGATTTGCCTGTAGAAAAAGTTCGAGAAATATTAAAAATAGCCCAAGAACCTGTTTCTCTTGAAACACCTATAGGTGAAGAAGAAGATAGTCATCTTGGCGACTTTATACCTGATGATGATGCGCCAGCACCGGCTGAGGCAGCTGCTTTCTCTATGCTGAAAGAACAATTAATAGAGGTATTAGAAACCCTTACGCCAAGAGAACAGAAGGTATTGCGATTAAGATTTGGGCTAGATGATGGAAGGGCGAGAACCCTTGAAGAAGTAGGCAAAAAGTTTGATGTAACCCGCGAAAGAATTAGACAAATTGAAGCTAAGGCATTGCGCAAGCTTCGACATCCAAGTAGAAGTAAAAAATTAAAAGATTATTTAGAATAAAGATTCGCTCCTTAGAGCGAATCTTTATAATTCATAATTATAGGACGCTATAGACTTATACCTATAGTATAAAATGTTTTTTACCAATACTGTTTTTGTTTCCCATACTCAATTTTCATTTTTTTAACTTCTGTATCTTCTTTAGAGTCTAACTGATCCTGTTTATAGTTCATAATTTGATCGGCTTCTTCTTCCCACTCTGTAGTAGTGCCTCCCCATTTAAAATGCACTAGATTTGGAACGGGGTTTGTTTTGTCACCTTGATGTTTTTTTTCATTCATAAAAAAACCTCCTCTATTTATTTTTTGCATAGTTAACTGTTTTTATATTTAGAAAATCTGGTTATTCAACTAAAGAAAGGATGAGTGTTTTGATAAATACGATATTATTTGATTTGGATGGAACTCTTTTACCGATGAATACGGAACTCTTTTTAAATAGCTATTTTAAAGCTCTTTCCAGTAAATGTGCTCATTTAATAGAGCCGAAAGAATTATCTACTATGGTTTTAGCTTCTACTGAATGTATGATTCGGAATATAGATATTACGAAAACTAACGAGCAAATTTTTATGGAAGATTTTTCAACAAGAATTAACATTGACCTGAACAATCTATTACCAGTGTTTGATGATTTTTATAAAAATGACTTTAAACATCTTCAGTCAACAGTACAACCCACTGCTGTGATAAAGGATGTGATTGAAATACTGAAGGAAAAAGGCTATACGATGGTAGTTGCAACAAATCCTCTATTTCCCAGAGAAGCTATTTTACAAAGAATTCAGTGGAGTGGTTTGCAAGAAAGTGACTTTGCTTTGATTACGGATTACCAATGTATGCACTTTTGTAAACCAAATCTTCAGTATTACGAAGAAATATTAAAGCTTATTGACAAAACTCCTGGAGAATGTATGATGGTAGGCAATGA
>JBFNEZ010000343.1:0-2364 GCA_040797825.1 Thermotaleaceae bacterium | reverse complement strand
CTTCAGGAGATAAAAAACTCATTGCCTCTTTTTATCAGTGTGCTCTTACTGAAATGGTATTACGTTGGATTTCTTCTGGAATGAAGGAAGAGCCAGAGACTATTATCAGACGAATTGGGAAGCTCTTTAATGGAAATATTGAATTATCTCTTAAGAGAAGTGCTAATTTAGATGATGCCTAGTAAAAACTATACAAACAAACTGCGGTGTTCGAATTTTGAACACCGCAGTTTGTTTGTATAATGTAAAAAGCATAAAAAAGTTATATTATAGATTTAAACAAATCTTACAGATAAGAAATATTCACAAAGTTAAAGAAAAAATTATTGTATACTATGCTCCAAAATAGGGAATATTAATATAACGAACATAAACGAACTAAAAATATATAATAGTAGGATTTGAAAGGCTATTAAAAGTTAAGAAAGAAGGGAATAGAATGAAATTAAAAACACACGATGATAGACTTATGCTTACAAATGGAACTTATCATTCTTTAGTAAATGCAAGAAAACCTAAGGGAATTGATGACAAAAAAGCTTACCTAATCGGTACAGGAATTGGAGCATTGGCAGCTGGTTGTTTTTTGATTCGTGATGCTCACATGGATGGTAGCAAAATTACTTTTTTGGAGCAACTAGATATTCCTGGTGGGTCTTTGGATGCTGAAATTCGTCAAAATGCGGGTTATGTAGCACGTGGAGGACGTGAAATGGGGCATCATTTTGAGGTCTTATGGAATTTGTTTAGTTCATTACCATCTACAGAAGATCCTAATATGACTGTGTTAGATCACTTTTACTATACAAACTATGATGATCCGAATTTTAGTAATTGTCGTGTTACTGAAAATAGAGGTCAGCGCTATGACAATGGAAAATTTAATTTGGGCCAAGATCTGGCTAAAGAATTAGCTGCTTTTGTAAGTATACCAGATACAGAACTTCAAAATAAATCTATAGAAGATATTTTTTCTGATGAGCTTTTAAATTCTGATTTTTGGACTTATTGGAGAACTATGTTTGCATTTGAGAACTGGCATAGTGCTTTAGAGATGAAATTATATATGAATCGTTTTATTCATCACGTTGGAGGACTACCAGATCTTTCAGCTTTACAATTTTCACGACATGATCAATATACTTCATTTGTAAAACCTATGATTAAATATTTGGAGGATCATGGTGCTAAATTTCAATATGGAGTTACTGTTGATAATGTTGAGTTTTCAATTTCAGATGATAAAAAGGTTGCAAAAAGAATAGTTGCAACAGATAAAAGTGGAAATGATATTTCAATTGATTTAACAGAAAATGACTTAGTATTTATAACTAATGGCTCCATGACCGAAGGTTCAGGATATGGTGATGACAATACTCCTGCTTCATTTAATAAAGAACCAAAAGGATGCTGGAAGTTATGGAGAAATATAGCATCACAATGTGATGAATTTGGAAATCCAGATAAATTCTGTACAGATCCAGAAAAGTCTAATTGGGAATCTTGTACAGTAACTTGTCATGATGAACGAGTTCCTAAATATATTGAAAAGATTACAAAGCGTTCTCCATATGGTGGGCGTACTGTAACAGGTGGTATAGTTACAGCTATTGATTCTTCATGGTTAATGAGTTGGACAATAAATCGCCAGGAGCAATACTATGGGCAGCCTGAAAAAGATGTCGTTGTTTGGGTATATGGTTTATTTTCTGATGTTCCTGGAGACTATATTAAAAAACCTATGAGAGATTGTACTGGTAAGGAGATAACAAAAGAATGGCTATATCATATAGGTGTTCCTACAGATGAAATTGAGGAACTAGCAAAATCATGTACTGCAGTTCCTGTTATGATGCCATTTATTACATCTCAATTTATGCCACGTGAATTTGGAGACCGTCCTTATGTTGTACCAAAGAATGCAGTAAATTTTGCTTTTCTTGGACAATTTGCTGAAACATTGGATGTGCCAGGCCGTGACACTGTATTTACCATCGAATATTCAGGACGTACAGCTATGGAAGCAGTGTATGTATTAACTGGGGTTGAAAAAGGAGTTCCTGAGGTATTTGCTTCAAGATACGATATTCGATATTTATTAAATGCAGGTATAAGTTTATTAGATGGAGAGAAACCAAAGCTTGATTTACCACCATTAATTAGGCGTAAAATTTTAAAACAAATAGCAGGAACAGAAATTGAAGAGTTATTGAAAGAATATGGAATTATTTAACCATATCTAGCATTAGATAATTTAATTAAAATCCCGAATTTCAAAAAAATCGGGATTTTAATTTATGTGTATTTATCAGAGTGAATTCGGAAACTAATTTCCAATTGGCTCCAAAATGGCTTTAATATTAT
>JBFNEZ010000342.1:0-2376 GCA_040797825.1 Thermotaleaceae bacterium | reverse complement strand
GGAGGTGAGTGAATTGAATATATGGGGGATAGGATTCATGACAGCATGTACTATCGGACCATTCGTAGCAATGTATGTATTCAGATGCGAGCTAGAAGAAAATAGGGAGGTATAAACAATGGCAAAGTTCAAAATTGAGGTAGATTTAGATTGGTTAGACGAGGAAATGAGCATAGATGACGCTATTAAACAAGAAGTAATCTCATCAATCAAAACAAAGATAACAAGCGACGCCACAGCAGAAATCACAAAAGCGCTAAGTGGAGTTGTGGAAGAAAAAACAGCCGAAGTTGTTGATGATTTTCTTGGAAAAACTCTTCAGGCGAAGATAGAAAACATGATGATTCCCTACAAAAAAAGTTCCTGGGGTTCCGAATATGAATTGATTCCTATGAGTGAATTTGTTGGGATGAGATACGAAAACTATCTGAACAAAAAAGTATTTGATGAAAACGGATGTGAGCCTAGATATTCCAATGATGCAAAATTTTCAATTAACGAGTATTTCATAAAAAAATATCTTGAAAAAGAGTTGACTTCAAAGGTTAGTAAGTTGATTCAAACCGCTAGAAAAAATGCTGAGGAAACAATTATTAAGACTTTGGAGCAAAACTTACGTGATCAATTGTCGGTTGATATGATACAACGGTTGAATATACCGAGTATGCTGAAAAACCTGCAAGAAAAAGCTGCTTTATTGGAAAGCAATGAGCAATAAAAACAGCCCCATCGGACCGCCATCCGAATGAGGCACTTACAAAAATAACGTTACTTGTATTATAGCAAACTTTCGCTACTTTATACAAGAGAAAGGGGACAAGCATGGCAATACAGTCTATCAAAGAGGCGGCTAACGGATTATCTTTGGATGAAAAGATTGAATTAATTGTTCATCTACTTGGAGAGTGTGAAACGGATTTGCCTAATGATGCCCAGGGGAATAGGGAATTTGAAAATTACCTGCAGGACTTAGATGTACAGGCAAGATGCTGGCAGCAACATAGAAGGAAACAGATGATAATTACAAATATTGAGGAGGTTGCATAGATGAAACTACAAAAGCTTACACTTAGAAACTTCAAAGGAATTAGAAATTTTGTATTAGATACGGCCGGGGGAAATGTAAATATCTATGGTGATAACGCTACTGGAAAGACCACGGTATTCGATGCATTCAACTGGCTCCTATTTGATAAGGATAGCCAAAACAAAAAAGACTTTGAAATCAAGACATTTGATCAGAATGGACAAGTTCTCCACAATTTGGAGCATGAGGTTGAGGGAACCTTTGAGGTAAACGGCTCGGAATTAATACTTAGGAAGGTTTACAGTGAAAAGTGGACAAAGAAGCGTGGCTCTGTAACCCAAGAATTTAGTGGTCACACAACAGATTATTACATCAATGGCGTACCGGTTAAAAAGAATGAGTACACCGACAAAGTGTCTGCCATAGTCGATGAAAACATCTTCAAGCTGCTGACAAGCCCTACTTACTTCAATGAGCAGATTCACTGGCAGGACCGGAGAAAAACGCTATTGGAAATATGCGGTGATATATCGGATGCAGAGGTAATCGATGCTAATGAGAAACTAAAAAAGCTTCCTGAAATATTGAAGGGCAGAAAGATTGAAGATCATAGAAAGGTTATCGCTGCTAGAAGAACAGAGATTAATAAAGAGCTAGAGAGAATCCCGGTACGTATTGATGAGGCTCAAAGAAGCTTACCCGATATAACGGATCTAGATGCAGAGACCATCTTATCAGAGATTAAAAGATTGAAAGAGGCTGTACAGGATAAGCAAAGTGAAATTCTTCGTGTGAAGAATGGTGGACAAGTTATCGATAAGCAGAACCATATTCGCCAGCTAGAAGGTGAGCTTCTACATCTTAAAAATGAAATCCGGGGACAGATTGATCTGCAGTTAAGTGAAAAGCGAAGACAGTTAAATAAATCGAAGGAAACCACCTTTGATCTGCAATCGAAGATATCTAATTGCCGAAAGACCATTGAAAAAAATAAGAAAGCAATACAGCTAATCAGCGAAGAAAAGGATGTCCTGAAAAAACAATGGTATGAAATCGATGCTAAAAAATTCGAATATCATGATGATTGCAATTGTCCAACATGCGGACAGACTTTACCTGAATCAAAGATCGAAGAGGCTAGAGAAAAAGCACTAGCAAAATTCAACCAAGATAAATCTGCGAAGTTGGAAAAGATCACCGCAGCTGGCAAAGCTAAAGCCTCTGAAATTGAACAGCTTAAAGCCGAGAATACAGAACTTGAAGAAAAGTTCTTAAGCCTGGGAACCCAGCTAAATGATGAAGAAAAAGCATCTGAAAGTATCCTACAAGTAACTATTAATCTACAAAAG
>JBFNEZ010000341.1:0-2384 GCA_040797825.1 Thermotaleaceae bacterium | reverse complement strand
GATAAAGATGCTTTTTTAAAGCTCTTAGTTACTCAGTTGCAAAATCAAGATCCGTTGAATCCTATGGAAGATAGAGAGTTTATTGCACAAATGGCACAATTCAGCTCATTAGAACAGATGCAAAACTTAAATGAGACTTTTAAATCTACCCAAGCTACTATGATGGAACATATTGCACAAATGAATAACAATTTAGTAAAAAGCCAGTCCAATATAGTAGACCAATTAATAAAAATAAACGAGGGATTAAAAAAGCTTGGTGGTGAGGTTGAAAAACCAGGAGAGCCACAAGATGGCACAAGCGATGGATTTGAATTTGCTAATGAAACAAGCGAAAACACTAACAAAAATAGTGCAGTATAGATATAGAGACACCACTCCTAAAGGAGGGAAGTGCATTGTACCAAATTAATATTAATCAAATTCGTATTAATCAAAACCAAAATCAAAATCAAAATAGAAATTTAAATACTATAAACAATCAAAACCCTAGCTTCGAAGCATTGCTACACAAAGAAATACACAAAAATCAAAACATTAAATTTTCAAAACATGCTTTAGAGCGGTTGCAAGAGAGAAAAATTCAATTAACTACACAAGAAATGAATAAGCTTAACAATGCTATTAATAGAGCAGCTGAAAAGGGCATTAAAGAAACTTTAATTATAATGGACAATAAAGCATTTATTGCCAGTGTACCAAATAGAACCGTAATTACAGCTGCAACAGATAAGCAATTAAAAGAAAATGTATTTACTAATATAGATGGTGCTATATTTGCATAGGCCGGACCCCTTGAGGGAAGCCTTACATTTCTGAAGGATAGAAGAAATGAAGCGCCAAATTAATAGGAGGTTATTTAACTATGATGCGTTCAATGTATTCAGCAGTATCCAGCTTAAGAGCTCACCAATTAAAAATGGACGTAATTGGTAACAACATTGCAAATGTTAATACAGTAGGATATAAAGGGTCAAGAGTTACTTTCCAAGAGGTTTTTAGTCAGACTCTAAGAGGAGCAGGTAGGCCACAGGAAAATGGACGTGGTGGAACAAACCCTCAACAAGTAGGTTTAGGAATAAGCATAAGCTCTATGGATACCTTTCACATGAGAGGTGCAGTAGAGAGTACAGGATACAATACAGATTTAATGATAAATGGAGATGGATTCTTCATAGTATCTGATACATCAGATGGATCTAAAAAAAGCTATACAAGAGCAGGTAACTTTGGACTAGATACAGATGGTAACCTTATAACACCAGATGGATTTTATGTACTTGGTTACGAATATAATGAAGATGGTGTGCTTATTGAAGATCTTAAGGGATTGAAAATTTCTAAGTCAATAACAAGCCCTCCTAAGGCTTCGGATACAGCAATTTTTGAAGGGAATATTAATAGTAATTTAGCACCTGCAGGTGTACAAGCTGATTTTGATGCACTTAAACAACTTGTAAAAGATGATGAAGATAAAGATGTTAAATCTACATATAGTACTACTATGAAATTTTATGATAGTTTAGGGAACTCTCATAATGTAACGATGACGTTTGTACATACAGGTGTTGATGGTGATGGAAATAGAGAATTTAACGCTTATATTAGACAAATAGACGGCGTAGATGCTACAGGTATAACACCAGACCTTACAAAGTTATCTTTTGACTCAGCTGGTAAATTAGTTAAAATTGATGATACTGGTGATTTAGCAGCAACACCTCCAGTTCCTTTTCCAAATATATTTTTAGGAGTACCAGGGAATATTTTGAATGGCGCAGATGCATTGAATATTCAATTAGATTTTACAAAATTAAAAAGTTACTCCTCGCCATCCGATGCTGCAGCACTTAAGGTAAATGGTTATGAAAGCGGTAAGTTAGATGACTTTACTATTTCATCTACAGGAGAAATAGAAGGCGTATTTAGTAATGGTGAGACAAGAATATTAGGTCAAATTAGATTGGCAAACTTTAAAAATCCTGCAGGTTTACTTAAAACAGGATCAAATATGTATAGAGAAACAGCTAACTCAGGGGAAGCTATGTTTGGTTACCCAGCTGCAGGAGGCTTTGCAAACCTACAACCAGGTGCACTAGAAATGTCTAACGTAGATTTATCTAGAGAGTTTACAGATATGATTACCACACAAAGAGGTTTCCAGGCTAACTCAAGAATTATAACAACAAGTGATGAAATGCTACAAGAAGTAGTTAATATGAAGAGATAATTTTAAAATAATCCAACTCCCTTGATTGATAGCTCAATCAAGGGAGGAAAGGATGATAATATGATTAAGCTAACAAGAATGAATAAAAGTGAATTTATTTTAAATGTTGATTTAATAGAAATAATTGAAGAAACTCCAGACACAGTTATTACAC
>JBFNEZ010000340.1:0-2423 GCA_040797825.1 Thermotaleaceae bacterium | reverse complement strand
AAATATTCTCATAAAACCCTATAGACTGGACTTTAATCTGTTCAGCCTGCCCAGTATTTCATGATATTCTTTATCTAGGGCCACGGGATCGTCTTTTTTAGCAGGTATGGATAATTTTCCAAGTACCTCTGACAAGCGATTTTGCAGAATAAGAATTTCCTTTTCTATTTCCTTTTTTCCTCTTTCTACAATCTTATTTCTGCTCTCTATATAGGCTGCATAGCTTCCTTTGAACATTTTTATATCATGATTCTCTATTGTCATAATGTGGTCTGCAAGGGCTCTCACAAATTTCCTGTCATGGGAAACAAAGAGCAGGGTTCTATCATAGTCCTTTAGGGCATCCTCTATCACTTCTAAAGCGTTCACATCCATATAGTTGGTAGGTTCATCCAATATCAGTAGATGGATATCCTGAAGCAGTATCTTTGCAAAGGATACCTTCACCCGCTCCCCTCCACTTAACAGATGGATTTTTTTATGAACATCTTCTCCCTTTATTAACAATCTAGCCAGTAGTGTTCTGGCAAAGCTCTGGGGATATGCACTATCTTCCAGAACATTTTCAAGAATGGTTAAATTTTCTTTCAAAATGTTCATATCCTGGCTAAAATATCCTATTTTTGCTCCCTTTGACAGCTTTATAGAAGGATCTTGATTTATAATCATTTTAATCAAGGTACTTTTTCCGCAGCCATTGGGGCCAATCAGTCCTACTTTTGCACCATTATAAATACTAAAGGCTCCATTTTTGAATAGCAATTTTTCGCCAAAAGCCTTGTGGATATGTTCCCCTTCTATGATGATTTTACTATGGAGCTTGTGGATATCCTCCATATCTAATTTTATACCTTCTTGTTTTATAGGCTTTTCCTTCACCTCAAGATGGACTATCCTAGAGGCCATACGTTTCACTGCTCTATCCAAATTTGCTTTGGATTTTTGATCTCCCATCTTATGCAATCGGGCCTCAGAGTTTCCCATCCTTTTGGGAGCCTTTTTAATGCCCTTTGCTTTTTCTTTGGTCTGCCCGATGGCTTCCTCCAGCCTCTTTTTTTCCTTTACATAGGCTTCATATTCAAAGGCTTTTCGTGTTCTCTCTTCAGATTTGAGGATGCAGTAGTCACTATAATTCCCCTTGTATACCTTAACTTTTCCATTTTCTATTTCCCATATCTGTGTACATAGTTTATCTAGAAAACTTCTATCATGGGAAATAAGTATCAGTGCTCCCTTGTATTCCTCCAACATCCTTTCCAGCAGTTCAATTCCTTCCATATCCAAATTGCTGGTAGGCTCATCGGCAAATATTAAGTCCATATTTTCACTAAATGCTGCAGCCAGCTTAAATCTGGTTTTCTCTCCACCACTCATCCTCTCTTGCCAGCTATCTGAAATTCCAAACTTGGAAGCCATTTCCCTGTCCAAGCTTTCCCTTTCAGGTTTTTCCAGCTGGGAGATATAGGCATGCCTTTCGTATCCCTTTACCCATCCTTCATCGGGCCGCAGCCTTTTGGTTAAAATATGCATTAAAGTAGTTTTTCCAGCTCCATTTACGCCTACAATCCCGATTCTATCTGCTGCATATACTTTTAGATTTTCTATGTCTAAAAGGATTCTATCTCCAAAATACTTTTTTACATCCTTACATTCTATTAATAACATAAAAAAACCCCTCCTTGTAACTTGGAGAGGATAGTGGCATTACTTAATTCAATCTTCAACAGTTCAAAGGAAAGAACTCACCCACGAGACTGAACGCCTCCGCTTATGGGCTTTCAGAAGATTAAAAAGATCCTATCAACAAGCTATCAACAGTCGCAATCCACCATCCACTACCAGGTTTAAATAAAAGGCACTCCAATAAAACCTCTTTGCTGAGGTCTTATTTTCCTGCTGATTTTACATAAATACTTGAAGTGAATTAGATGCGCATGTCTGTCAATACCTTGCCCTTTCTTCAGAATATGATTTGCTTTTATCACCACTATTATAGTCATTCTTTGTAGTATTGTCAACTTTAGAATAATTTTTATGCATTACACTATATGTAAAAAGCCATAGGCTAGTTTCAAGCCCTAGTAAAGAATAATCCCTCCACATACTCTGTGATAGTTTTTAAAATTCTGGCATTATCTAAGAATCTCTCATAGATGATGTCAGAACTAACATGCGGGCCAATACTATTCATAATTTCTTACCAATACTTCCTCTGCACCTCTGCGGTTTTGCCCTTGAGAATTTACAAGTCTCTTTGCTCTGACAATTTCTATAGGATAGTCCTTGTATAACTCCATGATAAAATCAGTAGCGGCATTGGATAGGAGAAATTGAACCCCTTTTTTATCTAAACTATCACATAACTTTTTTAATCGTTCTTGTTCCTTCCTGCTAAATCCTCCTTTATCATAATTGGTAAAATT
>JBFNEZ010000339.1:0-2466 GCA_040797825.1 Thermotaleaceae bacterium | reverse complement strand
GACATATACGCTATAGTCTGAAAGAATATGCATACCTTTTTGAAGAATAGCCCTAGATAACGAGCATAAAATGATTGAGCTTTTTAAAAATAACATTGAAATATTAATAAATAAAATATAAAATAATATAATAATTTGCAGCATGAACATTCAATTTCTTCAGAATTGCTGCTAGAAAATGAGGTGGAATACGTGCAAAAGATAAAAATCGGATTAATGGGTTTTGGAACTGTTGGAAGTGGAATTTGGAAAATTCTTCAGGAAAACAAAGAGAAAATTATAAAAAATTCCGGCAGGGAAGTGGAAGTAGCAAAGATATTAGTTAGGGATATGAAAAAAAGTAGGTATGGAGAAGTGCCACAGGAACTATTTACAGATAATCCAAAGGACATACTGGAAGATAATAGTATTGAAATACTAATTGAAGTCATGGGAGGAATTGAACCAGCAAAGGACTATATCCTTTCAGGAATTAGAAGCAAAAAGCATATTGTAACTGCTAACAAAGCCTTGATTGCTACCCACGGAGATCAATTGTTAGAGGCAGCCAAGGAAGAAAGGGTAGAATTGTATTATGAGGCCAGTGTAGCTGGAGGTATTCCTATAATCCATGCGCTCAAGGAAAGCTTATCTGCCAATAAAATTTCTAGTATCATGGGAATTTTAAACGGAACAACCAATTATATTCTATCTAAAATGACTGCTGAAAATTTAGATTTTGAAACAGCTTTAAAGGAAGCTCAGGAAAAGGGTTATGCTGAAGCAGATCCAACCAGTGATGTAGAAAGCTACGATGCGGCATACAAGCTAAGCATCTTAGCTAGATTAGCCTTTGGAACCTATATTCGTTTTGAAGATGTATACAGAGAAGGGATTACTAAAATTACCCCTATGGATATAGAATATGCAAAGGAATTGGGATATGTGATTAAGCTCCTAGCCATTGCAAAAGAAGAAGAGGGAAGTATTGGAGTAAAAGTGCATCCTACCTTTGTTCCTAAGGCGCATCCCCTAGCTTCTGTAGGAGATGCTTTTAATGCTGTATTTGTCAAAGGCAATGCAGTGGGAGATTTGATGTTTTATGGTAGGGGAGCAGGTGATTTGCCTACAGGGAGTGCTGTAGTAGCGGATATGATTGCTATTATAAAGAAAGTAGGCCTAAACAAACCATTGTATGAAAATGGAATAGCTAAAAATGATAAGAAAATCCTGCCTATCCATGAAAGCAAATCGGAGTATTATATTCGTATCCTTGTAAAAGACGTTCCAGGAGTTTTTGGAAAAATTGCAACAGAATTTGGGCAAAAGAAGGTAAGTTTATCTTCGGTAATTCAAAAGGGAAGGGAAGAAGCTTCTGTTTGGCTGGTGTTCATTACCCATTCCACATCAGAGCAGCAAATTGAAAGTGCTTTAAAAGATATTGTGGAAATTCCTGAAGTAGTGAAATTAGCAAATTTAATTAGAGTTGAAAAAATAGATTAGCATTTAAAGTCATCTAGATGATAGATGACTTTAAATATTTAATCATGATATAGCAGATAGGAGATTATTATGGTTGCATTAGATAAAAGAATTTTTTTAGCTATATATGCTATCTCTTTAACATCTCCAAGAGTGGCAAAATCTATGGTACTGATAACAAAATGGTCTTCCAAAGTATTTGCATTTTTTTATATAGGTATGATTATTTTCACTTTTCAGTATCAAAGAGCGCACCTTTGGCCACTTCTTTTAGGTCCAGCAGCTGGGCTGGTATTGGTACATCTAATTCGTTTCTTTTACTTCAGAGAGAGGCCCTTTGTGGCGCTTCAGACAGTAAGTCTAATAGAACATGAAGCAAGTAGTTCTCTTCCTAGTAAACATGCGGTTTCAGCCTTCGTGATTGCAGCTTCCAGCCTTTGTGTCTATCCAGGTATTGGGATGGGGCTTATTCTTTTAGCTGTGCTGACAGGGCTGTCTAGGATCATGGTAGGGGTTCACTATCCTTTAGATATTTTATCGGGGGCTGTGCTGGGCATTGTCATTGGATTAGGAAGCTTTGCGCTATTCATTTAAATCAAAAAACACTCCTGACAAATTTGTACAGGAGTGTTGTATCTAATTTACTTGTTGTTCACGGGTTACAATCCGATCTAATACTTCTGCTGCTGCTATGATTACCTTATCACATCCTATATCTTCTGTACGATAGCTTGCTTTTAAAGGCTTACAATCAATATCTCCCATAAGCCCTCGATATTCATCCAGTAATTCTTTAGTTAGTGCTTTGATTTTTGTGCTCTTATGGGCAACATTTTCTACAAAGAGCTTACTTAATACCATAACCGATGCAGTCAATGCGCCACAGGTACTTTCTATACCCATTCCTCCGCCAAAGCCAGCGGCTAATCTTAAGCTCTCTTCGTCAAGGCCTAGCTTATAAGCCTGGTTGGCTCCGTACAATATTTTCTCTGCACAGTTCAAATC
>JBFNEZ010000338.1:0-2498 GCA_040797825.1 Thermotaleaceae bacterium | reverse complement strand
CAAGGGCATACTCATCCGACGGATGCACTTGTACGGACAATTTATCATTAGCATCAATAAACTTAATTAATAAAGGAAATCTATCTTTAAAGTGTTTATGGTTTTTGCCAAGTATCTCTTCACCATAAGCATTAAATAGAGCTGCTATTGTTTTTCCTGCAAAAGATCCATTTGCCACAATACTCGTCCCTTGATTATGGGCACATAATTCCCAACTTTCTCCAATGGGTTTGTCAGATTCAACAACTCTTTTAAAAATCTTTTCTATATTATTACCACCCCATATTTTTTCTTTATATATTGGCTTAAACTTTATCGGATACATCATAACCTTTGTCCCCCTTAGTTCTAAGAGTAGAACTATATAGTTTCAAATTATCAATTTATATGAATTCTAATAGCTTATCTTAAATAGAAAAGAGTATCATTTCGTGTTTTTACTTGCATTTTTAAAGCGCTATTGCAAATTTATCTGTAGGCTAAATCTGTTATTATAAGCTGCTTAATAGCTCCCTTGCCTTCTCTATATTCTCTTGGGTTTTTGCGGTTACTTCTACAAAGCGAACCATGTTCGTTATTTGAACGCTATCTTTTATATCTTGATTTAGTACATCAATTTTCCCCTCTATATCTACTATCCTCTGCAAAATCTCAACTGCCTCATCTTTTTTTCCTTCTTCAGCATACTCCTGTGCTACGGCTAAGTAGAACCCTGTCACACTTTCATAGGTACTGGAGTTCAGAGGATGATACTTTTCAAGCTGCTCTATCATTTTAAAGGCTTTATCAATCTCATCGTTCCCAAAATAGAAACCTACTGCTTTTGTCAATAAGTTGAAATCATAGGGTGCTAGCTCCATAGCCTTATCCATTTTCTTTATAGATTGAACCCTGCTGTCTTCATCTCCAGCCTGTACAGCTATATGATTTGCTATTGTAGCGTAATCTCCTATATAAGTAGGTTCTAGAGGATTTAGCTTAGTTGCACTTTTCATTTGCTTCATAGCACTGTCTATTCGTCCTCTATTTAAATCCGAAATACCGCTTCGGATTTCATTCATAGCAATGGTGTGGAATGATGATATTATCAATAAAATACTTGCCATCGCCACAATACCATAGGTAGTTGCATTTTTACCAACCTTCACCTTTAGGAAAGGTTGGCTTATTCCCATCTGCATTCCAATTATCCCCCATATGAGGATAGGAATAGCAGCGAGGGCCATATTAAAATCGATGGCACTATGGCCTAATAAAGCAGCAACTGCTATAAAAAGTCCTGCATGTATGGCTTTTAGATCTCCATCTTCACAAGTGTAATAGTTTCTTACACAATGATACACATATAGAAGCAATACAATCCCCAATAGGAGTAGCCCAATGGTTCCAACTTCAATCCATAACTGCATATAGTAGTTATGCGCCTGGGTAGAAGCATATCCATAGGACTGATACATGCGGTAGAGTGTACCCCAGCCCCCACCGCCAGTTCCAAAGAGTGGATAATCTTTTATAATCTTAAAAGCATCTTGATAAAATACTGTTCTTTCTGTGACGGTCTCAGTTCCTAGACTGATATTTGCCATTCTATCGGCTAGATCCTCTGGTAAAAATCCAAGAATAGTATCTTTCATAGCAAAAAGAATAATGGGTAGAACCAATGTAAAACTTGGAATAGCTATGTTGTAAAATCTATCCCTTATGCTTAATTTCTCCATTATCCTCTCGAGAGCCATGGCAATGCCCATGGAAACCAAAATCCCCAATACAAACCATAGGGCTCCAGAGCCTTTTACTTCTTTATTAATGGCATGGGTAAAGGGATTGATTACTATCGCCAAGGCCACAAAGTTGCCTATAAAGTCTGCAATGAATGATTTTTTATAGTGTATGGGTACAAGTATATAATAAAGGACACCCAATGGAGGCAGCAGTATCCATGCTCCCCTTGAATAGGAAAGAATAAAGCCAAAAAAAAGTATAAAGCTAGCGCCCCTTGCTACATGCTTCCAAGGACCTGATTCTCTGGCACCTAACATATAAGCTAAAAATAAAAGAGCCAGGCAATATATACCAAAGGTATTATGATATTGAAAGGTGCTATTCATCATCCCACCTACAAAAGCATCGCTAAAGCTTACCCATTCCAATGCAGCCCCTGTGCCTATCAAAACTACTAAAACACCTGCCAAAACAATGGCTTTTACCACGATATATAGTTTTTCTACATGATCTACAATCCTTCGGCTCAAAAGTAAGATTAAAAAGAAGGCTATATATTTTAAAGCCTCTTGTAGGGACAATAGTTTGTTGACTCCATAAAAAACAGATGCACTATACAAACAAGCCAAGGCAATTAGTCCATAGTCTAACCACTGATAATCTTGTATGAACCTTTCTTTTCTATTAAACACCCAATATAAAAGAAAAACCCCACCAATTAGTACTTGGGTTGGCAAAAGCTCTCTTTGAAAAAATAGCCCTCTGAAAAATGGTGG
>JBFNEZ010000337.1:0-2502 GCA_040797825.1 Thermotaleaceae bacterium | reverse complement strand
AGCGGATTTACAATCAGGGAAAATCAAATTGAGCTATCTAAAATGATGTATGAAGGAATTAAGCAGAATCATATTGCTATTTGCGAAGCAGAGGTTGGAACGGGAAAAACCTATGCTTACATAGTTGCTTGTGTTGTTTATGCTCTTTATGAAAGACAAAAGCGTAGCAAAGCAGGTATACTTACATATTTGGACAATGAATACTGCTCTGTCCCTTGTGTTATATCAACATCCAGTATTGATTTGCAAAATGCCATTGTTCGCACTTATGTCCCAATCTTATCTGATATATTGCTGAAGAATAAGGTGATTGATCGTCCTTTAAGTGCAGTTTTAAGAAAGGGGAAAGAACATTACTTTTGTCAGATGCGATACGACCGGTTAACGAGTTATTTAAAGAGTAGTCAAAAAGCTGTGGACAGAGAACTGCTTTATAAATTGTCCGCATTAAAGATACCGGATTACGGAATTGATTTGGATGAATACAAAGGGTTGAAAAACCATATAGTTCAAAAAATCAATGTGCCCAAAGCCTGTGAAATTTCCTGCCCTTACTATAAGGAATGCCAATATATCAAGCATATGGATTATGCGAGATCATCAATTCATGACTTTCAGGTATGTAACCATAATTATTACTTGGCAGATACAATGAAACGTGCCAAAGGGAAGCATACGCTTATTCCGGAACACTCAGTAGCAATTATTGATGAGGCTCATAAATTGCCGGATGCAGCTATGCAAATATTTGGGAAGAGATTTTCAAGTGAAGATATAACGATCATGACCAATGTGCTAAAAAGCAATCTAAAAGGTAATAAGGCATATTTACAGATAGCAAAAATGAAGTTAGACAGTTTATCTGTTCTGAGGACGAGATTTTTTAGAAGCCTAGTTTCAAAAATTAACCTGGATGCTGTAGATGATGAAACATCACAAATTGGTATATTCATAGGGCACTTTGAAAAAATGCTGCTCTTGGAGATGTTAAAAATCATTGAAAATATTCAGGAATATTGTGCGGTGGATATTTCAAAGAGCAGGACATTAGAGATTATGTTTTTGGAAGCAAAAGAACAGATTGAAACTTTTTTCCGGACAGAGAATATCATTTATTGGCTTGAAAACCCTTTGAGCGACAAATTGGTTTCTATCTGCTGCATCCCAACAGATTTAGAGGATCAATTGCACAAAGTACTATGGAAAAACGGAATCCCAAAGATTTTGACTTCCGGAACATTATCAGATGATAGAGGCTTTACCTACTTCAAAAGCAATGCGGGAATAGATAAGGTCAATAAAAATTTTATCAGTGAGATGAGCTGTCGTTCTCCATTTGACTATAAAAATAATGCATTGCTTTATGTCAGTGAAAACGTACCATTTCCTGATAAACAATGCAATGAGTATATTGAGGCTTTAGCTGATGAAATTATAAGGATTGTGGATGCAGCCTATGGGCATACAGTGATTTTGTTTACTTCCTACTCTTTATTATCAAGAGTATATGAATTGGCAAGACACAGAATCAAATATCCGGTCCTGAAAATGGATAAAAGTGAGAAGAACATTGTTGAAGCTTTTAAAAACAGCGGAAACAGTGTTCTTTTTGCTACAGGCTCATTTTGGGAAGGTGTTGACTGTCCCGGAGATATTCTATCTTCACTTATTATCGTCAACTTGCCGTTTCCAACACCGACACCGATTTTGGAACATAGGAAGAAACAGTATGCGGAGTTGAAAGAGTTTATAGAATTTATTATTTTTCCTGAAATGCTCATTAAGCTAAAGCAAGGTATGGGGCGCTTGATTCGATGTGAAACTGATACCGGTCTCATTGCCATTTTAGATTTCAGGATCAGTAAAAAAGGAAAGTACCGCAAGAGGGTGCTTGGTGCCCTATCAGACTATAGGGTGACAGATTCTCTTGATGAGGTAAAAGCATTTTTCCGTAAAGTAAAAAGAAAAGAATATTTTTATCAAGATTGAGTGAGCGGTTATGGGAATAGCTGCTCGCTTTTTTTGAAAGGAGCGGTTTCATGAATACAGCCATGACCATAACGGACATGAAAAATATAGATATACGTACAGTTGATCCATCCACCTTAGTAGATATTAAAACAGTCAAAGTCAGTACGGATTTACCGGTGGAAGAACGAAAGAAAGATTTTATCAGACAAGTGAAAAATCCTTACTGCTTCAGATGTGGCAAGGTTGTGGTTAAGATGAGTTTCGCCGATACAACAGCAACATTAGAAGACAGGTTGGAGAATTACTTTAGAAGCTTATAGAACAGTAGAAGGCAAAACTTTACAAATTGGCGCTTCGGAAATCTGGACGCGCAGTTAATTTTATGCTAAGCTTTTATTGGACTATAATCAGTGAAGCCTAATGTGTTTAAAGTTTTGCTAATACTTTAAACAAACAGGAGGCTTTACTCATGGAATTTTTAAAAGATAACAAAACCTATAATGCTGCTATTTATGTAAGACTCTCAAGAGA
>JBFNEZ010000336.1:0-2611 GCA_040797825.1 Thermotaleaceae bacterium | reverse complement strand
ATTAATGATAGGTTAACATAATTAGCTGGAGTTTTTCTATTTGTAAGTTTTACTAGCACAACAGGTTAATTTAGTTTTCCATAGTCATCTCCTCATTCCAAGTTGATGACAAGCTTTTTCAGCCTTTTGATTTCTTCGGACGATAAACTTTTCCATCCCAGAATCGAAGCCACAAGCTGATCGGCAGCGCCGTCATACATTTTGTTGATAAGCTCCGTCGTTTCTAATTCCCTTGCCTGTTCAACGGTCACAAGCGGATGACATACAAAATTCGGCGCAATCCGCTCAATTGCACCCTTGTCAATACACCTTTTGATAAGCGTATAGGTGGTAGTCTTACTCCATCCAACCTGCTCTTTTAAGATTTCTGCAATTCGTTTAGCGGTGGTATCGCCATTTTTCCAGAGAACATCCATAATCTTTATCTCTGCATCGAATAGCTTAATTTTCATAATGACACCCCTTTTTGCTTTGTAGTCTACTCTAGTAGAATGTATGCAATCTTATTCTACTCCGGTAGAATAAGATTGTCAATAGTTTTTTCTATGCCAGTAAAAAATTATACTCAAAGTTTACCGACAGATGAAGGAAAACGGGGACAGATCTTGCTTGCCGCTATTAGACAAAGATAAGATTAAGGAATGTCTGATATCATATAAATTCAATACTTAATAAGCAAATATACTAAACCAAAGTTAAGGAAAGCGAGGAAAAAGTCAATTTTGTATTCTCTTGTGATGAACTTGATAAAACATATGTTAAACTGAAAGGAAAAGGTGTTAGTTTAGAATTGCCAGCAATAGCGGTATGGGGGGAAAGAACTACTATTCTTTGATTTGGAAAGAAATAAGATTTTACTTTTAGAAAGCTAAGTTTGTTATATAATATTCTTACATAATATACCAAAGTAGTCCTCAACAACTAGGCTTCTTTGAATTGTGATTATAATATCATTGTAGAGTGGACCATACCATAGATATACGAAGATTTGATGTACATAAAATGGAAATTCCTGCATAAAAGACCTGAAAGATGGAGGCGATTTATCAATCAGACAGATTGAGAGATTAATAGAAATTGGAAGGAGGATAATTCAGTGACAATAACCCTGTCTTCGCGTCACGCGAGATGTAGTCAAATAGTTAAATAGGAGAAAACGGAAAATGAATACTGTAAAAAACATAGCAAAAAAAATTTCCTTATATCAAAGAGAACTAAATGAACTCTCTGAGAATAGGGAGGCAAAGAAAGTAAACAGAGAGGAATTCACTCTACTGTTAAGCGGTATCTCTACATGTAGGAAAGCACCGGGAATTCCGGTACATATGGGATATGAAACACTGTATCACTGTGAGAGCAAAAAAGATGAGGAGATGGTACGCGAACATTTATGGAAGGTGTATGGCATTCAGAATACCGAATCGTTATTGGAATTTTGCGAAAGAGAATATTCTGTGCACAAACAATATGAGCAGTTTATGACCTTTTGGGTTAAAGCTCCGTTGTTTGATATAGAAGAATTAACATCAGAAGGAAGAAAAAAGTTTGAGGAATGCAAAAAAGTTTCGGAACAGTTCTATCCTATTCTAAATGAAAAAGGATATTATGCATGGGATATCAATGAAAAGATTGGGCTATACAGGAAGGCCGTTGCATGTGGCATTCTGTCTGATAAAGAATTTTGGCAGTTAACAGACCCTTGGGTCCGGCTAGCACAGGTGTTTTATCATTCTTATCAGGAATATGCTGTGAGTTGTCTGTGCGGTGCTGTTTATTTTATGTATCTTGGTGAACCTGATCTAGATAATTTCTTTCAGATAAATTTCAATCTTGTTCAGCATTTATTCATGGAAGGTGGTGCATGGCAGAGATCCCAGTGGTATGTGCCACAGAACCGAGAGTGGGTCGATCTTCTTGGAAGCAATCCGGGTTGCATCATTACTAAAGCCGCGCTTGAAAGAAATCAAATCGGTTATATGTACAGGGAAGAACCTTCTAAAAATTTTCCCGACTGCGGGTGGCGTTTTTTTGTTGGGGATGAATCTGATGAATATGTCAATCAAGCAGATAATAATTGCATTTGCAGCTTTAATGATGCATGCATCATTGACCCTACAATTCTTGCATATTTTTATGCGGGTTATGGGTGCCGTTTTGACAAAATTAATAATAGATGGGTTCAGGAATTTTAAGTTTTTGCTTACTTCCTATTATGGTTATTATGCGGTCATTACCCTTTCAATTATGACAAAGACCAGCTAACGAATGTCAAAAAAATTTCAAAATAACTGTTTAGTGAAGGGACTGTGAAAAAAAGCCTGTAAAAACAGCTTTCCTAGCGGATGTGAGAAGAATCTGCGATGATGTATGAAATAGAAATAAACAGGAGCAGCGATGTTCCAGTCTATATGCAGATAAAAAATCAAATTTGTGAAATGATCCTTTCTTTCAAATGGAGAAAAGAAAAACGCCTTTAGGCTGAGATCATCGAAAAAAAGACCTATTCTCGAGGAAATTCGAGAATCCAGGTCCTTTTGTGGTATTTTGCAGGAAGAATAGCATCCTATTTGATGCTATTCTTCCCGTTTTTCCTGCTTATCCAGCAGTCTTG
>JBFNEZ010000335.1:0-2632 GCA_040797825.1 Thermotaleaceae bacterium | reverse complement strand
CCATTAGGCAACTCCATTGCAATCATAGACGGAACTATTCAAGAAATTAGAGACACTCGTTTTACTCGAAGCCTTGCGTGTAGAAATATGGAAGACTTACAGAAAGAATGTAAATTATTAATCCAAGATATCCACTCCAAAGATTTAAAACAAGTAGTACGAACTTAGGGTTAATGATTAGAAAGTCTCTAATAGCTTGTTCTTGAAAACAAAGCATATGGTCAGTAGAAATATTCCAAACTACCGATGAAAAAAGTCCATAGAAATATTTCCTCGGAGTAGAAGGGGAGTTTATGCGTTTAGACTGACCTATCATGCCACGTTGAAATAATTGCAAGGTTAGAACAACAGTAAAGAATAGTAATATCAATAGTTTATGCCATTGAGTGTGTAGAAAAATTCAATGGCTTCTATGTCATATGATATGGTTATTGTTGCTGGCTTATAGTGAAATAAGGAAGGAGTGAAGTATTTGTATTGACCTACTAATTGTAAAGAATAAAGCCTTCAAAATAATACTTGAGTGTTTTATTGTTTACAATTAAGATACACTATTATAGTGTTAGTAAGCAAATAAAGATAATTAAAAGATTAATAATTTTGAAAAAAATGATTTGTATAGAATCATAGTCTCCACCAAGGGGACTACATCTTCTTACGACATCATTATTGTACTCTCAAGGCATTGCGAGGTTGTAGTCCTGTTGCATTGATAAGGAGATACATATTAGGGATTGATAGTATTAAATGATATTGAGGAAAATAGAAATGCAGATTGTTGGTTTAGGGGAAGTCCAATAACGAGTACTGGTTGTATCCTAAAATTTCTGTGAAAGAATATTTATAGAGGAATTTGTAACAACGGATTTTTACTATGATACGATATCATAGAAAAATATGGAGGTATAGTATGTTTAGTGTAAATGAATTGAATGCTTTTTTAACTTTGCAAAATGCAGATTTTGAATTCATAAAACAGGATAAACCAATTCACTCGGCTATGGATGCGGAGGGGTATTATCCTGTAAATAAATCCGCCCCTACTTTTATATTAGAAAGTGATGATGACTTGCTCGCTTGTACAATGTCTATTAACTCAGGCAGACTGGATTTTGAAACTCTTAAGCAGCAATTTGGGTATAAAAAATTGAAAATGGCTCATAGAGAAAAGGTTGAAAAAAAGACTGGCTATAAGGTTGGTTCGATTCCGCTAATAGGGCATGAATTACTGTGTATCTTTGATAATAATTTATTGATGTACGACTATGTATATGGTGGTACAGGAGATGAACTGACTACGCTCAAAATTGTGCCACAAGATATAAAACGCTTGAATCAGGTTATTCACGTATTAAACAGTAGGTAGTAAGCCGGATTCTGTTGTATTTTCAAGCTGTGGATTATTTATATTATCGTATCCATGAGGAGGAATATTATGAAGGTGAATAGAATTATTGCAACCTTATTGATGAGTTGTATTTTTCTTTCTGGCTGTAGCAGTAATCCAAAACAAGTAGAAGAAACTTGGGCAATCGTGCAGGAAAAGGTTGCTTCGTTTTCGGATGCAGAGAATGTGGATTTATGGAGATCAGATTATGGGGGACGAGATGTATACAAACTTTCAGACGGCACAACCCTGCTGATTGTTCAAGACGCCAGTGGTCCTTCCAATGTATATGTGGGTGGTGTGGAGGATTTCTATGACATGAGTGAAGCTGCTCAAAAAGCCGTCCTCACATACTATGAGGAGCAGGGTCTTCTGTATGACATCCAAACAGAATTGAAAAAAGCTTATGATGAATATTTAATATGCAAAAAGGCTGGGCAAAAATTCAACAGCTTTTTTATCAGTCAAGCCATTAGTCCTGCTTCTTCTAATGATAGAATTATGTGCTTTCTTACTGCAGTAACTTTACCCCTTGGAGAACAGCGGGCACAAGAAATCCACTTGGGTGCAGTATTCGATAAAGAAACTGGTGAGAAAATAAGTGCTTGGGATTTGTTCTCTTTATCCGAAAGTGAGAGCAAAAAACAACTGTTAGATGCCGCTCAGATTACAGATACGGCTTTGATGGCAGAAATGGAATCAACCTTAAAGGCTGAATACATTATTCTTTTTCCCGACAATTTAGATATCGTTTTTCCACCAGGAGTATTACCAAGCCAAGAGCATAGTTATATCATAGGAATTGATTATGCTGATCTTCAGGGCATAGTTAAAAACAGTGCCATTCCATATTCTGCTAAATAGAGGAGATTATAAACATAATGTGTCATTATGATTACTTATATAGCACAAAGATAAACAGAAATTTATCGGACTGTTTTAAGCTACAGATTGTTTTATATTTCAATTAGATATATTAAAAATATAGGATATAGGAGTGATTATCAATGAGAAGTTCTAAAGAAAGTAACAACTTTCCATATAGAATGGATACTATTTGTTATTTTGAGGTGGACAAGAATGGGAATGTATCACAAGTCCTCCACAAAAACAAATCAGACCGAGCCAAGGTTCTAGAAGCTTATCAAAGAGCAAAAGACAAAACTATAACATTATATGCTGTATGGCCAGGTCATTGGAGGAGTGATTTATTCATCATTGATGACGTGGATGCCTTTGCGAAGG
>JBFNEZ010000334.1:0-2658 GCA_040797825.1 Thermotaleaceae bacterium | reverse complement strand
TCCAAATACAGTTAAATTTAAACCTGTAGAAACAAGTGCTGTAGTATTAGCAATGCAAAATGGAGAAATACAAGGTGCTATTCTTTCTGACCAATTTGCTGAAAAGTTTGTTGAAGACGGAACATTAAGAGTTATTCGTTCATTGACTTGGGATGAAGACTTTAAGGTAGAACCTTGTTGTATACATGCATTAAATAGAGAGTTTGTAAAAAACAACCCAATTACAGCTAAAAAGATAACTTTATAAATTAAGAAAACATAATATTGGATTGAAGAAAACAAGACTGAAGCTACTCAAGTTTTATTTGATAATGCATGGGCATCAGGAGATTTTGATCAAGCAGTTAGAATGATGGAATCATATGACTTTAAAATTTCTGATGAAAACACAGAAGTCGCTTTGACAAGTATTTTAGATGACTATAAGAGCTTTGGATTAATAAGCTCAAGTTTAGATACAGAGAAAACCTTAGATGTTATCTGGAATCCATTACTTGAGGGTATTGAAATTGACGGTAATTTATAAAAGAAGGTGTAAACAATGATTAAGCTACCAGATAATTTTGAAACATTCGATGAAAAGAGAAAAAATGGGTTCATAGCATTAATGAAGGAAAAAGAAAAAGGAAAAAAGGTTGTGGGTACATTTTGTAGCTACACCCCTGTTGAACTAGTTTTAGCAGCAGGGGCCGTATCCGTCGGCTTATGTGGTAACAGTGAATTTGGAATTCCTGAGGCAGAGGCAATTCTTCCAAAAACCTTATGTCCATTAATAAAATCAAGCTTTGGATTAGCCATATCAGATAAATGTCCATATTTCTATTTCTCAGATATGGTTTTAGCCGAGACAACCTGTGATGGAAAAAAGAAAATGTATGAGCTATTAAATGAAATAAAGCCTGTTCATGTCATGCACTTACCTCAGGGACAAGGTGGGCCACTTGCTATAGACGCATGGACTGAACAAATTAAGCAAACAGCTAAATATATTGGGGATTTTTTCAACACTGAAATCACTGAAGAAAAGCTTCGCGATGCAATTGTTCAACGAAATAGAATTCGTAAGGCAATATTAAAAGCCTATGAAGTGACTAAATTAGTTCCATCACCAGTATCAGGGTACGAGCTTAGCAGTGTTATTGAAGCAACAGATTTTCATTTTACAGATGATGATATTGTTGAATTTCTAGAGTCAAAGACACAGGAGTTTATAGCCAATTATAAACCTCAGGACCCTAATAAAAAACCTAGACCAAGATTAATGTTAACAGGATGTCCTCATACAGGTGTCCGTGAAAAAATCATCAAGAAGGTTGAAGATTTAGGAGCAGATCTTGTTGTAGTAGATAGCTGTGCTGGCCCAAGAACTCAACGCATCCTAGTAGATGAAAATAAAGACCCATATGAAGCATTAGCAGAAAAATATCTTAAAATTAATTGTTCTGTTATGACTCCGAATAATGGTCGATTCGAAGATATGAAATCTATAATAGAAGAATACAAAGTAGATGGAGTTATTGAGATGGTACTATTCGCATGTCATACCTTTGCCATAGAAGCTCACAATACTAAAAAATTTGTTACAGAAGAGCTAGGTCTTCCATATATTCGCATTGATACAGATTTTTCTAGTTCTGATAGTGCACAAATTCAAACGAGGTTAGAGGCATTCTTAGAGATGCTATCTTAATTTAGAAAGGGTTATTTAATATGTATTTTGTAGGTATTGATATTGGATCAACTGCTAGTAAGATTGCTATTAGAGGTAATAAGGAATTGGAATTTGTATTGCCTACTGGCTGGAATAGTAAAGAAACTGCTTTCCAAATACAGGAGAAGTTAATTGATGATTATAAAATTGATGTAACATCAGATGAAGTAAAAACTATATCAACTGGTTATGGCCGTGTTTCTGTTCCCTATGCACAAAAAACTGTTACTGAAATAACCTGTCATGCAAAGGGTGTTCAAGCTTTGCATAATTTAGGGTCCTGTACGATTATTGATGTAGGAGGACAAGACACTAAAATCATAACTCTTAAGGATGGAAAAGTTGATGATTTTATAATGAATGACAAATGCTCCGCTGGTACAGGAAAGTTTCTAGAAATAATGTGCAACCGTCTAGGGCTTACAATTGATGAGCTTTTCACATTTGCAGATAAGGGAAATGTGCTTAAAATAAGCTCTATGTGTACTGTATTTGCAGAATCAGAAATCATAGGACTTATGGGAGATGGAAATAAACGTGAAGATATCGCTGCCGGTGTTGTGGAATCTGTGGCTATAAAAGTAAAACAGCTGGCAACTCGACATGGACTCAGTGACAATATAATTCTTACTGGAGGTTTAAGTATAAATCCAATCTTTGTAAGAATTCTTCAAGAGCATCTGGGACAATCTGTGAAGGCTCATGAAAAAGGTCGCTATGCTGGTGCAATTGGTGCAGCAGTTATTGCAGGAACCTAAAATAATAACTTATTCAAATTTTGCTTATACTAATAATAATATAATATAAAGGAGAATAACAATATGCCAGAGCTTCCTGAAATGGAAACCTATAAAAAGTTACTTAATAATAAGCTTGCTGGAGAAATTATTACAGATATTGAAGTTAATAGGGAGAAGTCAATCAATACACCTAGCCTACAATTTATT
>JBFNEZ010000333.1:0-2667 GCA_040797825.1 Thermotaleaceae bacterium | reverse complement strand
ATATCTAGTTATTCTGATAAATTTATTAAGATTAGATAAAATCAGACCTTTATAAAAAATAAGATTTTTAATGAAAGAGTACGTCTTGAACGGAGTTTAGCTTCGTCAGGACGTATTTTGTTTAAACTTCTGTATCAGAATTCCATTCAAAAATGTACAACTATGATTCAATTGAGATACAACTTTGATGCACCGCTCATTTATACTCCTTATTGTAAGCGTGTTTAAATGTAATAAGGAGGAATCACGATTTATGAATGAAAAAAAGACACTAAAAAGAACTAAGCTCTACCCTCTGTTAGTCTTGTTAATACTGTTAATAATTTTGCCCTTGATTATCATTCATACAGCTAATGCAATGGAAGATTCAATTAAAGCAAAGATAAGAAGGATGGGAGAAGATACTACTGTTAAACATCAAGATAAAACAGATTTATCTTTATTGGATGAGAGTGAGGATTGGATGCTTACATTAGTAAACAGAGAAAATCCCTTGTCTGATAATTATTTACCTAAATTAGAAAAATTGCAAAACGGATTGGAATTTGATTCAAGAGCAATAGATCAACTTAATTTGATGCTATCTGATGCAAGGGCACAAGGTCTATCTCCTGTCGTTTGCTCAGCATACAGATCAATTGAGTACCAACAAAAATTATTTGATAATCAGGTTAATAAAGAAATATCCAAAGGATTGAATCGCCAAGAGGCTGAGATTGAAGCTAGTAAAGCTATTGCCTATCCTGGAACAAGCGAACATAATTTAGGATTGGCTGTTGATATAGTATCCATAGATTATCAAATACTTGATGAAAAACAAGCGGAGACTGAAGAGATAAAATGGCTAATTGAACACTGTAAAGAATATGGTTTTATACTTAGGTATCCTAGAGATAAAATTGATATAACAGGTGTAATCTATGAGCCTTGGCATTTTAGGTATGTTGGAATAGAGGCAGCAAAAGAAATAATGGAAAATGCCCTTTGTTTGGAGGAATATCTAAAAAGATATTGAGCAAGCAAGTTAATACATCCTCAAAGTGTGCATTGAAAATATTAGTGCCAGCACCAATAAAAAAGGTGGTGCTGGCAAAACAACCACCCGTGGTAACTTCAGATACTTACTTTGATTGTAGCGGATTAACTCAATGTACCTATTCCAAATTATTGAGCTATTTTAATATTCTGAGTTATATATGGGAATTATCATAGCACACTCGTATATCTTCTGGTAGTTGATCTGGGAGCATTGCTGACACCTTATCTTCATTTCCATCCTTTATGGCTTCCTCATAATACCAGCATTTATATTTAAGCATATCGAGGACTCTTTCTAGCTTATCTATTTCATTTTCAACAGCAGATTTTTGTTTCTCAAATAATTCTTTACGCTGCTTGAATGTTTGACTTCCCTGTGTGCTCCATTCCATAAATTTCTTTATATCCTTTATTGCTAGACCTGATTTCTTTAGGCACTCGATGACTCTAAGTGCTTCTATCTCATTGTCTGAAAATCGTCTTACGCCGGAGACCCTTTGAATATTAGGGAATAAACCTTCTTTATCATAATATCTTAGTGTTGAGATTGGTAAATTGAACATTTTTGAAGCTTGCCCAATGGTATACATATTTTTCCTCCAAAAATTTTTGAAATTTGTATTTGACCTAAAGTTAGGTTTAGATGCTACTATAATAGTATATTCAGAAATAAATGTCAAATAGATTAAAGGAGATAGAATATGAAAAAAGATTTAGTCATTACACAAGAGTGGGATAAAGTTTTCCCCAAAAGTGATGAAGTCAATCATCGTAAGGTAACTTTTCTTAATCGTTATGGAATAACATTAGTTGCTGATTTATATGAACCAAAAAACATTGAAGGTAAACTTCCGGCAATTGCTGTATGCGGACCATTTGGGGCGGTTAAGGAGCAATCGTCTGGACTATATGCTCAAACAATGGCGGAAAGAGGATTTTTAACAATTGCCTTTGACCCATCATTTACTGGTGAAAGTGGAGGGAATCCTCGTTATGTCGCATCACCTGATATCAATACAGAAGACTTCCAGGCTTCGGTGGATTTTTTATCTACTCAGGATAATGTCAATCCTGAAAAAATCGGGATTATTGGAATCTGTGGCTGGGGTGGGATGGCTTTAAACGCTGCAGCTATTGATACAAGAATCAAGGCTACAGTTACATCTACAATGTATGATATGTCTCGTGTGAATGCAAAAGGATATTTTGACGCAATGGATGAAGATGCACGATATGAAGCGCGAAAAAACTTAAATGCACAAAGAATTGTAGATTTTGAAAATGGCGATTATGCAAGAGCTGGGGGAGTTGTTGATCCACTTCCAGAAGATGCACCATATTTCGTAAAAGATTATTATGATTACTATAAAACAGATCGTGGATATCACAATAGATCATTAAATTCAAATGACGGATGGAATATTACTTCATCATTATCGTTTATGAATATGCCGCTTTTGCAATATAGTAATGAAATTCGTAGTGCTGTTTTGATGGTTCATGGTGACAAAGCACACTCTTGTTATTTTAGCCAAGATGCATTTAAGAAATTGAAGGGAGATAATAAGGAGCTTATGGTTATGCCTGATGTGTCTCATACTGACTTGTATGATAAGATTGGAATCATAC
>JBFNEZ010000332.1:0-2711 GCA_040797825.1 Thermotaleaceae bacterium | reverse complement strand
AGAAGGAGAATTGGGCTATAGCAAGTATGATTATCGCAATAAGAATACATCCAATAAAAGTATACATAAGGAAAGATGAGATTATTGATATTGTTATTGACAAGACATAGAAAGCCATATTATTATATGAATGAATATAAAAATGTTCATTCACAAAGGAGTGGTGTATAAATGAAAGATACTAAAGTTGAAATATACAACCAAGCTAAGAGCCTTTTTTCTCAAAAAGGATTTAAGGCTGCTAGTATTGCTAATATCACCAAGATGGCTGGCATTGGTGTAGGTACTTTTTATAATTTTTATGGCTCTAAAGAGGAAATCTTTTTTGAAATTTGTCTTAGGGAAAACTTAGAATTAAAGAAAAAAATTATGAACGATATCGATCTAGAGGAGGATCCAGTGGAGGTTTTAAAGGAAGTTGTGACCAAGCTTTTTGATGGTATGCGCCAAAATCCCATATTGAAGGAATGGTACAATAGAGACACCTTCTATAAAATCCTAGAAAAGATAGGACGGGAAAAAGTAGAAGAGGATGGTGAAGATTTCTTTTATAATTTCTTTTTAGATATTATAGAAAAATGGCAGGTTGAAGGAAAGATACGAAGAGATATAGAGTCGGATCAAATAATCACCTTGTTTAATGCCTTATCCTTTGTTGAGCTTCATAAGGAGGAAATTGGAAACAAGTATTTTCCTGAGACAATGGTCTATTTAGTAGAGTTTATTGCAAAGGGTCTAAAAGGATAGATTCTTTATATAGCAACATGAATGAATAAAAAAAATATTCACTCATATTGTTTTGTAAATTTTATTGATGAATATAGAAGTAATGAAAAAGGAGAGGGGGTTAATAAAGATGAAGAATGATGAAAAGAAGGCTGAAGGAACTTTGGTAAGTACTGCAAGGGAGATGTTTTTAACGAAACCATTAGGGGAGCTGATGGTGAAAAACATAGTTCCAGCAGTTGCATCTATGCTCTTTATGGCAGCGTATCAAATGGTGGATGCCATTTTAGTAGGGCGAAGGTTAGGGCCAGAAGCTCTGGCTTCAGTAAATATTCTTTACCCTATTTTAGCCATTCTATCGGGTCTGGCTATTATGATAGGTGTAGGTGGAAGTGCCAAAATTGCAGTATTATTAGGAGCTGGAGAAATTAATAAAGCCTGTAAAATCCTTAGTCTCATAACTGTAGTGGGGATTATTTTAGGTTTAGGAAGTAGTGGAATTGTATTTTTAACCCTTCCCCATATCCTACGATTCTTAGGTACTAATGGAGAGTTAGGACAATATGCTGGAGAGTATTTAAGGGCATTATACATGTTTTTTATACCAATGATCTTAGTTTTTATTCTTGAACAATGTGTAAGAAACGATGGTCGACCGAATATGGCTACAGCAGTAATGGCCTCTTTAGCAATTTTAAATATTGTACTAGATTACCTGTTTTTATTCCCCTTAAACATGGGCATTGCAGGTGCAGCTTTGGCAACAGGAATATCGCAATCCTTAGGAGCCAGTATTTTTTTAGGTTATTTTATATATAAGTCCCTAAGGAAGACTTCAGGATTAAACCTTGGGAGCATTGAGGGGTCTTGGTGGGAAATAAAAGATATTGCAATCAATGGATCATCTGAATTATTTAATAGCTGGGCACTAGGGACAACCACATTCCTTTATAACAGGCTTATTCTTAGCTATATGGGGACTATGGGTGTAGCAGCCTTTACACTGGTACAATATTTCTTGTTAATTGGAATTACTGTATTTATAGGAATGGGAAATGGTGCACAACCAATCATAAGCTATAATCATGGAGGAGGCTTTGCCCATCGTGTTACAGGCACTCTAAAGAGATTAATGGTCTCTTCCTTTGTGATGGCAGTTGCTATCTTTATGTTCTTAAGGTGGCAAGGAAAGGCACTAGTAACTATCTTTGTACCTAATCATCCTGAAGCTTTGGAGCTTACCCTACAGGTGGTGAGTTATATTAGTTGGTCTCTGATCTTCATGCCCATAGGCATCATCAGCTCTGTATACTTTACTGCCCTAGAGAAGCCAGGAAAGTCTTTAATGATATCCATGTCTAGAGCCTTCCTATGCCCTTCCGTAGGCTTGTGGATATTTCCTATGTTATGGGGAGAAGTAGGGATTTGGCTCACTCCTGTTTTTTCCGAAACTGTAACTGCATTTGTGGCTATTGCTTTGGTGTATAAAATGAGGAATAATCCTGATGAAATAGGAATGATATAAGTACCCCAAAGAAATAAAGGTAGTGATAATTAAATGAAATTAGCGATCAGGTACGGATGATCCTGTCAAGCAAGGACTATAGCGATTTGATATATACTACAAAAATGATATTATTTGTAAAAAACAAGAGGATTTATATAAGACTTGTAGAATGATAGAAGCAGATTAAATTTATCTTTCAGATATTCTTTTGCTATACATTTTTCAGAAGAAAGAAAGGACCTTAGAACTTTTAGGGCATTCAAGTTCTAAAACTACAGAAATATATACACATGCAACTGCAGGAAATATAGGCAAAATAAAGAATCCCTTAGACAGCTTATTAACAAGATAGAATATACAACTATAAAGAGATATTCCCGAACCATGATTCGCAAATCCTTCTATTCTGAGATAAAAAACAAACTTTTGGTCAGGAAATCTAGTAGGCGACATGATGATATCGGGGCAGTTCTCTGGG
>JBFNEZ010000331.1:0-2728 GCA_040797825.1 Thermotaleaceae bacterium | reverse complement strand
TCGTCGAAGGAAACCTAGGGTTTCCTAGCGAAAGCGTCGCAGACGCTATTTTAATAGAAGGAGGATTACTTCCATGATGAGCATGTCCAAAAAAGAAAAAAGGCAGTTAATACGTATCTTGGTTGGAGGGCTTTGCTTTGCAGCAGCTGTATTATTCGCCTTTGAAGGTGTTATAAAGTTTATGTTGTATTTGGTTGCCTATCTTATTATAGGTGGAGATATTGTTTGGAAAGCTGTACGGAATATTGTCCGAGGTCAGGTATTTGATGAAAATTTTTTAATGACGGTAGCTACTATTGGTGCTTTTTCCTTGACAGAGTATGCCGAGGGGGTTGCCGTTATGCTCTTTTACCAAGTAGGAGAGCTTTTTCAGTCTTATGCAGTATCCAAGTCCCGCCGTTCTATAGCAGATTTAATGGATATTCGCCCCGATTATGCCAATGTAATGCGTGATGGTTCTCTCGTGAAGGTAGATCCTGAGGAAGTACAGGTGGACGACATTATTGAGATCAAGCCTGGTGAACGGATTCCATTAGATGGTGTTGTAGAAAAAGGCTACTCCTCACTAGATACTGCTGCTTTGACTGGGGAATCTGTTCCACGAGAGGTAACTGTTGGAGAGAATGTCATTAGCGGGTGCATTAACCAAACAGGTAAGCTTACGGTTAGAGTAACCAAAGAATTTGGCCAATCTACCGTAGCTAAAATCTTGGAGATGGTAGAAAATGCTTCTGACAAAAAAGCTAAAAGTGAAAATTTTATTACCCGATTTGCACGGTATTATACCCCTATTGTTGTTCTTGCAGCTGTTATATTGGCAGTAGTGCCTCCCCTTATTACTGGGCAAAATTTTACGATTTGGATCAGCAGAGCGCTGACTTTCCTTGTAATTTCTTGCCCTTGTGCCCTTGTAATTTCTGTCCCCCTTGGTTTCTTTGGAGGTATAGGGGGCGCGTCAAAATTAGGTGTTTTGGTTAAGGGCAGTAACTATCTTGAGGCATTAGCCAGTACAGAAATCGTTGTATTTGATAAGACAGGTACGTTAACAAAGGGGAATTTTATTGTAAGTGAAGTACACTCGGAAAATATGAGTGAGAAAGAACTTCTTGAGCTGGCTGCATATGCTGAAGACTATTCCAATCATCCTATCGCCATGAGTATTAAAAAAGCCTACGGAAAGGCTGTTGATGCTTCTCAAATTAAGGATATTGAGGAAATACCAGGACATGGCGTAAGGACTATAATAAATGAAAAGGAAGTTCTTGCAGGGAATGCGAAATTAATGAAGTTGAAGAATATTCCCTATGAGGCCAATGCTTCTGTGGGGACCATCGTCTATTTAGCTGTAAACGGCAATTATGTAGGATATATTCGTATTGAAGATGAAATCAAGTCTGATTCAGCCCAAGCGGTTTATGCTTTGAAAGAGGCTGGAGTCAAAAAAATAATGATGCTGACTGGGGATAGTGACGCCGTTGGAAAGAAAGTTGCTCAATCCCTTCATCTTGATGAATGCTATACAGAGTTGCTGCCAGCGGATAAAGTGGAGAAGATGGAACTTCTTATGAAACAGAAGAACAATAAGGGCATGTTGGCATTCGTTGGAGATGGAATTAATGACGCTCCTGTGCTTGCCCGAGCAGATATTGGTATTGCCATGGGAGGATTGGGTTCAGATGCTGCTATTGAAGCAGCAGATATTGTTATTATGACCGATGAGCCTTCAAAAATTGCCACAGCTATGAAAGTTAGCAAGAAAACATTGCGTATTGTTCAGCAAAATATTGTATTTTCATTAGGTGTAAAAGGGATTGTTCTTATTCTGGGGGCTGTAGGTTATGCTTCCATGTGGGCAGCGATTTTTGCAGATGTTGGGGTGTCAATTATTGCGATCCTCAACGCAATTCGAGCACTGAACGTCAAAAAATTCAATAAAGTAGAAGTACCTATTGTATCTCCTTCCCATAAGCATCAAATTGCATCGGAAGGCCAAAAAATTTAATAGGATATAAAAGAACGTGCTGATCACCAGATATTATGGGATTAGCACGTTCTTTACTATTCTTCTATATATTCTATAATTCCTTTGCTGGGACAAGTCATCTGAAAAAAGTCATCGATTATCCGATGAATGAGTTGTGCCGTTTCTGTATTGGCTAAGGTGTAATATACTTCTTTACCAGCTCGTCGGCTTGTAACTAAGCCGTTTAGTTTTAAGGATTTAAGATGATGGGATACGGCAGCATTGCTCATCCCTACCGCAGCAGCAATATTAATGCCACACTCCTCACAGTGACAGAGCAGCCATAAAATTCGCAGACGAGAGCCATCGCAGAGCTGTTGAAAGACAGCGGAGGCATCTGAAAAGCATTCAGTATTTGGCATTTTATCGAGAATGTTCCCTATATCCTTACCATGACTATGGGGCAGTACTTGTTTGGGCATAATACTGACTCCTTTCAATCAAATACTTGTTTGAATATTATACTTTATGATTGAATACTTGTCAAATAAATGCAATAAAGCACTATCATTTTTGTCTACTCAAGGCATGTTAAAGCAAGAACCCTGCTTTAAAGGGTTGGGGACCTGTCATTTGTCTCAATAAGTATATATACACCAATTTTCACAACGATTGCTAAAAGTTGACATTTTCAAAAAAGAATGTTAAAATTTTAATAAAGAATGAAGCAATGAATGCTTCGCAGCCCTTTTACATGATTATTAA
>JBFNEZ010000330.1:0-2730 GCA_040797825.1 Thermotaleaceae bacterium | reverse complement strand
ACATATAGTCAACACTATCCCTTAGACTACTAACATGCCCATGAAATATCTTTACTGGTAAGCATGCCTCATCTACACAATTCTCGATTCCACAATTTAGTATTTCTTTATTTGTTTTCTTTGATGATATTACTTCAATATCTAAATTATTAAAAAATGACTCCCAAAAAGGATAATAGTCATAATAAAGTAGTCCTCTTGGATATCCAATTTTTATCATCTTTTTCACCTCACTTATATATCATTGACATAATGTAAGGTAATTAATACAAAAAAATAAATTATTATCCAAGACTTCCCCAAACTTAGAGAGAATGACTGCTGAAACAAACAGCTTTAAAAAGTATTTATAAAAAGATATGGCAGGGAAACGTACAATACTTATTTGTTTCCCTGCCTGTTATTATACATACCCGATTGGTTAATCTCTTATCCTCTCACGCATGCTTTCCTTTAGAGTTTTTGCAACGTCTGAAATTATCCTAATCTCCACTTCGTTGCAGTCGCTTATCGTTTTTGCAAGCTCGCCTTCAAATACTGCCTTGCTCTTGATGATACTGTCGCATACCAGCTCGTCCAATGTGACTCTTAGTACATTTGCTAATTTTACAAGTGAAGGGAGACTGACCTTGGTATTGCCGGTTTCTATGTGACTGGTATGAGTAGTGGATAATCCGGCAAGTTCCGCCAGCCGTTCCTGACTCATATTTTGTGTTAAGCGCGCTTCCCTGACCCGCATGCCTATAGCCTCATAGTTTAAAATCATTTTAACTCACCATCCTTAATTTAACTTCGTACTTGTATTGTATAGACAGTTCGTCTGTAATATAATAATTTATATAGGCATTATGTCTATACAGTTTAATTAATTGACTTCTTTTTAAACAAGATAAAGGGGGAGATTTAAAATGAAACAGATACATTACTATAATGAAATAAAAGAAGAAATAAAAAAATTAAACCAGCTTGTAGATGAAGCCTTGGAAAATGGTACTCCCATCATACAAGATGAGGCAGTTATGGAGCAGAACCGTAAGGTTGACGAATTAATAGTTGAGATTCAAAGAAATATGTTTAACACTATAATAAACGAAAGAAATGACAATCAAAAAGATAAAAATATTCCCCTCAACGATTTTAAAGGATACAAGGATTGCATATTGAAAGAAAATTAGCAAATCTATTACTCAATATTCACAAACTTCAATCTTGAACCCTTTGCTTTATTATGGTAAACTTTCATATATATTGCCAAGTATAATATTTTTTAAACAGTGGTTGATAAAATTAATGCTGATAAGGCGAATCTATATACTCTTTACAATTACTCAATACGGAGGAATGAAAATGATAATATCCGAATTCAGGGCAATTACAATTGCTGATATCCCAGCCATGGCAGATTTATTAATATCAAGACAGATACTTGAGAGTGACACATTCCCCTTTCTACAAAATTGCTGCCTCAATACAAAATACTGTATTGATTTACTTGAAAAATTATTTATGGATGGCACTGTCATCGGAACAGGTGCGTTTGTGGAAGACGAATTAATCGGCTATATCATGGGAACGATTAAGGCTGATACATTGAGAGGCAGGCATGTATGGGTTCCTTATGAGGGAATAGCAATTAAAGCGGATCAATCACCCGAGCTTCTCAGAACTCTATATGCAAAGGTCAGCACTGCATGGCTTAAGCAAGGCTGTTTTATGCACTATGTAATCATGCCTCTTGGTAATCAGGCGTATTTTGATGCCTTTCAGCGGCTGAGCTTTTTCATTCAGCAGGTACATGGAGTCATGAACCTAGATGAATACCGTCCCTTTGTACAGGTATCTGATGCAGAGGTTCGCATTGCCGACAAATCAGACCAAGAAAAAATGGGGCGTCTGTCCGGCATTATCCAGTCATATCAAAATTCGGCTCCCACATTTGAGCTTGCACTGCCCGAAATTGCGGCGGATATAAAAGCCGGGTACGAAAACATCTTGGAGGAGGACGACATGACCGTTCTCCTTGCTGAAAAGGACGGGAAGGAGCTGGGTTTTCAAATCTATGAGGCTGTCTCTCCTAGTTTGATGTCACCTGACGGTGGCGCGGAGCTCAATGTCGCAGGCACATACCCCTACGGGATGGGAACTGGTGTAGGAAAGAGGCTGATGAATGAAGGCTGCTCGCTCATGAGAGAGCGGGGCGTTCACCATATTGTATCGGATTGGAGAATCGCCAACCTTGCCTCCTCCACCTTTTGGCCTAAGTGCGGATTTAAGCCAATCGCATATCGAATGGTCAGATATATAGACAGCAATTGGGCCTGGACAAGCTTTGACCATCCGAATATCCTATAAGATGCGGATTACTAAAATAAATATCATTGAAAGGCCGCATCAAAAGTAAACAGTTATTGTCCTGTACGATTTAATTTACAGTTGACAGAAAAGCCGCCTTGCTGATGTGAAAATCAGCAGGGCGGCTTTGTTAAGTTACTGAGACTCAAACATTGGTTCAATATATTCTTTAATAAGTTCTATCCTAGCTGAAAAATTAGCTGATGACTTCTCAAAAGATGTATTGGAGTAGCTAAAAAGTGGTTGACTATACAATGCGAGATTTCTGCAAAATAAAAAAGAAATGCCTAAAACTCTTGAGTTATCGCATTTCTTGTTATAATCTGGTGGGCCTTCAGGGACTCGAACCCCGGACCTACCGGTTATGAGCCGGGCGCT
>JBFNEZ010000329.1:0-2763 GCA_040797825.1 Thermotaleaceae bacterium | reverse complement strand
GAGTAGACTTTTATCAACGGATGAAAATACCACAATGCCAATACTATTTACTTCTACTTACCTGGAATAAAAACCAAGATTTACTAAAAATAGTAGATGAAATTCAACAAGAGACAGAACGTGCAGGGGTCTACTTGGAATTATTAAGTGCTTCAACAGCTTATAATTATAGTAAGATGCAAATGACTCCTTTTGGGGAAAGATCTAGTATCGATGAAGGTATTAAACAAGAGCCAAAATGGAGACAGCTGGTCAATATCTGGTCTAGCTCCATGAAATCTAATAGAGAAAACCGACTACTTAAGAAAAAACAAATGAAGGATAGAAGAAAAGAAGGTGGTGATGAATAAATGAGGGCAGCGTTGGTAATCAGGGAAAAGGATCGGACAATGTCTGAGGTTATTAAAGACATCTTAAATTTTATGGAAATTGAAAAATTTACATGCTTTGAAGATTGCATTGACGCATTAGAAAAAACTGATTTTGATTGGGTTATTGCAAGTGCATTGGCTCCCTATCAACATGGGGCAGAAGATGCATTGAGAAAAATTAAAGATTCAGGAAAGCATCTGATAGTTTTTACAAAAGAAGAGCAACCGTTATTTGATGATAAAAAAATTCAGTGGATTCTAGGAGAGAGTTTTGAATATGAGGAGTTGAAGAAGAAGCTAATAGCCATTATCTACTCCACAGAAGAGGTTATAGAGGAGAAGGAAAGAAAAACAGAAGAAGAGTTAGTAAAATCAGTAGAAGCAGAAGTTGAAAAAGTAGAAAATATGAATATGGAAGGGATTGAAGATGAAAAGGCAGCAATAGATCCTTGTGAAGAAAAAAAAGGGGTCCTTGAAGCCACTTTCCAGGAAAACATTATCCAACGACTTAAAAAAGAAGGCATTGAATTTATAGGCAATGTTGAAAATAGGGATCAGCTTTTATACACCATCAAAAAAAGCAATCCTGAATTTGTAATTCTATCCATAAGACTTCCAGGCTTTCAGGATTTTAAAAGTTTGATTGATGAGACTATAGCAACACAGGTAAACTTGATTTTTTTAGCAGGAGATGCAGATCCTGAGGACCCCTGGGTAGAAGAAATAGAAAAAAGGGGAGTTAAAGTTTTCTTTGATCCGATTAAAATGGCAGAAGTGGTCGAAATTATGCAAGGAAAAAATAAAGAAGAATCAGAGCAAAAAAAGTTAAAACAAGAGGATAAAAAAGAAAAACCACCTAAAAGACCTTTGTTCAATATCAACATCACAAAAAAAGTGGTAGAAAAAACAAAGATTCAAGAGAAAGAAAAAGTAATTATGCCAGATCCACCTAAGCAAGTTTATTTGCCGCCACAGATAAGTGGCAGCATTATTATTGGTGTAGCAGGAATAAAACAAAGTGTAGGGTGCACCCATACCGCCTATTCGATGGCTAACTTTTTAGGAAGGTTAGGAAGGACTGCTTATGTGGAGTTATCTCAATCTCCTGTTATGTATCAGTATTTCAGAGAAGAAAAAGAAGCAAAAGAAATTGAAGGCGGATATCAGATAGGGAAAAACTTTGATGTTTATGTGAAATATCTTAATGGGAAAGTACATTATCATGATGTATTTGCTAAAAATTATCAGTATATCATACTGGATTTAGGACAAATAGCAAAAGCTCAAGAAAATTATTTAAAAATTGAACCTATGGAAAACTATGACGAAATGATAAGAACCAATATACCGATTTTAGTAGGAACCGCAGCAAAATGGCAGCTAACCCAATTAGCTGCCATTTCTAATCGGTTAGGACAAAAACATTGGAAGATATATGTGAATTTTGCTAATCCAGATGAAGAAAAGAATATTAAAAGAGCCTTTAAAGAGGTTGCTGACAAAGAAGCTTATTTAGCTCCCTATTCTCCCAATATGTTTGAACTTTATGATAGGGATGAAGCTAGCTACTCACAATTATTAAAAGAATATATAGGAGAGCATGGCCAACGAAACCAAAATTTTATAGATCGATTAAAAGCAAAAATTAAAAGAGCTTAAACAAGAAAGGAGCAAAAAAAGAAGATGAAAAATAAACCCCTTATTTTTATTGTCATTTCAATAATACTAGCAGTCATTACCTTCTCGGGCATATTCATGTATGTCACTTCCATTAATCAGAAGGTCATGGTGGTAACTGCAGGCAAAAACATAGCACCCTATACGGAAATTACAGAAGATGATTTGGTATTGGAGGAAAAATCGCAGTTTAATCTCCCACAGATGACAACATCAAACCTACAAATGGTAGCTGGGATGTATACAGGAGAAATTGGGTTATTTGAAGGGGATATTATTACACAACCTAAGGTGCGAACAAAAGAGGAGGTAATGGATTATATTCTCTCAAAAGAAGTAACTACAGGGAAAAGGGCAGTGGCTGTGGAGGTAGATCTAGTACGATCTGCCGGTAACTTTATACAACCAAATTCTTATGTCGATGTCAGCGTAGTAAGTGATGAATTTGAAGTCACACCTATTGAATCCATTAAGGTATTATCAGTAAAGGATAGAAATGGTAATGATTTAAGAAGTGCAGAAGAAGAGGTTGCCATTGCAGGTGTAGTTGTCTTTGAAGCTGCACCAGAGGAAAGAGATGTCATCATAAAAATATCGGATCGAGGAAGGGTCCATTTATCCTTAAGAAGTAAAGAAGATATAACAGAGACAACAATTGATCATGACGCTGTTAGAAAATTGGAGGATATGCCTAGAAATTCACAAAATACTACTC
>JBFNEZ010000328.1:0-2777 GCA_040797825.1 Thermotaleaceae bacterium | reverse complement strand
GGATTATACTTTCCTGTCTCAATAGAACTAATAGTTTGTCTTGAAACACGAATTGCTTTAGCAAATTCTTCTTGACTCAATCCTTTCTCTTTGCGTAATATCTCCACTCTATTTTTCAATAAATTACACTCCCTTTTCTTGACAAGTTTCCTTTACATGTATAATATCACGTTCTTGTATTTTTGTCAAGCTTCCTTTACATCATTGTGAATCTATATTATATTTAAGCCTAAATATTATGTGCAACAAAATAAGCTATTTTATGCCATTATCCTAACTTTATTTGTCAAATAATAGAGTGAAATTAGGTGACTATGACTTTCTCATAATTTCATGTCATGCAGGCACAATGGTATAATTTATGAAAATTTAGAATACCTTTATTATATATATTATTTTCGTGTTTTTGACACGCCTTGGAGGGGTTATAAATGAACAACAACGGATGGTCTCAATCAGAGAAGGAAAATACCCGGTGTGCATCCCATTCACAGACAGTGGGTGTGAGGGGGCCTGTCCTTGTGCAGGATACCGCTCTACATGAAACTTTAGAAACCTTTGTATTCTCCACCACACTGCCAAGACGTATCCATGCAAAAGGATATGGTGCTTTCGGATATTTTTACACCACTCACTCAATGAAGCAATATACAAAAGCCGGATTTTTACAGACGCCTAATAAACAGGTGCCGGTAGCTGTGCGTTTCTCTCTCGCTTCAGGCAATCAAGGAACACCGGACACCTTAAGAAATGTTCGGGGATTCAGCACTAAGTTCTATACCGATGAAGGAATTTTTGATTTGCTTTGTAATCATCTCCCTGTCTTTTTTGTACGAGATGCCATTCGTGTACCAGATGTAATCAGCCATCTTTCGCCCTCACCTGTAAATAATCTGCCTGACCCAGAGAGGCTTTGGAGTCTATTTGCCAAGTACCCCGAAGCAACGAATATGCTTATATGGATGTTCTCAGATTTAGGAACGGTAAAGAGTCTTCGACATATCAAGGGATATAGTGTAAATACCTACGTCTGGCAAAATGCACAGGGTGTTCGCAACTATGTGAAATACCACTGGCTCCCTATGGCAGGTGCGGAATACATTGACCAGCAGGAGGCTCAATGGCTTGCATGCCAAGACCCTAATATTGCCGGACGTGACCTATATGACAGTATAGCAAAAGGAAATGCTGTAGAATACGAGCTGTGTGTGCAGCTGATGAATCCGGAAGATGCAAAGATACTTCCTTTTGACCCTTTGGATGATACCAAAGTATGGAATGAAGCTCAATATCCCCTTTTACCAGTTGGACGGATGGTTTTAAATTATAATCCTGAAAATTATGCTGAGCAGGTAGAAAAATTGGCCTTTAATCCTGCAAATTTACTTCCTGGTCTTGAATTCTCGGATGATAAGGTGCTGCAGGGACGTACCTTTATTTATCCAGATGCACAGCGTCACAGACTGGGTCCTGATTTTCGTGATATCCCTGTCAACAAGCAGCAAAACTGGGTTCCTGAATGTATGGTATCCAGTGGAAACGGCAGATATGTCGCTGGTGAAATTATGCGTGCCGAAATCCCGAATCCTGACAACTTTACACAAGCGAGTCAGAAGTATGAATCCTTTTCTGCAGTAGAAAAAAAGAACCTTGCAAGCAATATTGCGTCGGGCCTTGTGGATGCTCAGCCTAATACGCAGTACACCGTTTTATGTCATTTGGAGCAAGTTTCCCCTGTACTTGCAGAGACGGTCAGAAATCAGATGCTTTTGTATGCCGATACAGTGAAAAGATAGATTTTAATAATAACAGCTTTGATTTATAATGCTACACTCATGGTAGAGGAAGGGATTGGTTATGCCTTATGTTTGGATAAGTTAGTAAACACCACCAGTGCCAGCGACCTCTGTTTTAAGCCTCTGGAACCACGATTGGAAGCACATTTGAATATTGTATGGAAGAAGTATCAGGTGTTTTCTAATGCCGCAAAACAATTTTTGCATAAACTGCAAGAGGAAATCAGCCTATAGAAGATTCTATAGAAAGAGGTAAAAACATTTAAATCCTATTTTGATTGTTAAATCAAAATAGGATTTTCCTTTTTACCGGTATCTGTATCAGAGGTAACTAAATATTTAGTAAAAGTATAATAATTGATAAAAAGCTTAAGCTCAAACTCATCAACGATATAAACTGGACAACCTGTTTTGGGTTCAACCCAGAAGATAATAATCTGTGATGGATTTGACTTGCATCAGCTTCATAAATTGATTTACCTCTTATAATTCTTTTAATAACAACGTATATATTATCAAATATAGGAACACCCAAAACCAAAATTGGTATACTAATAGACATTACAGTAGCTTGTTTAAAAACACCATCAAGTGAAATTATTGCAAGCATAAAGCCTAAAAAGTTTGCTCCAGAATCACCCATATAAATTTTAGCAGGATATTTATTGTATTTTAAGAATCCAATTAATGCACCCACAAGTAATATAGACATCATTGCTGAATCCATTTGATTCTTGGCTAAAGCAACTACAAATAATGTTGTTCCCGCAATAGCCGATAAAGTACCTGCCAGGCCATCTACTCCATCTGACCAATTAATTACTGTTGTTAATCCAAAAATCCAGGTAAATGTTAAAAAGAAGCTTACAGCACTTGGTAGCACAATATAGGAATATGTAAATGGGTTAGTAAAACCATTAAAAGTTATTCCAGAGTTATAAACTATGACAATGGATATAAATTGTACTATTACTCTTGGCA
>JBFNEZ010000327.1:0-2816 GCA_040797825.1 Thermotaleaceae bacterium | reverse complement strand
AAAAAATGGAAGGATTATAGAGAAAGTAAAAATATTGTAAGGAAGCTTATTAAATATTATCAAGAGGATAAAGGGGATGCAGCAAGCTCTTTGGGAAAAGGATTAGATTTTTTAGGAATGAGAGGATTTGTGTTTTTTTGCAGCTTTTTTCTATTTCAATTTCTGATTGAAGACGTAATAATAACCTCGTTTATTTCTATTTTGTGGACAGGAATTTATCATATTACGGACGTGAAAAAAAGAAGGTTAGCTACAAAAGAAATGATTGAACGAAGACGAAGATATTTCGGAGGTCAAAAAATATACAAGGAATGGATAGAGAAAAGCAATAAAGAGTTTCGTCAGTATATACAAACAGTTTTTGAAAAATCAGGCTTTGAAAAGGTAAAAGATTTTTCCTATCACGAAAAGAGATCCTACCTTCTGTATCAATATAATGGAGAAATCTTACCTCTCCTATATAAGCAAAACCGATATAATGATAATGTTCAATTTAAGGAAATAGAGAGCTTTGTAGAACAATTGGAACAGGATAGATTTGCAAAAGGGATTTTCTTAACAACCTCAGATTTTACTAAAGAAAGCTATGACTATGTCAAGGAAAATTATGAAAAAAAGATTATTTTGATAGAAAGAGAAACCTTACTTAAGATAGTAGAAAGAGCCGGACTTTTTCCTAATATAGAAGAAATTGATGAGTATGTAATGGATAGAGTTGAAAAAAAAGAGCAGAAAATCAGTGCCTATAAAGAAGCTCTCTTATCTAAGAGCAAAGTTAAACGTTACTTGATATTATCAGCTTTTTTATTATTCTGGGCACCCTTTACACCTTATTACAGTTATTACAATTTTATGGGAATTTTAATATTTGGATTGGCAATTCTTACATTTTATTGTAATATAAAAAGGAAAGAAGATATTCACAAAGAGTTTGACTTTCAACAGATTATCAAAAGCGAATGATATAATTAGGAGGCATTTTATTGAAGGCTGTAGCAATTCTAGGTAGTCCAAGACATAAAATGAATACAGATATACTTTTAAATGAAATCATCAAAGGGTTGGTATCCGTAGCAGTAGATGTCGAGAAAATCCAGTTAGGAAAACTAGCTATAAAGCCCTGTATAGCCTGTGGCTACTGCGAAAAAACAGGAACCTGTTTTATTCAAGATGATATAACCCCACTATATGATAAATTTAACCAAGCAGATATAGTCGTTGTTGCATCGCCACTCTATTTTAATTCTGTGTCGAGTATTACCAAAATCATGGTGGATAGATGTCAGGCGTTTTGGTCAAGTAAATATGTATTTCAGCAGTCATCTATTGATAGACAAAAAAGAAGAAAGGGTATTTTTATTTGTACTGCAGGATCTCAACTGAGTGAAAACGGTTTCATTGGTGCAACAGTAGTTATGGATCTCTTTTTTCGAGCCATTAATACAGAGCACAAAGGAAGTGTTCTTGTGGACAATACTGATAAAGATTTTGTAGGTGATAATAAAATCCTTTTAGATGAGGTTTATCGAATGGGGCAAGAGCTTGCATCTTTATAAAAAAAAATATACGAAAGGGTTGATAAATTGATTTTTCCCTAAAATAAGGCTATAATATATTTGTATGATGTATACATGATACAAATATATAATTAATATAATCAAGGGGGATATTTTTATGTCGAACAATATGATACCAGTAGGTCTGTCAAACAGACATCTACACTTAAGCAAGGAGCATATTGATACTTTATTTGGAGAAGGCTATGAGCTGACAATCATGAAAGATTTATCACAGCCCGGTCAATATGCTGCTAATGAAAAGGTAGATATTGTAGGACCAAAGGGAGCGTTAAAGGGAGTTAGGGTATTGGGGCCAGCCCGTGGACAGACACAAATTGAGATTTCTTTAACCGATGGATTTGTACTTGGTGTAGTACCACCTGTCAGGGATTCAGGAGATCTAAAAGATAGTCCAGGAGCAAAAATAATAGGACCAAAGGGAGAGGTAGTTATAGAACAAGGAGTCATCGCCGCAGCTAGGCATATCCATATGCATACTTCTGATGCAGAAAAATTTGATGTGGTTGATAAGGATATTGTTGATGTACAAGTTGGGGGAAAAAGAGGCTTGTTATTCAACCAAGTATTGGTTAGAGTACATCCTACCTATGCATTAGAAATGCATGTAGATATTGATGAAGGAAATGCTGCTGGACTGAAAAATGGAGATTTGGTAGAGCTGATAAAATAGTTTGGAGGTCTGTAAATGAACATTGCAAAGTATATCGATCATACGATTTTAAAGCCTGATGTACATAAAAAAGATATTCAAAAAGTCTGTCAAGAGGCTATTGATAACTGCTTTTATTCTGTCTGTGTTAATTCTTGCTATGTACCATTTGTAAAAGAACAACTAAAAGGGACCAGTGTAAAATTGACTGCAGTGGTAGGATTTCCACTGGGATCAATGGATACTGCTAGCAAAGCCTTTGAAGCCAAGACAGCTATTGAAAATGGTGCCAATGAAATCGACATGGTGATCAATATTGGAGCTTTAAAAGACAAAGATTATGATTATGTGCTAGAGGATATTCAAGGAGTTGTTGCTGTTTTAGGTTCTGAGAATATTCTCAAAGTCATTATAGAGACTTGCTTACTTACACAGGAAGAGAAAATAAAAGCTTGTGAACTTTCAAAAACTGCAGGGGCTCACTTTGTGAAAACATCTACGGGCTTTTCCACTGGAGGCGCAACCGAAGAAGATGTTAAGCTAATGAAGCGTATTGTTGGAGATAGTCTTCAGGTAAAGGCATCAGG
>JBFNEZ010000326.1:0-2821 GCA_040797825.1 Thermotaleaceae bacterium | reverse complement strand
GCTCTAAAGCTGGACAAGCTTTTTCCTAATACTAAAGCTTTTGGCGCCTATAATCTTACCTACCTAGATGAAAATGAGATTCATGAGGTTGATTGTTTGATAGGAGCCTTTATGTTGGTGCGGAGGGAGACTATTGAGCAAGTAGGTCTTTTAGACGAAGCCTTTTTTATGTATGGAGAAGATATTGATTGGTGTTATCGAATTAAGCAAGCAGGATGGAAGATCATCTACTATCCAGAAACGAAGATCATTCATTATAAAGGTGGTAGTAGTAAGAAAAAGAATCCTAAGCTGATTTATGAGTTTTATCGTGCAATGATTTTGTTTTACAACAAACATTATAAAAACAAATATTCTTGGGTGACTAGGGGCTTGGTTTATATAGGTATTGGAACCTTATTAGGTATCAAGCTGGTACTAAATACTTTAAAAGGTTCGAGGGGGAGAGCATTATGATCAAAAGTCATCAAAGGTTTTTAAACACTATGCTGATTTTGATCGATAGTGTAGTTATTGCCATGGCTTTAATGGTAGCATGGTTTATAAGGTTTCAAACAGATATTTTTGAACAAAGTCAATGGCATTTGGATTTCCAAACCTATATGATGCCTTTACTATTTATTATTCCACTGTATTATTTAATTTATCAAGCTGTAGGGTTATATGATCCGCATAGAGGAAAAGGATTAGATACGGAAATAATGAACATTGTAAAGGCCAATGGTATCGGATTATTAATTTTAACCGCTATTTTGTTTCTCCAAAAACAGGTGCATTATTCCAGATATGTGCTTTTTCTTTTTGCTTTGCTTGCAGTTGTACTTGGAGTTTTAGAAAGGATACTTTTGAGGAAAATTTTAAGACATGCTCGGGCTAAAGGCTTTAACTTAAAACATATATTGGTAATTGGTGCCGGGGATTTAGGCTGCAATTTTGCCCATAAGGTAGAGCAGAACAAACAGTTAGGATATAATATCATAGGATTTTTAGATAATGAAAAAAAGGTAGGTTATAAAATTTCCAAGACCTATGTTTTGGGCAATCTAGATTATTTGGAGAGTGTTATCTTTAACTATGATTTGGATGAAGTGATTATTGCCATTCCTTTAAAACAATATGATCGACTCAATGAAATCATCAAAGTTTGCGAGAAAGCTGGTGTAAAGGCTCAGATCATTCCTGACTATTATCGGTACCTACCTGCTAAGCCCTATGTGGATCAACTGGATGATATCCCTATTATCAACATACGCTATGTTCCACTGGACGATGTTTTCAAGCATCTGGTGAAGAGAACAATGGATGTTTTATTGTCTTTATTGGGAATTATTGTTGTATCACCAATATTACTCTTTACATCTGTGATGATAAAGCTCACGTCACCTGGGCCTATTCTATTTAAACAAATAAGGGTAGGATTGCATAGAAGAGAGTTTGATATGTACAAGTTTAGAAGTATGAGAGTGCAAACTGATGAGGAAGAAAAAGTCCAGTGGACTACAAAAGAGGATCCCCGTAAAACAAAGTTTGGCAGTTTCATTAGAAAGACCAGTATCGATGAATTACCTCAGCTTTTTAATGTATTAAAGGGCGATATGAGCCTCATCGGACCTAGACCGGAGAGACCTCATTTTGTAGAGAAATTTAGGGAGGAGATCCCAAAGTATATGGTAAAACATCATGTGCGTCCAGGGATTACAGGGTGGGCACAGATCCACGGTTGGAGAGGAGATACCTCGATCAAGCAGCGAATTGAGCATGACATTTATTACATCGAAAACTGGAGCTTATGGTTAGATATAAAAATTATCTTTTTAACTATCTTTAAGGGATTTATAAATAAAAATGCCTATTGATGTAATTTCTAAGAAAAAGATGGATTAGCACAAAGTATACAAGGGGGAAATCAATGTGAAAATTGCAGTTGCAGGGACAGGCTATGTGGGCTTATCCAATGCAGTGCTGCTGGCACAGCATCATGAAGTAGCAGCCTTAGATATTCTACAAGAAAAAGTAGATATGATCAATATGAAAAAGTCTCCAATTGTCGATAAAGAAATTGAGGAATTTTTATCGTCCAAAGATTTAAATTTAATGGCAACACTGGATAAACATACAGCATATAGAGATGCTGATTTTATTATCATTGCGACACCTACTGATTATGATCCCGAAAAAAATTATTTCAATACCACTACCGTAGAATCAGTGATTAAAGATGTACTAGAAATCAATCCAAAGGCTGTAATGGTGATTAAATCAACTGTTCCAGTGGGATACACAGAGAAAATAAAAGAGAAGTTTCAAATTGATAATATTCTATTCTCTCCTGAATTTTTAAGGGAAGGAAAGGCTTTATATGACAATCTGTATCCATCAAGAATTATCCTTGGAGAAAGATCAGAAAGAGCGGAGAAATTTGCACAACTACTTGTGGAAGGTGCCATAAAGGAAGATATCCTCGTTTTGTATACAGGTTCTACAGAGGCTGAGGCAATCAAGCTATTCTCCAATACCTATTTAGCCCTTCGAGTTGCATATTTTAATGAATTGGATACCTATGCAGAATTAAGAGGCTTAGATGCAAAACAAATCATAGAGGGTGTGGGGTTGGATCCACGGATAGGCAATCATTACAACAATCCGTCCTTTGGTTATGGAGGATATTGTCTTCCAAAAGATACAAAACAATTGAGAGCCAACTATGAGGATGTACCCAATAACATCATCAGCGCTATTGTGGATGCAAACAGAACAAGAAAAGATCATATAGCAGAGAGAATATTGGCAAAACAGCCTAAGATTGTAGGGATATATAGAC
>JBFNEZ010000325.1:0-2837 GCA_040797825.1 Thermotaleaceae bacterium | reverse complement strand
GTATAAAACTGTTGATATGTGGAAAAGCCTTTCACATACACACTTTTATACACAGACTGTGGATAAAAGTGTGTATAACTTAAGTTTGTTGGCTGCATTCCTTGATTTTTCCCTTTTATATCTGTGCATAATACTATAGTTTTCTTTACTATTAAATGTGTACAAGCCTTTTTGTGCTTTTATATATTATTGCTGTGACAAATTTATCCACAAAGTTATTCATTTCCTAGAATTGTTTATATCCTGTGGATATTGATTTTTTAACTCCTATTTCACAAAAAAAATTTTATCGTCAAAATACGGAGTTATTTTCATTTACTATGAGTAGGGGGCTGTAACATGAGTAAAAATTTACATGAAATGTGGGAAAAGTCATTAAACCTCATCAAAACAGAACTTACGGAGGTAAGTTTTAATACTTGGTTAAAACCAATAGAACCTATGAGCATTAATGGTAATATCATTATCTTGGCCGTAGCAAATGACTTTTCAAAGGGTATTCTAGAAGCTCGATACGCCAGCTTAATCATCAATGCCCTAAAGCAGATTACCACAATGGAATATAGACTGGAATTTATCGTTCCTGGGACCGAAAAATACATGAAATATTCTCAAACCAGTCATCAAACAAAAAATACAGATACCTTTGACACCTTAAATTTAAATCCCAAATATGTATTTGACACTTTTGTAATCGGAAATAGCAATCGATTTGCTCATGCAGCCTCTTTGGCCGTTGCAGAAGCACCAGCAAAAGCATATAATCCTCTGTTTATCTATGGGGGCGTTGGATTAGGTAAAACTCACTTGATGCATGCAATTGGTCATTATATTTTAAGTCAAAATCCTAATGCCAAGGTTGTTTATGTATCTTCAGAAAAATTCACCAATGAATTGATTAATTCCATTCGTGATGATAAAAATGTGGAATTTCGGAATAAATACAGAAATGTAGATGTACTTCTGGTGGATGACATCCAATTTATAGCAGGAAAAGAGAGGACTCAGGAGGAATTCTTCCATACCTTTAATGCCCTTCACGAAGCCAATAAGCAAATCATCATCTCTAGTGATCGTCCTCCCAAGGAAATTCCTACCCTAGAGGATCGCCTTCGCTCTAGATTTGAGTGGGGTCTGATCACAGATATACAACCACCAGATTTAGAGACGCGTATTGCTATTCTTCGTAAAAAAGCCGAGGTTGAAGGAATAGATGTGCCCAATGAAGTAATGCTTCACATTGCAAAAAAAATTCAATCAAATATAAGAGAACTTGAAGGGGCGTTGATCAGGATTGTAGCCTATTCTTCTCTTACCAATAAGGAGGTAACTGTGGAGTTGGCTAGTGAAGCCTTAAAAGATATTATATCCTCTAAACCAAAGCAGATTACGGTTCCCCTTATTAAAGAAGTTGTATCAGAACACTGCAGCATAAAGCTTGATGATTTTAATTCTAAAAGAAGAACCCGTTCTATTTCCTATCCACGGCAAATGGCTATGTATCTTTGTAGAGAATTGACGGATCTGTCTCTTCCTAAAATCGGAGATGAATTCGGAGGTCGGGACCATACAACCGTTATTCATGCCCACGAAAAAATTACAAAGGATTTAGAAAATGATTCTGATTTGAAAATAAAAATTGAAAATATGATTAAAGATATAAAAGGCAAATAACACACAGGCATTTGTTTATATTGACCTAACAATTTGTGTATAAGTAGTGTGATTTTAAAAAACTTCTTATTTGTGGATAACTTGCTTATAGATATTCACACGTAAAAATTTTTTAAGATGAAGATTCTATCTTGCTTACACTAGGTTATCCACAAATCTACAAGGCCTACTACTATTACTACTAAAAATTTATATTTATATATAGCTTTTAGACCAAAGGAGGTTATCCACAGATGAAATTCAAATGTAGTCAGCGACAGCTGGCTTCTAGTATTTCTACAGTACAAAAAGCAGTTTCAATAAAAAGTACAATGCCCATCTTAAAAGGTATTTTACTAGAAACTGTTGGAGAAAAATTAAAACTAATTGGTTCTGATTTAGAAATTGGTATTGAACAAACTATCGATGCAACTATTCTTTCAGAAGGTTCTATTGTTATTTCATCCAGAATATTAGGTGATATTATTCGAAAATTACCAGATTCTGAGGTAGAATTCGCCGTAGATCAAGATTATAATACGACCATACGTTGTGAGAATTCTGAATTTACCTTAGTTGGACAGCCCTCTGTAGAATTTCCAGAGCTGCCTTCTGTAGAAGAAGAAGTTGCTTACCAAATACCTCAAGATCTTTTTAAAAACATGATTCGACAAACTGTTTTTGCTACAGCCTTAGATGAAACAAGACCTATCCTAACAGGTGTCCTTGTTGAGATTGAAGAGAGCAATATGAATATGGTTGCCCTAGATGGTTATCGATTGGCCTTTAGACAAGGAAATATTAAAGGCTGTCAAAATAATCGGGCGGTTATTCCTGGAAAAACTCTACATGAAATTCATCGCATTATCTCTGATGAAGAGAAGGAAGATCTATCCATATTTTTTACAGATAAACATGTATTGCTGCAAATGAAGGATATTAAGATTATCTCCAGGCTCTTAGAAGGAGAATTTATAAATTACAAACAAATACTTCCTAAAGAATATAAATCTAGAGTGAAGGTAAATACGAAAAATTTATTGGATAGCATGGAAAGAGCATCTTTATTGGCTAAAGAAGGTAAAAATAATCTCGTTAAATTCTCAGTAAAAGATGATACAATGACTATTACATCTAATGCGGAAATATGAAGAGTTTATGAAACTTTAAATATAGAATTAGAA
>JBFNEZ010000324.1:0-2857 GCA_040797825.1 Thermotaleaceae bacterium | reverse complement strand
ACATGTCCCACTCGTTGATACTTCTTATTTGTTTCAATAAGTCTGATTTTATCCTTATCATCTATGCAGATATCCTTTTTTCGTTTCTTCTTAACATCATATGATGTGTATGGGTCTTACTCATTTAGTATGCCATAGAGTTTTTGTATATGTCAAAAGAACCGTCCCTTTGACACGGTTTATATAATCAATGACAGCTTCCAGTTTTGTAATTTCCTCTGGCTCAAGCTGCTGGATGGTTTTACTCAGCTCATTGATTCCTCCGAGGTTATCTGTCATAGAAAGTTGCTCCATAAATACTTCCGACAACTTCGAGCCGTCTACACATTTAAAGGTTACGTCGTTATATGTGTCTGCACCGAGGCGTAGTAAAGCTTTTACAATGCAGGCTTTTGAGGTAGGAAGGTACAGCCACGTCTCTCGGGAATTATCTGTTGGCGACTCCTTTCGCCTGACTTCCAGCTTCAATATATAATCGCTGGTGTAATCGTAATCGGGAAATATTTTACCATCGTATACTTCTTCGATAGGAAGTCTATTGCAAAACACCACACCATAAGGAGTTATCTTACCTTCACCACTGCTTAAAAGCTTCCTGCCCATTGTTTCAAAATCGAGCTTTTCCATTTCACTTACAGGACATCCGATGTTCTTGTCCAGATAGTGTTTGCTTCCGATATTTTTAAGGTTCATGAAATCTGTGACGACCGTATAGTTGTGAAGGTTGAAAGTCAAATTGATGAGATCTTTCATGGTGCAGATACCCTCTCTTGCAATAGCACCTTGGAACTTTGCAAGCTCATAATTATCGAAGCAGTCTATCCGTCTGGCCAGATAGTTCAGCTCATCCGCATTAATGCAGTTATTCTCAAGTATGCAAAGAGCAGGAACCTTGCCGCTTATCTTTACTATGAGGCAGCTTGCAATGTTGCTGTCGCTGATGCCTATCTCACTGAGCTTTTCCATCATGGCTTCCTCATCAATAGGGAAGGTAAGGTTGATGAGTTGGCTGTGTGGATATGCACCGTTTTGGATCGTGGCAGTAATCATCTTGTATCAGTCCTTTCATTATAAATTTGGGCAATAAAAAAGCGGGCACATTCTCTTTTCCTGAAAATGTACCCGCTAATTTTATAGAGCATTTGGATTTTAGTGTTGCTTTTTATAACTTACTATCAATTTAACTACTGTATATTTTATGACCTTTTCTACGTGTTTAATAAATTATACGCAATAGTTACACTACAAATTGGAATTTGTTTACGAGCAGTATGCTTGTACTCTAACTCGCACTGTATTTTATGTGAGCGACAGTTGCCATGTCAGCCCGAATTTGTCCTGAACCCAGCAAAACAGCTTTGCGAATGGATATTCACCAAGCTCCATTAACTCAAAGCCTCCATCTGTCAAGATTTCGTGCGCTCTACGAAGTTCATTCTCATTATCGCAGTTAACAAAAATTGAGGTAGACGGCGTGAGGCTGTGAGAATGACCCTCAGAATCCATAAATCGAAAAGTTGCGTCTTTGATAGTGAACAATACACTTTGAACTTTGCCCGCATGTCCCATTGGGTTGTCACCCGACCATCGTTCGAGGTTTTCTATTTTTGAATCGGAAAATATTGAAGTGTACGTAGTGATTGCTTCCTCTGCCTTACAGTTTGTGAACATAAAAAAGGGATATACTTTTGGCATGTTAAACCTCCATAATTTTATTTTTCTACAGTTGGTTATTCAGGTAAATGCAAATTAATCATCGTTCATCTGATTTTTGAATAGCTCTATTCGTTCCTCAAAACCCACCACTCGTTGTACTTGATGTAGCATCCATACATATCCATATGAATCGGTAAATACAGAGTTTGTTACACCAAAAGACTCCATCTCTGTTACAGCTTGAACCCCTTTACAACCGTTTTCAAGCGCATTTTTATGAACTGTATTGATGTTGGGTACAATGACATTGAACCAAATAGTCGCCTGATGTCCACTCTTAGGCGCAAATAAACTAAAATTTTGGTTTTCATCTAACATATGAAAACGTGTGCCGTAAAGTGTAAAAATCGCTTCGTTTTGCCCTTTTGGAAACTCTGTGGCCTCCACTCGTTCAACCTCAAAGATTTTTTCATACAGTGCCAGAGCGGCAAGGGAATCTTCTACTACAAAATCAATTTCTACACCGTTTGAAGGAAAGTTACTTGACATAATTGTTACCTCACTTTGTCTGTTTAATTTGAAACTGATTGGTGGATAGGCATTGATTATTGTCCCCTTTATGCGAGCTGCCGAAGGAGCAATCCCATGAACACTCTGAAATGCACGATTAAATGATGTTGGGGATTCATATCCATATCGTAGTGCGATGTCTACAATTTTGTCTGAGGTATTTTGTAAATCTTGTGCGGCTTTCGTCATGCGTCTGCGGCGGATATATTCTGCAAGAGGAATATTCATTACATGGGAAAACATCCTCTGAAAGTGAAAATCAGAGCAATGTGCGAGCCTCGCCATTTGGTTAATTTCAATTTCACCGTCCAGATGCTTCTCAATATATTCAAGTGCATCGTTTAAGTGATTTAGCCATTCCATTTCCATCACCTCCATGCAAGAAGTATATCAGTCTTTCTCCAAAATGTCCTCTCGTTTTCTGCCTAATTTTGCGAGTTCAGATTTAGGATAAAACAGCTGAAATAACTGCTGTTCATATTCTGCCAACAGTTCGGGTAAACTTTATTGCTCGCTCCTATTTTTATCACAGCCAATATACAGATTATTTAAATAATACGTAATTCAAAGCTACTCGACAAATTCCTATTTATCGGTATGATAAACAATTGTTAGTCCGTAATTTTTTACT
>JBFNEZ010000323.1:0-2861 GCA_040797825.1 Thermotaleaceae bacterium | reverse complement strand
GGATGGATGTCTACTGAGTCTATTTTAGGGACACCTATTATGGTATCTTCTACTTTTATTTTTTTGTTTCTTCTTTTTGCCACCTATTTGAAAAAGACAGGAATCGGAGATTGGTTAACAGATTTGGCAATGGGGGTAGCTGGTGGTGCTACAGGCGGTCCTGCTAAAGCTGCAGTTATTGCCAGTGCAACTCAGGGGACTATATCTGGAAGCTCCGTAGCAAACACAGTAGGTACCGGTTCAGTAACGATACCCCTTATGAAGAGCATTGGTTATCGCAGTGAGTTTGCAGCGGCTGTAGAAGCAGCAGCTTCTACAGGGGGACAGCTGATGCCACCTGTTATGGGAGCAGCAGCCTTTATTATGACGGAGTTTACGAATTTACCTTATATCACCATTGCACTTGCAGCAACCATACCAGCTTTTCTATATTTTACAGGTATCTTTGTAATGGTACATCTTGAAGCTAAAAAGCAAGGATTGAGAGGATTAAGCAGAAATGAGTTACCGAACCCTTTTAAGCTTATTAAAGAAAAGTGGTTTTTAGCACTGCCGATCGCCATCATTGTGTTGCTTTTAGTTCAAGGAAGAACGCCTATGCGAGCAGCTCTTTTTGCAATTATTTCTGCCATTTTAGTTTCTTTTATTCGTAAAGATACAAGAATGAGCTTGAAGGAGATCATATCAGGTTTGGATGAAGGTGCCCGTGCTGCATTACCAGTAGTAATGGCTTGTGCTTCTGCTGGAATCATTGTAGGGGTGGTAACCTTAACAGGATTAGGAGTAAAGTTTTCAACAGGTATTTTGGTTCTATCTGGAGGAAATATCTACCTAGCTATGCTGTTTACTATGTTTGCTTCTATTATACTGGGAATGGGTATGCCTACAACAGCAAATTATATTGTACAGGCTACTATTGCAGCGCCAGTACTGGTAGAATTGGGAGTACCGATTATTGCAGCTCATTTATTTGTATTCTATTTTGGTATTGTTGCAGATATTACACCTCCAGTTGCTTTAGCAGCCTTTGCAGGTTCTGGAATAGCTGGTTCGAATCCATTTAAGACAGGAGTAGAAGCTTCTAAACTAGCTTTCTCAGCCTACTTAGTTCCATTTTTATTTGCTACCAACCCTGAATTGGTACTGGTAGATACAACGGCTGTAAAAGTAATTGGTGCTCTGGCCACTGCTTTGATAGGTATGTATGCTATTGGGGGTGGTGTAAGTGGATACCTTCAGACCAATTCTAAAGTATGGGAAAGAATTTTACTAATGGTTGGAGGGGTTTTACTGGTGGACCCCAATATGATAACGAATGTTGTTGGGTTTGTAATTGTAGCAGTAGTGATTTTACTACAACGGCTTCGAATGAAAAATGCAGAATCCGTGGCTTATTAGAAACAAACTATGAAACTTTTAAATATGAATTAAAGAAAAAGATATTGTGGTATCTAGAATTTTAGACCATACTGTGTAAACAGTATGGTCTTTTATGGTATAATCATAAGATGAATTTTCCATATAGAGTGGGGGAGAATAGCAGATGATAGATAGTATGGGTCAGTATATTAACTCTGAAAAGGTGATAACACTTTTATCTGACTTGATAGAAATACCTAGTCCTTATTTTCAAGAAGAAGAAGCCATGGCGTTTATCTATAAATGGCTTGAAAAGAGGGGCTTGCCTTCAGAATATCATCGATATCATGAAAAAAAGATAACCAATTTTCATGGCGTTAATGTGATAGGTAGAATAAAAGGAAAAGGAAATGGTCCCAAAATCCTACTAAATGGCCACGTTGATACGGTACAAGTCTGTGATGGTTGGACAAAAGATCCCTTCAAGGCAGAAGTAGAAGGGGATCGGTTATATGGTTTGGGAGCCTTAGATATGAAATCTGGCGTAGTAGCAATTCTTTTAGCTCTTGAAGCCTTTATGAACTTAGTAGAGGATTTTTGTGGAGAAATTATCTATACATTTGTATCAGACGAGGAAGGGCCCTATGGACTTGGAACAGATGCGGTTATATTGGATAAAAAGGCTTTTGATGCAGACGTTGCTATTGTAACTGAACCTAGCAGCGGATTTTGTAAAATACCTTTTCCTTGTCTTTGTCTCGGTGCCCGTGGAGGATGGAATTATACACTTCATATACAAGGAAAATCCGCCCACGCAGCTAATCCTGAGCTGGGAATTAATGCTATTAGTGAGGCGGCAAAAGTTTTGTTAGCCCTAGAGAGCACTTATCTAAAAAAAGACGAAAAGCTAGGGACAGGTTCTATTTGTATTCTAAATATGCAAGGAGGAGAAGCTGCTTGCAGTGTAGCTGATTATGCAAGCTTTACTGTTTTTCGCCATGTTGTAATGGGGGAAGATAGGGCTTATTTAGAAAAGGAAGTGAGAGAGGCCATAAAAAAAGCACAAATTCAAGGAACTGTTGAAATGTGCTTTCGTGAAGCTCCCCATCCACAAAATACTGGTTTTGAGCCCTATACGATTCCAGAAAGCCACCCTTATACCATAGGATTCCAAAAGAGTATACAAGCAATAACGGGTAAGGAAGGAGCTATAAGCTATTTTGCTAGTATTGGAGATTTTAATCATTTGGCTACTAGATTAAAAATACCTACCTATGTTTTTGGCCCCTATGGGGAAAACTATCATGCTCCTGATGAATATGTAAGTATTCATAGTACTGTAAAGACTGCTGAAGTCCTTTTTGACTATTTAGTAAAAATGCTAAAAATATAAGAATAAAAATGGATATATCTACAGAGAGATATTATATAAAAGAAATGATTGTAAAAAACAAAATGAGTAGACTGCTACAAAGTTTTTTATAGAATTCGAGGTGAAGAAA
>JBFNEZ010000322.1:0-2887 GCA_040797825.1 Thermotaleaceae bacterium | reverse complement strand
CAAAGGAGGGAAAAGAAATTTGGCGTTCTGAATACAGCTATTCTTTGAAAAATGGTGGAAGGATTGGAGCAAAAAAATATCGGCCAGATAAATTTACATTAATCTACTATCCTCAAATTGAAAACCATCCTGATAAAGAGATTGAAAATCAGCTTAATGAGGATTTAAAGAAGATTTTTATTAAGGAAGAAAGCACGACAGACCCAGAAGAGATATATTATGAAATAGTAGATAAAGATTTTGAGATTAAAGAGCTGGGAGAAGTTGTTACCATTGTAGAGAATGGATACTTTTATCCAATCGGTGCAGCCCATGGAACCCCTAGGTTCAGCGGCTATCATATGAATATGCGTACAGGAAAGTTTTACAGCATGGAAGACTTATTTATCTCTGACAGTAACTATATGAAGCGATTAGAATCAATTGTAAAAAAGCAAATAGAAATGCAGCAAGATGATGAAGACGCCATGTATTTTGAAGGGGCAGAGCCTACTATCAGCGCGGGACAATACTTTTTGCTTACAGAAAAAGGGATGAAGATCTATTATCAGGTTTACGAAATTGCACCCTATGCGGCAGGAACGCCTTCTTTTGAAATACCTTACGAAGAGATAAAGGATATACTGGATAAGGAAGGAGCCCTATGGAGAGCCATTGAGGCACAGGTCGAAATTAACCATCAATGAAATCAGTAAAGAAATTATATTCATAGAGCCTTATATTACAATGAATGTTGAAAATAGCTGTTAAATAGAATGTAGAGACATTGGGTAAAGATGGTACCCCCCTTTTTACAGCACCTATTGCTGAGAAAAGGGGGGTATTTACTGGGAAGGTATATTAAATCAAGACAAGAAATTATCTCTATTTATTGAATAGAACAGTACGCGGGTATACTTTTCCTTTCTGCTAAAAGGGAGAATTCCCTAGTTATAAATAATCTAGTATTTTCCAAATTACCTATAACTTAGTGAAATCTTTGTTTTTGAAACAGGAGTTTCATCGCCGAATTTCTCTTGAACATTAAAAGGTGTTGTTTTCTTTTGAGATAAATCCTCAAGCATTTTTAATATTTCTGGATTTAGATTATTGGTCTTATTGAAAGACTTATTATTTTGTCTTAGTTTGAACTGACTGACCAGTTCTCTTAAAAATTCAGCTTGGCCTGAAAGCTCTTCGCTTGCTGCGGCACTTTCTTCAGAGGTTACTGAGTTGGTTTGAACAACCTGTGATACTTGCATAATTCCCTGATTGATCTGTCCGATACCTGAGGCCTGCTCATTTGAGGCCACTGCAATATCATTGACAAGGGTGGCAACCTTTTCAATACTATTTACAATTTCCCCGAGAGCTTCAGCAGTACCCCTGGCGATTTCTGTACCAATTGCTACTTTTTTGATAGATCCTTCGATCATATCCGTTGTCTCTTTAGCGGCACTTGCCGAACGTGCAGCAAGATTTCGAACCTCTTCTGCTACTACTGCAAAGCCCTTGCCATGCTGTCCAGCCCTTGCGGCTTCAACTGCAGCATTTAGTGCAAGGATATTTGTTTGAAAGGCAATTTCGTCAATTACTTTTATAATTTTTGAGATATTTCCAGAGGATTCATTAATCTCTTCCATTGCCTGAAGCATTTCCTTCATTTGAGAATTTCCTTCTACTGCATTTGTCTTAGCATTTTCAGCCAGTTGATTGGCTTGATTTGCATTTTGAGCGTTTAAGTTTGTTTGAGAAGAAATTTCCTCAAGGGATGCAGTCAATTCTTCAATAGAACTTGCCTGTTCTGTAGCTCCCTCAGAAAGAGAAATACTGGAATCCGATACCTGTCTGGATCCAGCTGCCACTTGCTCTGAAGCAGAAGCGATATTGGTAAGCACTTCATTGTTTTTCTCAACCATTTCACAGAGCTTTTTACCAAGGAGATCATTTTCAGATCGGACAGCAACCTCAATGGTAAGATCGCCAGCGGCTATTCTTTCAGCAGCCATGGCCTGTTCACGGATATTAGATATCATTTTGCCAAAGGATTCTGCAAGTTTCCCAATTTCATCCTTAGTATGGGCCTTAATATTTACGTTTACATCACCCATAGCCAGTTTATCAGCTGCTTGAGCCATTTGTTTTACGGGATTGCTAATGAGGTGAGATATAAAAAATCCTAATCCCATGGAAATAATAATGGCCGCTCCTATTGCAAATAACATTAATGTTTTTGCACTTTTAGCCTGCGACGTATTATCCTCTGCGATTGTATTTCCAAGATCAATATTCATGGCTAAAAGTTTGGTAATTTGTTCATCAGCTTCTCTAGAAAGGGGATCGAGCTCTTCGAATAACATTTTTTGTGCTGCTTCAATTTGCCCTGTCACTAAGAGGTTTAAAACCTTTTCTCTTAAAGGTTTGAGTCTATCCATGAGTGTTGTAAGGACTTCCAGCTCTTTTGCTTCCTCTTCAGTGGAGAGCTCCTTCTTATAAGCATCAATATTTATATCAATTGTCTGATTAAATCCATCAATTCTATGTAGGTACTCTTGAGCATTGTTCATATCTAAAATGATATTTCTTTCATTAAGCCTTACGCGCTGAAACTGTGTACCGATAATAGCTAAATTACCAAGAGGCTTCGTGTTTTCGTTATACATAGTGGTATAGCTTTCATTAATGGATGTAAGGTTTACGACTCCCAGGATACCTACTATTCCTGTAATTAAGGCCATTACGATAAACCCAACTAGAAGCTTTGCAGCAATTTTTAAATTATAAAACCATTGCATTCGCCAATCCTCCTTCGTATATTCATTTTGATTAAATCTTTATAATACCTCATTTAAATCCTCTAGTTCATCTTCTGTAAGCAGCTTTTCGCAATCAAGCAGCAGCTTTACAT
>JBFNEZ010000321.1:0-2893 GCA_040797825.1 Thermotaleaceae bacterium | reverse complement strand
TCCCTAGCTACTACCTCGTCTTAAGTTTATATTTTTATCATTTTACAGTTGGAAAATTTCAAATAAAAATGGATTTTTGAGTATTGCATTCGAAACAGACCACAAGTGCATATATTTAGACCACCTAGTGCATTAAAACAGACCACTCAGTGCATTGCAGTAGACCAGAGCTTACACAGAGTCCCTAAATTAGGGACTCTCCTAAATTTATATTTTATTAAGAGTTTCTTGCGCTTTGATAGTTAATGCCATGACGCTCACGCATAGAAACTTCTCCATCTATGAGTATCTGATAAGAATCATGTACAATACGGTCAAGTATTGCATCAGCAATTTGAACATTCTCTATTTTAGAGTGCCAGCCTTCAGGTGAGTATTGTGAACAAAATATTGTTGAAGTACTCTTTAATCTGGCCTCAATAATTTCAAATACATGAACAGCTTCTGCTTGAGATAATGGGGTAAGTAACCATTCATCAATAATTAATAGCTCAATCTTCTTATATTTTGAAACAAGCTTACGATAACTTCCATCTGCCGCATATTTAGCAGCTGTTAGCTCATCAATTAACTCTGGTAATCGAATGTATTTTACCGTGAAAAATTGACGACATGCTTGTACACCAAATGCATTTGAAATCCAAGTTTTACCGTTTCCTGAAGCACCCATCAAAATAATATTATGATGCTCACGTATGTAATTGCATGTTGCCAGTCCTAATATAAGCTGTTTATCTAAGTGACGATCTGGGTGATATTCAATCTCTTCAATAGAAGCAGTCGGCTCATTAAATGTAGCTTGTTTTATTAATCGCTTTAGTTTATTGGACTGACGGCGAGAATATTCATAATCAACAAGTAGGTTGAAACGTTGTTCAAATGACATCTCTAAATAATCTGAATTCTTTGCCTGATCTTGATAAAGTTCTGCCATACCACCTAAGCGCATTTCATTTAATTTACGTAAAGTTTCTTCATTTCTCATTTTTTATACCTCCAAAGTACCTAGCACCTCTGACAAAACCATAATCATTATTTGTTTTTATCTCGTTTAAAGTACCATTTTCTTTTGATTTTTGATGTTCCTTCATGCGTTTTAATATTGTTTTTAAAACAGATAATGTGGGTATATGCGAAATAGTCATTAATGTTTCACAACCTTGTTCAATAAGCTCTTGAGAGTGATATTTAGTTAGATTCCGAACGGATAACAAAATCGTTAGTGCTTTCTTCTCTACATGATTTTCTAAAATGTATTCCACAAACTTTTCTGTATTATGCCCTAATGTTTTCGCCCATTTTCTTATTTTATCTGGTGTGTGTTCAAGATACTGTCTATGATTATCTGGCATATGGTTAGGATTTGTTGAGTACTGACCAATTTCGCCAGAGAGTGTTTTATGAGATGCAATTCTCATCTCTTTGAAGTATACTTCTATTAGGTCCTTAGTAATTCGAACGTCAACTTGACTTTGGACATACTCATAAGGAACGGAATAATACATGCGGTTCACTTGGATGTGGTAGTTTAACTGAACCTTTGCAGTTTTCCATTCCGATAGCTGATAGCGTGGATGACGAAGAGGGATAAGCTTAGCTTTTTCTTCTTCGTTAAACACACTTCTTCTTGAACCTACTCTTTTTTGGAAAGGTTCATCATTTAATCGGTTCACTTGTTTTAGGATTTGGGTATTTAAGTCAGACAGGCTAAAACATTGATAATATCTCAATGAAGCTATAATTTGACGCGAAATATATCCAACGTTTCCTTCGACACTAGGCTTGTCTTTTGGTGCTCTTATGCGTGCTGGAACAATCGTAGTTTGATAATAATCGGCAAGCTCACGATAAGCTTCATTTAAGATGGGTTCTCCTTTAATTGGCTTTTTTACGCCAGTTTTAAGATTATCAGGAACTAAGACTTCTGGCACACCATCAAAATATTCAAATGCATGAATATGCGCAGTTAACCAACTACGTGATTTCATGTTTAAAAATCCTTCAACATAGAATAGTTGACTATACGGTAATACCGTTACAAACAGGTAGACTGGTAGTTCTTCACCAGTACTTCGATCTTGAATGGATAAAGTGTCTCCTGCCCAGTCAACTTCCATGATTTCTCCAGGTTTTCGCCTAATAGGCATAGTTAATTTATACTTTCGAGCATATTTCCCATAGTTATTACAGAATGTTCTATAAGCATAAGGAATTTTGTTAATATCTCTGGCACGTTGCGAATATTCATGATGAAGCAATTTTAATGTCATATTTTTCTTTTGTAGCTCACGATGCACCTCCTCCCAAGCCACAGGAAAATATCCCTTGGCTATGTCTTGTTTTTCAGGAAACAAAAACTCTACTAACCACTGATTGGTCATATCATCATTCAAGTCGGTTAAACCTAATTGTTTTGCCTTCTTAATGACATCTGATATTGTTTGTCGTGAATGACCAACACTAGAACTAATCGTTCTTTGAGATGTTCCCTTGAAGTGTAATTCAAGAATCTGACGATACTGAATCATAAAAAACCTCCTATATAATTTTGTCATGCTTTCAGCATGCCATTTAATTATACAGGAGGTTATGAGTATTTAAATATAAAATGGTCTATCAGTATGCATTTGATGGTCTATTTTAATGCATCAGGTGGCTCAAAAGTTAGCATCGATGGTCCATTTGAAATGCAATATTCAGGTTGGAAGGTTGGAAGGTTGGACAGTTGGACAGGAAAATCTTAAAAGCTGAAAACTATAAAGAAAATCAATCGCACCTAAGGGCGAGGTTGATTTCTTATTATTAGAATAAAATGAAAAAACCTTCAATGAACAATGAAAAATGAATACTGAACATGGAACAGTACAAATATGCGACTCAACTACCCTTTATA
>JBFNEZ010000320.1:0-2952 GCA_040797825.1 Thermotaleaceae bacterium | reverse complement strand
CAATTCCTTGGCCCGGGCATAGAGAAAACTGTCTTTAAAAGGAATTCCTTCATCCAGCAATTTCTCAAAAACATGATACTTTTCCTGATCTTTTAAATACAAAAATTGTCCAAACTTCTGAGGAACACCTCGCAATTCCCCGAGGAGATTGAAAAGTTCATTCAAATCTTCAGGCTCTTCCTTTATAACTCCTATCAAAAACTTTAGTATTTTATACTTGCGCATTAACTGCATACCCTCACCCTATCTATTCCTCATACTGATCAAACAACTCCGCCCATTTGCTTTCCTTTCTTAACTTCGCCATACGCTTCTTTCCCTTATCGGGCCACCAAATATAATCATGATAAAAAAAGGATCCGAAAATAAACAAATTCACCAAAGGAGTTTTAAAGAAAATATCCTGCACCCGCTTTAAAGGACCAAACCATAAAAAATCCCCTACCTTAGAAGCAAAATTGTCTCCTACTGTAAACCCCCAGCTTTCCTTGCCGATATCCTCCCCAACAATTTCAATTTCCTCTATCTTTCCGATGCCAAGGCCTCTATCATGGGCTAATTTGATATACAGCAGCTCATGATAGGGATCAAAGCCCATCATCTTGGCCGATACCGCATCAATGGCCACCTGGTCATCACTGGCTAGGATAAAATCCTTTTCAATAGGCAGCATGGTCCTTGGCCCAGGTCCATTTCCTGCCACAGTACCGTCCATAACTGCAAAGATTCCGCTATGAATCTCCTTTTGAATGGCCAATAGATCTACCAAGGTTTCATGAATCACACTATGGGTATAATGCCTCTTAGAATTCAAAAGTCCCCCAAAGGCATTTTTCATGGCACCAGTGGTAGTGGTATAGATATGACACTTCATAGTAGGAAGATGGAGTACATTTTTATCAAAGAAATAGTCGGGGATTCGTATGCCCTTCTTAAAAATCTGATCCAAGGCAAGCATCTCCGCCTTAGGCTTGTATTCCACCCAGGACATATCCTCTTCCTTAAAATTAAACAAAGTAGGGATATCATATTTTTTTAATATAGGAACATATTTATTCATCTTTTCCCCTTTAAAAGGGTCCGTTACCACCGTGTTGTTTTGAACACAGCTAATCTTGTCATAGCCATGCTTTTGAAGCCCTTGAATTACTCCCTCCAGCTGCCAGGGAGTGGTATTGGCACTCAAGTAAGGAAAATGCCAAGAGATATTATCCTTCAAAATAGTGGTTTTATCCTTTGGAAGGTACTGCTGAAAATCAGCCATCTCCATTAATTTTATATAGTCCTCTAGGACCGTATCCGGTCTAGTTTTCAACACGACGACTCTCGCTCTCTTTTTCATATCCTACCACCTCATCTATTTGTCAATATCACAATACCGTTTACATTCCCTAGGGGTTGCAGACCCTGCAGCGGGAAATTCTTACATCTTTCCTTTACCTATAAATCCAATCTTCAATAACCCCAACAATCCAATCCCAACCCCTAACCACAAGGTCGAAAACCTTGTAATAATGGTAGTCGCCACCGCCACATCCTTAGGCAAATCCATCATCACCAACAGACCAATAATGCTCCCCTCTGCAGCAAATAGCCCGCCAGGCATCATGGAAACAGCTCCAACAATGGTTGAAAAAGAAACTACAAAGACGGAAGCCAATAGGGAGAAGGGAATTGCCATGGCCCGTACAGTCAGATAGATCACCAATCCCTCAAAAAACCAAGAAATCACGCCTATAATAATAGAAAAAACTAGAGGCTTTAGTTGAAAAATAATATAGGTTTTATCATAAAAATTCTCCATGAATCTTCCAAAGCGTGCGAAGAATGGAATTTTCCCCAATCGTCTCAAAGATCCATGAACCAGATTAGGGGATTGAACAACACCAATAAAAATAACCATTCCTAAGAGAACAAGGATTAATGCACCCTTTCCATAATTAAAAGCCACCGCACCTGCACTGGCTAAAATCATCATACTAATTCCATCGGTAAGCCTTTCTCCCACTACGAGAGGAGCTGTACTGCTAAGAGGGATTCCAAACCTATCCTTTAGCAAATAGGCCTTAAACAACTCCCCTACTTTACCAGGTGTTACCGTCATGCACAAACCACTGATGAAAATATAAAAGCTTTCCTTTAAGTTCACTTTTGCATCAATCAGATGAAGATAATAGGACCATTTTATAAACCGAAAGAAATAATTCAAGGGTGCCAAAAGCAGTATAAAAGGCAGATAACGATAATCAAAGCCGCTAAAAACATCCATCAAACTATTGGCATCAGAATAAATAGACAACCCTGCAAAAACCACAATACCGATAAACAAGGATATAAAAAGACTTTTCTTCAACTTAGCATAATCCAAAACCTCATCCTCCTCTAATCAATCTGCTAAATAAAATACAATATCACCACACAACTAACCACCCACAACAATATATTCACAATAAGGGGCCTATCCTTCAACAAAATCAACTCTGGATTTTCCCCCATATCCTTGGTATGGACAATATATTGATATCGAAAAATCCCATAAATCACAAAGGGAATCGTCCCCATCATATAAATCGAGTGATCCGTGGTAAAGGTATACAGAGAATATGCCATTACAGTAGAAGAGGTTACAATATGAAGCATATCATTGATAAGCTCGGGTGTATACTCTTCCAGTATCTTTCGGGATACTTTATTCCCATTGGCCACCAGCTCCATTTCACTCTTCCTTTTGTGAAGGGCCAAGAACATAGACAGCAATATGGTACATAAAAGCAGCCAAGGAGAAATCCGAACCCCAATCAATACAGCTCCGGCCACGGCCCGCAGAACAAAACCAATGGCAATAGTCATCACATCTAAGATGACCACATTCTTTAAATAGAAGGAATACAAAATAATCAATATAAAATACCCAAGACCAACAGCAGCGAAAACTCTATCCAGCTGATAGGC
>JBFNEZ010000319.1:0-2955 GCA_040797825.1 Thermotaleaceae bacterium | reverse complement strand
CTTCTCTATATACAGTTTCCTGTATGTTTCCAAAATCATCTGTTTTTTGTTCAGCTGCACTAAGAGCTAGAGCAGAGTTATAGTTAGATGCTGAAAAATCCTCTTCAAATACGATAGAGTTATTTGCCCTGCGATTATTGGCATTCTGTCCTTCTATAATAGCATCTTTATAATTAATTACCATCACCTTGGAGCTAGTTTCATTAGACACAGTTGCCAGAATATGATTACCAGCTATGCTAAAACCATTAATGCTTGTATATCCCTTATATTTATCTATTATAAATAAAGTCTTTTTGTTACTAGTATCATAAGCAAGAATGCTGCCTGCCTTATTTTGTGTCAGCATCATGCCGGTAGTACTATTATAGATGGGATTTTCTATTACCGCATAGGCAGTAGGGCCAATAAATCCATCAAATTTTTCAAAGTTTGGGCATCCAATTTCTGTGATTTGTAACACCCCATTCATTACGGTTCCATTAATGAACCCGCCCTTGGAACTGTTAATAGGAGTGATTACTGTTGCAAAATTATTATAAACAAGTCCTGAACCACTACCTAGACTGCCTTCGATTTCAACATTTGAGTTGCCTATAGGTTGGCCACTTTTTAGATCTAAAACCACCAGGTTTCCTGAATGTGTACCAAACCCAATATAGGTTTTTTCCAAGTTCCTATCCTTCAGGATAGTTACATCGTTGGTTACCATCTTTGAATGTTTTACTTTCTCGTTACTAATATTGTTGATGTTCCAGCTCCAATCTATGGACATACTTACGGATCTGGTTTCCTTTCTGGATCCATCAATATCCACTTTATTAGCAATAGCCTTTATGCTTCTCACAAAACCTTCATTTGAAGGAATGATTAATTGATATTCCGTCTCTGAATTTTTAACAGCAAATAGGTTGCTACTGCTGATGTTATGGGTAGATTGAATCTGGATCTGCCCTAATCTCTCTCCTGTCTCCTTCTTTAATGCCTGTATTTTTTTATCTCCTAAAACATAAACAATATCATCAATGATGATTGGCTGTGCTTCTGCAGCTGAACCAACATTCGTTGTCCACTGTTCTACCAAAGGAAATATTGCAGTACCTTTTGTAAAGTTGTCATGCCATAGATTTCCTCCAAAGGAAATGCTGGCATTTTCTGGCTGGACATAGTCAATACCAGAAAAATTTAGTGTAGCTTCAGCTGTAGATGCATTAAAGAGAACAGTAAATATAAGTAGTATTGAAGCCAATACTTTTATTCCTCGTAAAAACCTCATCTGTTGACTCCTCCTTTTGTGACTATATTTACAATATAATTTTGATTATCCCATTCCAGTTGTATATGAGGAAATAAATCAGTTAGATATCTTAATGGTATATAGGTTCTTCCGTCCTTAAGAACAGCAGGGGCATCCATCACAATTTCTTTTCCATTTACAATTGCTCTTCTATCTCCTATTTTTATATCTATTTTTCTATCCAACCACGTAGCCCATACCACCTTGAGATTTTCGTTTCTAAAATTGTAGCCAGTTGTGGCATTTAATGCTTGAGTTACTGGCACAAACGGGATATAGGTTCTTCCCTCTTCTACATAAGCTACGCTGTTTGACAGCAAAGGCTTCCCATCTATAAGTATGGTTACTAGAAATTGCTGTGGCTTTGGAATTTCTGTTATTAATCGATTTTCGTCATCTCTTTGTATTAAGTCAAAGCCGTCCTCATTTCTTATATATTTTTCTTCCTGAGAAGGCTTCGACTCCTGGGGTATTGCTTCTACTTCACCCATATAGCCTTTGAAATCTTCTGTTGTATCAACATATATCCTGATATCAATAATTTCTTTAATCCCCATATCTTCTTTTATGTAGGAAATTGTATCTTTGATTTGCTGGACATCTTCTATAAAGGGGCTTTTATAAACGGGAAAGATTTTATTTTCCCCTGTAGAAAGAACAGCTTCTATATCTGCTAAAATGTTGCTGTCTCCAAAAGCAAAGATAGAATATCCGGATAAGAGCATGCAGAAAATAAAGATGGTAGTAATTTTGAAAATCTGTTTATTGATCAATTTAGCACAACTCCTTTCTTAATTTTTCAGTATAAAAAAAATAGCTTCTAAAAAAGCTATTCTAAGTGTTTATTTTTTCAAAAATTATGATATAATAAATAAAAAGGTAATCAGATTCGCATTAATGCGATTGCCACATGAGGTTAAATTTTAAAGCATCATAACCATCCTGCCGCTAACAGGGTGGTTATTTCTTTTGGTTGTTATTCCTATCTAAATAGGAGATAAGCGATATTAAAAGCACCCCAAACATGATCATTAAATCAATTGCTTGATATGTACTCATCATCGCGCCACCTCCCTTCTTCTTTGGTTGAGAAGTGGCAACCACACACCCTGTTTTTCCGATTACCTTTATTCTATTTTATCAGATTCTTGCCATGTTTTCCAGCTTCTAGCCTTTTTTATGGATTGTAGACATTATGGTTCCATTCATTCATGTCGGAATAACCAAAATGGCTAATAAAATCTAATCCTACTTCTTCAGAAAACCCTTTAAACAGATGCTTCGTCGGCATATGCTCTCCGTCTGCTTTGCTAATCCAAAAAGAATATAAGTAGTACTTCTCTCCATTATATTGCCTTTCATATTCAGCAAAAAATTGATTTTGGAATACTTTATCGTCTTTGTAAATATCTTTCTCTATGCCTTTTCTATAGATAGTTACTATCATCGGATTAAAATCCGCATAAAATTCATATAACAAAAAGGGATTATCTGGATCCAGCTTATAATGCCTTACTGGAAATTCCTCAAATTCTAAATAATCTTTCCCTTGGTAGGTCCAGCTGGTTCCTCTAATTAAGAATTCGTCACTGAGTGTTGGTTCTGCACCAACAGGTCTGAACATCCAAAACACATATTTTCTATCATCATCATTAGGG
>JBFNEZ010000318.1:0-3037 GCA_040797825.1 Thermotaleaceae bacterium | reverse complement strand
TCTATGTTCACAGGAGGGGGAATGAAAGTGAATAGTAAATGGAAACATCTCTTTAGGGTATTCGTCATAGGCATTGTAGAGTTTGGTGCCTATATTCTGTTTAAGCCTCAGGATTTGGAGACTTTCTTTTTTGTATGGATATTGATACCCTTTGTTTTTCTGATACTGAATGTTGTAAATGTAGATATAATAGACCTTGGTGCTTCTATAGGCACCCGTCAAAATAACGCCAGTCAAATAAATTATTTGGCCGCTAAGGCAGCGGAAATAATGACGCATACCAATCCAAGAACACAAAGGATTGTTGGGGGAATATTGGATCCCCTTAATCTTACCTATATATTCTTTATATTGGTCAATATAATCGCCATGATTTCCGTTATATAACCATGCCATAGAATCTGCTGCCCCTACAATTCCCTGTAATATCTTTACTTGCCTCGGGGTACTTCATGGTGTAGGCGGCAGCGAGCTTCGTAGCTTTCTGTGGCCCCGACCAAAATGGTGGGATCATCATAGCTGGCAGGATAACCATTGATCAGCCGCTGGGTTCTGTGGGCTGGATCGCCGCAAACCATACAAATGGCACTTAGCTTGTCCACAAACTCGGCAACAGCCATCAGTTTTGGTGTGGGACCAAAGGGCTCTCCCCTAAAATCCATATCCAGTCCTGCCACAATCACCCGCAGGCCTTTGTCCGCTAATTCTCTAGCTATTTCAACTACATATTCATCAAAAAATTGTACTTCATCAATCCCAATTACCTGGGTATCTTTTTCTAAATATGTAAGTATTTCTGAAGCTTTCCCAATGCGATGGGCCTTTAGCCGAATACCACTATGGGAAACCACATTTTCTGCACAATATCTATCATCAATGAGGGGCTTAAAAACCATTACATTTTGTCTTGCAATCTCTGCTCGTTTTAGTCTGCGGATGAGTTCCTCACTTTTGCCACTGTACATAGGTCCTGCAATCACCTCAATGCAGCCATGCTGACTCGGTCGGTACATTTTTTCTCCTCCTTTATTGGATACAAAATTCTAACTAGTTTAGGATACAACAAAGGTTAGAGAGTTTCTCTCTAACCTTTAAGATTTTTCCTATGGATTTTAAACTTATTTCATGCCGTATTTCTGTTTAAATCTCTCAACACGGCCACCTTGGTCGACAAATTTTTGTTTTCCAGTAAAGAAGGGATGACACTCAGAACAAATCTCAACTTTGATTTCTTCCTTTACTGAACCAGTTTCAAATGTATTGCCACAGGCGCATTTTACAATTGCTTTTTTATAATCTGGATGGATTCCTGCTTTCATGCTGCTCACCTCTTTCTTTTCAAGCCTATATATTGAAAACATTAGTTTATCCTAGTTATCAACTTCTATATTATAGCACAGGCTTTTTTCAAATTCAAGGATATATTTTTCAATTCTTGTCCAATATCTTACTTCGCATATTCTCCACAAATTCCATATTGGTTTTGGTTGCTACCAGTTTATTGATAATGGATTCCGTTACTTCCTGGGTAGGATTGTTGGACATGGCCCGGCGGATATTCCATATGGTTTCCAGCTCTTTTTGATCCAGTAATAATTCTTCTCTTCTGGTACCAGATTTATTCAAATCCATGGCAGGGAAAATGCGCTTTTCTGACAATCTTCTATCCAGATGGAGCTCCATGTTTCCTGTGCCTTTAAACTCTTCAAAGATCACATCATCCATACGACTTCCCGTATCCACCAATGCTGTTGCCAATATGGTAAGACTTCCCCCTTCTTCCAAGTTTCGGGCAGCTCCAAAAAATCTTTTGGGCTTATGGAGAGCCCCTGGATCCAAGCCTCCTGAGAGGGTTCTGCCTGTGGGAGGAATGGTAAGATTGTAGGCCCGTGCCAATCGGGTGATGCTATCCAGTAGAATCACCACATCCTTTTTCTGTTCTACCAATCTCTGGGCACGGTTCAATACCATCTCGGCTACCTTTATATGATGATTGGGAAGTTCATCAAAGGTAGAGTAGATCACCTCTCCCTTTATGGATCGCTGCATATCCGTTACTTCTTCAGGCCGCTCATCGATAAGCAGCACAATGATCTCCATATTCTCATGATTTTGAGCAATACTATTGGCGATTTTTTTAAGAAGGATAGTCTTTCCTGCTTTGGGAGGAGCTACAATCAATCCTCTCTGGCCTTTTCCGATGGGAGCAATCAAATCAATGATGCGGGTTGAAAGATCTGTACAATTATATTCGAGAGAAATTCTTTCATTGGGATATATAGGGGTAAGATCTTCGAAGTTGGGCCTTCGGGCCGCCACTTCTGGTCTGTCACCATTTACCTTCTGCACGTATAGAAGGGCTCGAAATTTTTCACTGCTCTTGGGAGGTCTTGTAATACCTAGAAGTTTGTCTCCGGTTTTTAAATTAAATCTGCGGATTTGAGAAGGAGAAACATAGACATCTTCTTCGCTGGTAAGAAAGTTGTAAAAACGGAGGAAGCCAAAGCCTCCTTCTGTGATTTCCAAAACACCTTCAACGGTGTTTACCTCTTCACTGCTGTCAATCTCATTGTTGATTTTATTGGGCAAAAGCTGCCGATCGATGGATATTTCTTTCGGCTCTTCGGGAGGCTCAGGAGGCTCTATTTCTGGCAGTGCCGCCTCTATAGGCAATTCCTCTACCGGAGCCTGGTTGCTATGGGTTATAATCAACTCCACCAATTCTTGTTTTTTATACTTGGTGACACTTTTGATGCCCAACTCCTTAGCTAGATCCCGTAATTCTTCCAATTTCTTTTTTTCTAATTCTAATAAAAGCAAAATCACACCTCACATTCCTCATAATAAGAACAAAATCATTGCTATTATTTTAATTTCCAGATTCTAATTTTTTTATACATTATTTATAATAAACAAAACACAGGATTCTTCCGGAGAAGGGAAGAAGCCTTTATTTTGCGTATTCTGGCTTGCTATCCAACCGATGAATGGCTTCAATAAAACGAATGGTTCCTGTCTCTGAACGCATGACTACGGA
>JBFNEZ010000317.1:0-3072 GCA_040797825.1 Thermotaleaceae bacterium | reverse complement strand
ATTAAACTGTTCTTTGTCAATGGGTATATCTATCTCCCAAGTTCCAGCGATCTCTGTGTAACGATCTCTATCCCGAATAGAGTTTTCTTGAAGCTGGTTATGCCGTTGACTAAATTCACTCCAGCTCAAAGGAGACTCCATAAGTTTTACCTTCATCTTCAGTACGTCTGGGATAATGGTCTCTTCGACAAAACCTATATCTACCTGATTTTTTACAATCTGTTGTTTTTCCATATCTTCGTCTATAAACCCCGGATATGAAAATGCCGCTTGAAGAAGATTTCCTTTTTCATCCAAAAAATCAATTCTATTTATATTTATATATTTTCTTTCACCCTTGTCAATGGTATAAAAAATAATCATTCTACTTTCATCAATAATAATATCATCCACACTGAAAGATATGCCCTCATGCTCATCATAAATATTTATATGCTGTATAAAATTATTTTCGATAGCCAGTTCTAGTCCCTTATCAAAGTTTACAATATTAACCAGATGGCCTAATCCAGGAATTTCGCTTAAATAGGCTGCAAAAGCCGGAGAAATTCGAATAGATGTCACTAGTATTGCTACAAATACGGCTGCAGCGAGTCCCAAAATTTTTTTTCGTATGTTTCTCCTTTTACGCATTCTTCCTCTATCTATTCCTTTCTGGATAAAACTATCAATATCCTTTGGAATATTGATGGTACTATAAGTCTCCCCAAGTTCTTCTAATTCCTTCTCAATATCTTTATTCATTAAAATCACCGCCCCGATTTAAAATATCCCTTAGGTTACCTAATGCTCTGTGAATCCATGTCTTAATAGTTCCTTCTGGGGAGTCCATTATTCTCGAGATATCACTTATGGTAAAATCTTCAAAATATCTAAGTATGATCACTTTTTTATACGTAGGCTTTAAATTATCCATCGCCATCAAAAGACTGAATTCATTGTCTTTATCTTTATAAGTATCTTTGAATTCTTCATTTATAAAAAGCAAGCAGTTTAGCCCGCTTGCTTTTTTATGCCTGCCTCTAGCGCTAGAGCCAGTTGATCTGGACAGGAGGTAGGTTTCCCTCCACATTGAATCCCTTTCAATCTGCGAATCACATCTTCTACTGACATGCCTTTCACCAATTGACCAATTCCTTGAAGGTTGCCGGCGCAGCCTCCGTAAAAAACTACATTTTCTACCATTCCATCATGGATAGAAAACACAATTTGTTGCGCACATACCCCTGTTGGTGTGAATGAATACATAGTGAGCCCCTTTCTCAATTTGTTGTAAAGTGATTTGATACTTTGTTTGGTTTTTACTCCTATATGTAGTGTGCAGCTTGCCATACAGGTCTCTTAAAAAAACGGGAATAAATATCCTCTAATAGTTTACAATATTTCTCTTTCGATTTCAATTTCTCTCAACATAGTCTCCTTTGCTCTCTATGCTCCCACAGACAATAGAACCAACAACACAGTATTGGCTATAGTTATGCTTTCATCCTTTCCACATGCTTTATTAGACGAAGAATATTATCCATAGTTAGGGCCACATTTTCTTCACTGCTATGACGACTGATTTCGAAAGCTTCTGGCAGACGATTAATAGAAAATACTGAAGTCACACCCCTGTCATAGACTTCATCTATATCCTTCTCAGCCCCTCCAACAACAGCTATAACTGGAACGCCTTTGTCCTTAGCACGTTTTGCAATCCCAAGGACGACCTTACCCCGAAGGCTCTGGCAATCTATTCTTCCTTCCCCAGTGAAAATCATATCTGTATTAGAAATAATATCATCAAATCTCACTGTATCTAATACAGTATCGATCCCCATTTTTAAGGCAGCATGAAAGAATGCTATCATCCCTGCACCCATTGCCCCTGCAGCCCCTGTTCCAGGAATGAATGCAATATCCTGCCCAAGGTCAGCACGAATTACCTCAGCGAGATGTCGCATACCCTCCTCTAGAAAAAGTACCATTTCAAGATCTGCGCCCTTCTGCGGTGCAAATACGTGGGAGGCTCCCTCAGGTCCGTACATAGGATTATCAATATCGCACATAGTAACTATTTCAATATTCTCTAGAATTTTGTTCCCTTCAGACCTATCAATATGAGCGATCTGATGAAGGGTTTCTCCTCTTGGGATAAAGCGCTCACCCTTTGTGTTTATAAATTTTACCCCTACGGCAGCAGCAGCACCACACCCACCGTCATTGGTAGCACTGCCCCCTAGTCCCACAATAATTTTTTTTACCCCTTTGGAAGCAGCATCTAACATCAGTTGCCCCACACCATATGTGGTAGTTTTAGAAGGGTTTTTTCGTTCTTCTACAAGGGGCAATCCTGCACAACTGGCCATTTCAATAACCGCAGTTTGTCCCTCCTCCACTATGCCATAAAATACTTCTATATCTTCAAAATAGGGATTCTTGACAGTGGCAAATACTCTTTTACCACCCATAGCCCTTAAAAAGCAATCTACACTACCTTCTCCTCCATCAGCAACAGGGATAGAAATCACTTCGCAACTAGGGTAATGTTCTTTTATTTTATTCTCCATAATACCACAAATTTGAATGGAGCTAAGGGTCCCTTTAAAGGAATCTGGAATCAAAACTATTTTTTTCATCGAGTTACACTCCCTATATACAGTAAAATAAACCAAATTATTTTGCAGCAGGCCATTCCCTATCCAACATACTTTATACAACATGGATTACATAGTGATCCTAGAGCCACTCTGAGTCCCCTCATTTTTAAAATCCTATATAGATACTGCACTTTTATCAAAAATTGATATATGGAATAAATTCTTCCTTTCTTTTCATATTAATTTTCTTTTTTTTATATGTCAACATAAAGAATACAGCTTTTTCCTAACTGCCTTTCAACTGTATTCATAATCTCAGACCTTGTTTCTTTTTTTAATTTCTCTATGTGTAAAAATACTGTTCAACTTATTTTCTTTTAAAGGGGACTCATAACGTGCACTTTGATTCATTATATGAGAATAATGAACCATAGGGCGGGTTGCAGGGTCTGCAACCCCTACAGAAACCTTGCATTGCAAATGTAGGGGC
>JBFNEZ010000316.1:0-3124 GCA_040797825.1 Thermotaleaceae bacterium | reverse complement strand
ATGCCTACCATTATATCAACTCCTGTATGATCAAAGCAAGTAGCAATTGCTGCACCTACATCACCGTCTTGAAATAGCTTGATCCGAGCTCCCACTTCTCTGCAAGCGGCGATCCATTCCTTGTGGCGTTCTCGATCCAGCATGGTCACTGTCAGATCGGTGATATTTTTATTTAAGGCTTTGGCTACATTGACCAAATTGGCGTTCTTGGATGCATTCAGATCAACTACACCCTTTGCCTTTGGCCCTACTGCGATTTTATCCATATACATATCCGGTGCATTTAATAAATGGCCTCTGGGAGCAATGGCTACCACTGCTATGGCATTGGGCAGGCCCTTGGCAACGCAATTGGTACCATCTAGGGGATCTACGGCGATGTCCACAGCCAAGGCAGATTCTCCGCCCTTTCCAATCCTTTCTCCAATGTAGAGCATGGGCGCCTCGTCCATCTCTCCTTCACCGATAACCACGATACCGTCAATATTAATCGTGTCAAACATTTTTCTCATACCATCTACCGCAGCCTGATCCGCAATATTTTTATCCCCACGACCCATATATTTTGCCGCACCAAGGGCTGCTGCCTCTGTTACTCTGGCCAAGTTCAACGCTAAATTTCGATCCATTTTTGAATCCTCCTGAATTTGATTTGTAGATAAGCGACTTGTGAGTGCTTTCTATATTTTTACCGTAGGGACAGACCTGGATGCCTGCCTGTTTGCCTTTCTCCTACAGTGACTCTTTTTTCCACCATTATATCACTAAAATCATTATAGCAAAAGTATTCTTCTGTATCCGCTTTTTATGAACATATATCTTTTGAAGAAGAACATCTACATAAATCTATCAATAACCCGTAGTGGAGGACCTGTGTGTCCTCCTTGCTTTACAACATAACCGATTGTCCTACATTAAGAAATAAATCCATTTCATGTTAACTTTAAAAGACTATCTTTAATAATCTACTTTTGAAGTTTCTTCCCTCCATTTAAAGTATGTTCTTTTAATGTCTCTACTTATACCTATATGCACCCTATCTTCCCTTGGTTCTGACAAAATTTTTATGAATTTTTTTCTACTTCCACATTATAACATTTTTTATCCTTTCAGTAAAAAACCTCGAATCTTGAAAGAGTCAAAAAATTATTTGCAGAAATGTGATAGAAAAGTAAAACTTTCCTATCACATGAAAAAACCGAGCACTATTGGCTCGGTCTATTGTGTAATTTCTCCCATAATGTTGATAGCATCAATGCATGCAAAGGCACTTTCGTGCATGATGATAGCCTGGGTATTTTTGATATTTCGCAAATCCTCTTGGGTTTCTGTATAGATTACACTCAAGCTATTACATTTTAAGCAGCGCAACTCAATCCTATCGGGGAAAAGATTCATATCAATCTCCCTCGATCCACAGTCACAGTAAAGGTTATGTTCTTCTGCCAGGGCATGAACACGATTTAGGCTCTCCATCATGATCTCTGGATTATGAAAGTAACTTTCATATCCAAAGGATTCCATAATTCGGTCAATCTCACGATTAATCCCCTCAACCTTTTCTTCTATATGATTTCTATTGCCTACACAAAAAATAACTTCTCGGGTTTCTTCACAGACACCAAAGTGTAATTTGACCCTCAAGATATCCTTCAGCTTATATTGAAAAACATGCTCTCCTTCCGGGCAGGAGCAGGGTATCTTAAAATATATATTGTTCAAATAATCGATTTTTATCTGAAATTCATGGTTGCTGCAAACACATTTCATTTTTCGGTATTTCCCTTTTTGCAACCTGAAAATAGAGAATTCATGGGTTTCTAATTTACTACAGGCTTGGCACCGAACTGCCAAAAAGATGCTGCTGCTGATAATCATCTATGGCACCTCCTTTTGTAGTAAATATTCGACATTTTCTGAAGGATCCCTTCTTTTTTTGAGTTACTTCCCTAGGAAATTCCTAATATTATTCTTGCCTCGTCGGGTGTAGCGATCTCTCGTCCCAGTTCCTGCGCAATCCTCACAATCCTGGCTACCAGCTGGGCATTGGACTCAGCCAACACTCCCTTTTCATAATAGATGTTATCTTCGAAACCTACTCGAACATTGCCTCCAAGGAGAATCCCCATCACGGCCAAGGGTGTCTCTGCTCTGCCAATTCCCGCTACGGTCCATGTAGAGCCTACAGGTATGGAACGGATCATGTGCATCAAGTCCTCTGGTGTACCTGGGCAGGCTCCCGGAACACCTAAAACAAAATCAAAGTGTAAAGGTGCAACCAACAATCCTTTCCTAACCAGTTTTAGAGCATTGTCAATCATTCCTCGCTCAAAGACCTCAATCTCTGGCTTTACACCTAATTCTGTCATACGCTTAGCAAACTTCTCTATGTATTCCTCTGAATTCATAAAGACATCGGGTCCAAAATTGCAGGTCCCACAGCTGAGGGTAGCCATCTCTGGCCTCAGCTCCACGGGCTGCAGCCGCTCTTCTGGGGTATGCCATGTAGCTCCTCCAGTAGAAGGCTGGACAATGATATTGCATTTGGCTTCAATTTTTTCTTTGATTTCTTTATAGACTTCGTAGGATTGAGTAGGATTCCCTTGGGTATCCCTAGCATGAACATGAACGATGGCCGCTCCCGCCAGATAGCACTGATAAGCAGCTTCTGCGATCTCATCGGGGGTTACGGGCAAATTGGGCTGCTGTTCCTTTGTAACCTCTGCACCGGTTAATGCAGCGGTGATAATTAATTTCTCCATGACATACAAACCTCCTCTTTAACTGCCTTTGACCTATTTATTTTTCCGCTGCTTAGCCTTTGGCACCACACAGGTCCCTTCTGCACGACAAACTATTATAGGCTCCTCTAACACATCACAGGCCGATTCATTGATATCCGGTCTTGGTATGATTACTTTCCGAGCTTCAAATACCATCTTCCGAGATGAATTTCCTACATGAATGATTTCTCCCACAGCCTCTATGTAATCCCCTGCAAATACCGGAGCTGTAAACTCTACTTTATCATAGCCTGCAAAAAGGCCTTCATCCCCATCCTGCCGAATAAGCAGTTCTGTGGCCACATCTCCAAACAACTGCAGCATCTTGGCCCCATCTACCA
>JBFNEZ010000315.1:0-3149 GCA_040797825.1 Thermotaleaceae bacterium | reverse complement strand
GTCTTCAATCCTGCATTATATTCAATCACATAGGGCAAAAATAAGGCATTACTTCTGCCGTGGGAGAAGTGATACTTGGCACCAAATGTATGGGCTAAACTATGGTTAATTCCTAAAGAGGCATTTGTAAATGCAATACCCGCCATACAAGATGCACTATGCATTTTTTCTCTAGCTTCCATGTCGTTTCCATCTCTATAAGTCCTTAACAAGTAATAAAAAACCTGCTCAATTGCCTTTTCTGCATAGATATCAGTGAAATCATTGGCAGCTGAAGATACATAGGCCTCCATTGCATGGGTTAATACATCTAATCCAGCATCTGCAGTAACATGAGGTGGTACAGTTTTAGTAAGGATACAATCTAATATGGCTACATCGGGTAGCATTAAATCTTCACTCAAAGGTATTTTTAGATTTCTTTCTTTATCTGTCACCACTGAGTAGGAAGTTACTTCCGAACCTGTTCCACTAGTAGTAGGAATGGCCACAAACCATGGTTTATGAACCTTGTCTGGATCAACAAAGTTTTCCTTTGTATGGATGCACAAAGCCATAATTGCTTTGCCTGCATCAATAGAAGACCCACCACCAACTGCTATCAACATATCCGGTCTCATTTTAATAATCTGCAGCAAACCCTTTTTCACAGTTTGCAACGAAGGATCCGGTTCAACCTCTGAAAAAACTTCGTAAACTACGTTTTTTTCATCTAGAAGCTTTGTTACTTTTTCTACAATTCCCAATTTAACCATAAATTGATCTGTCACAATAAAAGCTTTTTTAGCATCGACTTGCTTTAGGTAGTTAATAGAGTTCTCTCCAAAATAGATTTCAGGCCTAACTAAAAACTTTTTCATTACATACCCCTCCAATTTATATGGAACATATCCATCTTAATCTGTGGATACATTACTTTCATTTAGAACTTTAATCCTAATTTAATAAAGCAATTGTGTACTTTCTGAACAATTCATATCATTTACTAATCGATAATTAGTTAACATGCTTAATTTTATTAGTATTCAGCTTTTTTCTTTATTTCCCTTGATAAGAATTTGATGTGTGATGACAAATTTTTGTACTTAATAATGTTTTTTGTATGCAAATTAAAACTACCCGCTCAGCAGGTAGTTTTTTCAGCCTTATTAAATCATGGTGCCCTTCGCCTTTCCGTATGCGTGATGAATACAATAGTTGTATGTATCGCCTATGTCCCAGCAACTTCAAAGCTGATGGACTGCTCAGTCCCATTGGAGAAGGCCACCGTTTTTAATGCACCGACCAGCTTTTCAATTTCCTTAATGCTGCGCTGATAGGATCGGATGTAGTCGTTTACATCTGGGCGGTCCTTAGAGAATCTGGGGCCGTCCATATCACATTTGATGACCGTCCAGTAAGGATGATCCAAATGCAGCTCCACATTAAAGGCTTTAAAGGGTTCTGGAACATCAAAATCCTGCATCGGTGTTGTTCGATTCTCCTTGTTGTCGTCTAGCTTGTCCATGGTTCTGGCAAGCTGCCCGTTCATCATAAACTGGGTGATTTCTGGTGCAAGGGCCATGGCCCGTTCCTTCACGGTGCTGACATAGCCCTTTATGCTCTCCGCCGAACCCTCAAATAAAGGTGTGCTGTCCTCTTTAATGGTAAAGAATTTAAGCTGTTTGCCTTCAAACACCGTTTTGTCGGGGTTTTTGCTCATGCAGAACAACTTGTTCTGGTAATCGAAGATGATTTTAGTATTCCAAAGGCCGAAATCAATCAGTTCAGAAATAAGAAATTGCTCCCTCCGAAGCTGGTTCTGTTCATAAAACACCAGATATTCCTTGAAGTCCTGCATCGTCAGATGGATTGCCTTATCGGTCTCCATGTCAATTTTGTTGTGACAGGTGTCACAGACATATTCTCCCTCGATTTTAGACGGCAGAAACCACGAAATTTTGCCGCCGCAGATGGGGCAAGGGGGTTTTTTTAGAAAATAAAGCCATAATAATTTCCTCCCGATATATTTTTATTATCTTGTTCTACCACCCGAACCGGCGGCACCTTCTAAAATCGTGGAAAGGTACTCATCATACTCGTTCATTTTGATCATGCCTGCCGCCCATAAACCGCAGCATACCTGTGGCGAGACCTCGTCTCTGTCCCCATAACCGCCTACCACGTTATCCCGGTAAGTACCATCATTAATGCAAGTAATTTTTTCATTACATATCCTCCTTTTTATTTTATTTTTTCCCAGTATATCAAAAATTTCTCAATAAAATGGTTTGCTGCATGAAACATGATTTTTTCTGCATGAATCATAGTTTCGAATATCCAATTTTTTTGTTAGAATAATGATGGAAAAAACGGAGGAATGCTTATGCTGCAAAAGCAACATAAAAAAAATCCATAGTGAAATCAATATTTCTACTACGGATTTTGGAAAATTTGAGGTGCCAGATTTATGCAGTCTACTATCAGAGGCTTTGGAAAATGCCATATATGCCTGTGAAACCATAGCTGATTCCCATAGACCCTAGGTCAAACTGCGTATATATTCAAAAAATAATAAGCTGTGCATCGACATTTGCAACAGCTATCAGACGGAACCTATATTCGGTCAAGGATGGAGTTTTTATTTTTCAGACCACCACATAAAAAGTTATTGTCTCTCTGTAATAGACCTTTCTGAAAGAGAGAGGTTCTGGAGCTCGCGGGGGGACTTGAACCCCCGACCTATTGATTACGAATCAATTGCTCTACCAACTGAGCTACGCCAGCATATTTCTATATTATCTATTATATTCCAATTTCTTATCTATCTCAATAATAATTCTACCCTAAATTTAATATCTATAATCCTTTCAAGTTTTTAAAATAATGTAAAGAATTTTTTAGAAATAGTTTTCGTGAGTAGCACCTTTGTCCGCTATTTTTCATAAGTTATATCGAGAAGAAAATCAACCGCTTAAAAACAATACATTCTCATCTCTATACAAATGTAAAATACACGTACAGCAATACCTCCTATCACCAACTCAAAGTAGAAAAGATTCTATCCTTATACTGGGAATAGAATCTTTTCTTTGTAGGAAATCCTCTAGGTTAAAAGCTCAAAATTTTTATAATTTTTTCTTCTTTCTTTAATCAATATTATATTATTA
>JBFNEZ010000314.1:0-3172 GCA_040797825.1 Thermotaleaceae bacterium | reverse complement strand
ACTTGATGTGAATAATGGCTCCTGACGAATGTTAATTTGTCAGGAGTTTTTGTGTTTTAGAGAAATATATATCTAGAATGGATGCTCTGGAAGAAGAAAAAATTTAGAAGGCTTCATCTCTAACAATTTTGAGTATGTCCATATGTGCGGAAGGGGGAAAACAGAATGTTTGTTAGCAATTGTATGAATACCAATGTGATATCCATAGGACCAGAGGATAGTGTCATGAATGGGCTTTATTTGATGCTTCAATACAATATCAGTGGGTTGCCTGTTATGAACAAAAATAAGGAAATTGTAGGAATTATTTCAAAAAGTGATATCTATAAGAAGCAAAATCAGAAATCAGAAGATCTAAAATCTGTAAAAATCCGTGAAAGAATGACGCAAGAGGTGTATACCATAACACCAAATATATCTCTATATGAAGCAGTAGATATGATGACAAAGTATGGCATTAACAGGATTCCAGTTCAAATGAAAGGAATTGTAGTAGGGATTATAACCAGAACAGATATTATCAACTATTGGGCAACATTACAACAACAGGGAGCTTGAATTAGAAAGATATGGATGGACTACGGTAAAAATTGAAAAACAACCGCTTAATACAAAAAAGGAGGAATTGAACTAGATAGACTTATTCATGAAAATAATCTATGGGGATTGAGCAGTTGTTTTCAATTTTATAATAAGGCTGTTTATTGCAGCAGGGTTTTACAAAAATGTACAGATTTTAAAAAATGATCTTGTATTGGAAAAAATATCATATTATAATTGTATTCAGGCGATGGAGCTCGCCTTTAACCACTGTTGACACAGTTAATGGCTCCTACTAAATCAACTTGATTATTTAGTAGGAGTCTCTTTGCTTTTTTTGAGGAACGAGGGAGACATATATTTATTGAAGGACAATTTAAGGAGGACGAAACAATGGTATTATTGAGTATAATTATGATATTGTTTTTAGGATTAATAGCCAATCGGTTGTTTCAGAGTATGAGATTGCCGGGGATTTTAGGAATGATTTTCGTTGGGGTACTTTTGGGACCCTATGTTACAAATAGTCTGGATATGGAGATACTAAGACTATCTAAGGATATACGGATGCTTGCACTGATTATTATTTTATTAAGAGCAGGATTGGGACTCAATAAGGACTCTCTAAAAAAAGTAGGGGCAGTGGCCTTGCGCATGACGGCTATCCCATGTATTTTTGAAGGCTTGACCATTATGGGGATTGCTCATTATCTTTTGGGACTTTCTTTAGTAGATTCAGGAATGCTAGGATTTATTATTGCAGCCGTATCACCGGCAGTGGTGGTTCCTGCCATGATCAATCTAAAGGAGAATGGCTTGGGGATGAAAAAAGGCATTCCCATTATCATTTTGGCAGGGGCCTCTGCCGATGATATTTTTGCCATCACCTTATTTTATTCTTTTTTGAGCATGGCATTATCGGGAGGACAGGCTTCCATAGTGAATCAAATTGCAAGAATTCCTGTGGAAGTCATTGGAGGGATTCTACTAGGGCTTATACTAGGATATGGACTAAGCCTTTTTTATAAGAAGAGTAAAATCCGACTAAGAGAAACGGAAGAAGTACTGGTTTTGATTGCCACAGCAATTGGAATGACTTTGATTGGAGATAGAATCCATGTGGCAGGGCTCCTGGCGGTAATGACTGCGGGATTTGTGATTTTAGAAAAATCCTCTAAGCAAGCGGAAAAACTATCTTCTGCCCTATCCCATATTTGGGTTTGTGCAGAGATATTTCTATTCGTTTTGATTGGCGCCGAGGTCAATATACAGGTTGCCCTTCAAGCTGGGGGACTTGGAATACTGGTTATTCTTATTGGGTTAATCGGTAGATCTATTGGAGTATTCCTTGCCACATCCCATTCCCATCTTAATTGGAAAGAAAGATTATTTTGTGCCATTGCCTATATGCCAAAGGCAACGGTACAAGCTGCAATAGGAGGCATTCCTCTAACAGCAGGTATCGCCACGGGAGATAGGATTCTGGCCCTTGCAGTGATGGCCATTGTAATCACGGCGCCCTTAGGAGCCATTGGGATCAAATTATTTGCCCCCATGCTTTTAGAAAAGGAGTTCACATTGGATGAAGAAGCGTGATATAATGATAACAAAACGTTTTCCTAAAATATGGTACTTTAGTTTATAAAAAATGCATTGGGGGGATAAGGATGGAAGCTAAGGATATTATGACCCGTGATGTAATAACTGTAAAAGAAAATGACACGCTGGAAGATGTAGCAGCGATCCTTGTAAATAAACACATTAGTGGAGTTCCTGTTGTGAATGAAGAGAATCAAGTAGTTGGGTTGATCAGTGAAAATGACCTGATCTCTCAACATAAAAAGATTTCCCGTTCAGATGTAGGCACCCTTTTAGATATTATGCTTTATTATCAAAATAGGGATTTATATGAAAAAGAAATCAAGAAATTTTTTCGGGTAAGGGTGCAGGAAGTTATGACTACAGAGGTTAAGTCTGTCATTCCTTCCACACCTGTAGGAGAAGTAGCTGAGATTATGATTAAAAATGGTTTCAATAGAGTGCCTGTTATTTCTAAAAATAGACGAATTATAGGGATTATAGCTCGAGCGGATATCATAAAAGCCATTCATAACTTTAGGTAAAAACATAGGGAGGGTTTATTTGCAGCGGAATAAAAAAATTAACATGGATTTAACAGAATATTTAGGAGCCATGATATAATGAAAATGAATAATCAATCCAGGGGGATAGAACAGCACGAATAACCTATTATTATATAGAAGAATATGTAGAAACTAAATTTATCAGAGTGGAAGCATAAAAGGAGGAAAAAAGATGAAAAAGAAAGTAGCATTTGTTTGTGTGCATAATTCATGTCGTTCCCAAATGGCGGAAGGCTGGGCGAAGCATTTGGGTTCTGATGTGTTGGAGGTATATTCTGCAGGAACAGAAGACTATCCTGAGGTCAAGCCTTTGGCGGTTCAGGTCATGGAAGAGGCTGGAGTAGATATGGGTGGACATTATCCAAAGCTTTTGTCCGATATCCCTGAAGAGTTGGATATTCTGATTACCATGGGTTGTGGTGTAGTATGTCCCTTTGTACCTTGCAACCATGAGGAGGACTGGGGCTTAGTAGATCCTTCGGGAGGAC
>JBFNEZ010000313.1:0-3187 GCA_040797825.1 Thermotaleaceae bacterium | reverse complement strand
TTATTTTTAATCGTAGGAGGAGGAAAAAAATGAAAATTGTTGTACTTGACGGATATACGCTAAATCCGGGAGATATTAGCTGGGAAGGGTTAGAAAAATTAGGAGAGTTGAGCGTGTATGACAGAACCACGATGAATCCTGCAGATACCAGCTTAATTGTTGAAAGAATAGGTGATGCAGAGGTTGTCTTTACAAATAAAACACCATTGACGAAGGAGGCAATGGAAAAGATGCCTAATCTAAGGTTTGTGGGGGTATTGGCGACAGGCTATAATGTTGTGGATACCCAAGCAGCAAAGGATTTGGGAATTATAGTATCAAATGTTCCAAATTATGGTACAGCAACAGTAGCACAAACTGCAATCGCTCTTCTGTTAGAGTTGTGCCATCGTGTTGGAGCGCATGATCAAGCTGTAAAAGCAGGTCAGTGGACTACTTGTCCTGATTACTCTTTTTCAAATTATCCATTGATAGAGCTAGCGGATAAAACCATGGGTATTATTGGATTGGGTAGGATTGGAAAAGCCACAGCCAAAATTGCCCAGGCTATGGGCATGAATATTTTAGCTTTCGATGAATATAAGGATGAATCGATTGTAAGTGATACGTTAAAATATGCTGAGCTTGAGGAAGTTCTGGAAAAATCAGATGTCATCCTATTGCATTGTGCACTAACAGATAGTTCAAAAGGTATCATTAATAGGGAGACGATAGCAAAAATGAAAGAGGGTGTGATGATTGTTAATAATTCACGGGGAGGTCTGGTTGTAGAAAAAGATTTAGTTGATGCCTTGGAAAGTGGCAAGGTATATGGTGCAGCTGTAGATGTTGTATCTATAGAACCTATTTTAGAAGATAATCCACTGCTGAAAGCTAAAAATTGTTTCATTACCCCCCATTTATCTGGTGCATCCCGCGAAGCGAGAATTAGACTGATGAAAACTGCAATTGATAATTTAAAAGCATATATAGATGGAAAGCCAATCAATGTAGTAAATAAATAAGGAGTAGATCTCCTTATTATAAATATTACCTTTGCATGCTGCCATCTACCTAAATAAGAAGGGATTGCGTAGTCTTAGATGCTAACAATCCCTTTTCTATGGCTTCAAATCTCTTATTAAATTTTTCTTTGCTTCCAGTTGAATTAAAGAAATGGATTTGCATCCTTAGACAAATAGTTATAAGCATATTATATTAATCTTCGGTACTCATGATGAGCTTTACTATAGAATTATGGCTTATAGCTAATTGAATAAGGGATGCGTCAATGAGTAAGCCTTTTTGATAGCTTTTGTCAACTATTGTGATATCTTCTAATAATTTTTTGCCACATAAATGTTTGTATCTGGGATCAATGACAATAGTTAACTCCTCTTGCGTATCTTTCTGCTGGATTTCACTTTCTTTTGAGTCTTCTGTTGTATTCACGCCATCTATAGGGTGAGCATTTGATTCTTCTAAAGAATGGAGTTCTGTTTCTACAATCAAATCATAATTAATAAAATTAGCTTGTTGTTCATTATATGGATTGTCGTACACATCTTTTCCAAAAGTATCAACAACATCAGAAGACCTAGGAAGAGCCTCCTTTGCGTGTACCTTATCCAATTCTACAATGATTATACTATCCATATGTAATACTTTATCTATTTCGATAAATAGCTCATTCACATGAATACCTGCTATATGGAAAAAATCATCTATTTCAACAGAAGTTACTGTACCTATTTCTTTTCCATTTTCAGTATATACCTTAGTTGTCTCATCCATATAAACCATATTTATATCTTCAAAGGTTTTTAACATGATAGCATCTGAGCCTATACAGGCTTCCTTAACAGGTATATAAAAATATTTTTCTGATAGGTTACAATATAAGAAAGTAACCTTGTTATTTATATATACCAATCCTTTTAGAGCGCCTAAAGTTTTACCCGTGTCCATTGAGATAACGGGTTTTTCAGAAACTTTTATTAACAAATCACTCACCTACTTTTTATAAGTTATTTGCTGCATCTCTATAAATTCTGAAGTACATGCTGCCGATGATATTGTGATATTCAGCTGTATCTGGTTTAACGCAATAAAAATCATTTCCCAGATAGTCATTTAAATAGCTAAATAGCAGCTCGCTGCCACCGCCAGAAAAAATCGCATGATCACAGTTTCCTAGAAATTTTGTTTTAACAAATTCTCTAAAATCTTTACTAATTTCATAGGCAAAGCCATCAAACACATCATGAACGATTGCTGTTGTATCTATGGTTTCTCCCTTTTTTGCTTTAAGAATTTTATTGTTGTAGCGAATCATATTATCTACATCATAGGAATAGGGTTTTCTGTCTAATTTTTCTCTGAAATTGTTATAGAGCATTAAAGATACCTTTTCATAGCAGTCTAACATGCCTTTTTCAAAGGTGTTAACGCCTACTGATTTAAGCCCATTAAAGGCAGCCACATTTATTTGACCGGAGCCAATATCAAAAATAATCGTTTTTTTGTTTTTCATATATTCATCTTTTATAGTTCCGCTTTCGTTTACTGAATAATAAAAAAAGGTAGCGATACCCTCTGGAGTGAAAGTAACATTTTCAATATCGAAAACTACTTCTTTAATCACTTCTGAAGTCTTATTGTTATTATAGTATAAGACCTTAACATTTCCCTTGAGAGGTTCTCCGTTTTTATTGGAAACATATTCAATTAAGGGTTGATTAACGGTGATATCTACTGACTGTTGATTTTTTTCATATTTTATAAAATTGGAGGCTATTCCAGTCAAAATACAGAATGTTATTACTTCATCATTATATTTCTTTTCATATCGATTTCGATCCCGTATCAAAATACCTTTGTTTTCAGCAGCTTTTCCCACAAGTTTCTTACCCAAGGATTCCCCATCCTTAATGATTTCAACCAACATCTGGTCAAAGTCAACTTCCTGGGAATCAGCATATAAATCAAATAAATCAAAGCTTGTTCCGTAATCCAATTCAAATCCAGGTTCAGATATAATGGTGGGAAAACTAAAAGGTTTCTTTCCTTCTTCCATAACTTTTGTCAACCGATTTCCGCCATCTACATAAAGACGAATTCTGTTCTTCATCACCTTACCCCCTAAACGTCATTTATGATAACATTTGCCATCTTATGACAAATATATCGCAACTAAGCACCTTTATCC
>JBFNEZ010000312.1:0-3215 GCA_040797825.1 Thermotaleaceae bacterium | reverse complement strand
GATTAATGGGTTTTGGAACTGTTGGAAGCGGGATTTGGAAAATTCTTCAGGAAAACAGAGAGAAAATTGTAAAAAACTGCGGTAAAGAAGTGGAAGTAGCAAAAATATTGGTCAGAGATATGAAGAAAAGTAGGAATGGAGAAATACCTCAAGAACTGTTTACAGATAATCCGAAAGATATATTAGAAGATGATAGTATTGAAATTCTGGTTGAAGTCATAGGCGGAATCGAACCAGCAAGGGAATATATCCTTTCAGGGATTAGAAGCAAAAAGCATATTGTAACTGCTAACAAAGCCTTGATTGCTATCCACGGAGAGGAATTGCTAGAGGCGGCCAAGGAAGAAAAGGTAGAACTGTATTATGAGGCCAGTGTGGCTGGGGGTATACCTATCATTCATGCGCTTAAGGAAAGTTTATCTGCCAATAAAATTTCTAGTATTATGGGGATTTTGAACGGAACAACCAATTATATTTTATCTAAAATGACCGCTGAGAATTTAGATTTTGAAACAGCTCTAAAGGAAGCTCAAGAAAAGGGTTATGCTGAAGCAGATCCAACCAGTGACGTAGAAAGCTATGATGCAGCGTACAAGTTAAGCATATTAGCAAGGTTGGCCTTCGGAACCTATATTCGATTTGAGGATGTGTACAGAGAAGGAATTACTAAAATTACCCCTATAGATATAGAATATGCAAAGGAACTTGGATATGTAATTAAGCTCCTTGGGATTGCCAAGGAAGAAGAAGGATGTGTCGGACTTAAAGTGCATCCTACCTTTGTTCCTAAGGCACATCCGCTGGCTTCCGTTGGAGATGCGTTTAATGCAGTATTTGTTAAAGGCAATGCAGTGGGAGATTTGATGTTTTATGGTAGGGGAGCAGGGGATTTACCCACAGGGAGTGCTGTGGTAGCAGATATGATTTCCATTATAAAGAAAGTAGACTTGAATAAACCATTGTATGAAAATGGAATGGCTAAAAATGATAAGAAAATACTGCCCATTCATGAAAGTAAATCAGAGTACTATATTCGTATACTTGTAAAGGATGTTCCAGGGGTTTTTGGAAAAATTGCAACAGAATTCGGGAAAAAGAAAGTAAGTTTATCCTCAGTAATTCAAAAGGGAAGAGAAGAAGCTTCTGTCTGGCTGGTGTTCATTACCCACTCTACATCGGAGCAGCAAATTGAAAGTGCCTTAAGCGATATTGTAGAAATTCCTGAAGTGGTGAAATTGGCAAATCTAATTAGAGTTGAAAAAATGGATTAAATATGTGAAGTCATCTAGAGGATAGATGACTTCACATATTTAACTGAAGTGTGACTAGATAGGAGATGATTATGTTTACCTTAGATAAAAGATTTTTTTTAGCCATCTATGCAATTTCTTTAGAATCTCCAAAAGTGGCAAAATCCATGATATTGATAACAAAATGGTCCTCAAAGGTATTTGCATTTTTTTACATTGGTATAGTCTTTCTTACTTTTCAACATCAAAGAGAGCAATTGTGGCCACTTCTGCTAGGCCCAGCAATTGGACTGGCATCGGTATACTTGATCCGTTTCTTTTATTTTAGAGCTCGACCCTTTGTAGACCTTCAGACGGTAAGTCTAATAAAACATGAAGCAAGTAGTTCTCTTCCTAGCAAACATGCGGTTTCGGCCTTCGTAATTGCAGCTTCAAGCTTTTGTATTTACCCCAATATTGGCATAGGACTAATTTTTTTAGCTGCGCTAACAGGTTTATCTAGAATTATGGTTGGTGTTCATTACCCTTTAGATATTTTATCAGGAGCTGCATTAGGCATAGTCATTGGATTAGGCAGCTTTGCTTTATTCATTTAAGTCCAAAAAACACTCCTGACAAATCTGTACAGGAGTGTTGCATTTAATTTATTTTTTGTTCACGGCTTACAATCCGATCTAATACTTCAGCTGCTGCAATGATTACCTTATCACATCCTATATCTTCTGTACGATAGCTTGCTTTTAAAGGCTTACAATCAATATCTCCCATGAGGGCGCGATACTCATCCAGCAATTCTTTGGTCAATGCTTTGATTTTTGTGCTTTTATGAGCAACATTTTCTACAAAGAGCGTACTCAATACCATAACGGATGCAGCCAATGCACCGCAGGTACTCTCAATACCCATTCCTCCGCCAAAGCCAGCAGCTAATCTTAAGCTCTCCTCATCAAGGCCTAGCTTATATGCCTGGTTGGCTCCGTACAATATTTTCTCTGCACAGTTCAAATCCATATCTTTTCCAAAACCATTTTCAATTAAGTCCTTTAACATACATATCCTCTCCTTATTATTCGGATAGTAGAGATGGGAAAAGATCGCAACTACCCTTTATCTTTGATATACTTATGATATAATTATGGACAAATATAGAAAATCCTTCTTTATAAGCATAAAAAGACTAGGATTTAATAGGAAAGTTTAGGGAGTAGCTTATGGATTACAAAATGGGTCAAAGGAGCTATCGACATATGATTGAAATTAGAATTGATAAGAAATTACAAGAAGCATGCCCTGGATTAACATTAGGATGCATAGAAGCAAAGGTTAAAGTAAAGCAGTATGACGCAAAATTGTGGGAAGAAATATCTAATGTTTGTAATCAACTGACTGGAACCATGATACCAACAGACATAGCAAAACTAAAAAATATACAAGAAGCTAGAAGTACCTATAGAAAGTTGGGTCAGGATCCCACACGCTATAGAGTTTCTTCAGAGGCATTGCTGCGAAGGGTTATAAAAGATAAGGGCTTATATCAAATTAACAATATTGTAGATATTAATAATCTTATTTCTCTTCAATCTTATCATCCCGTTTGTACTTATGATCAAAGCAAGATTCAAAAATCTATTCTTTTTACTGTGGGAGAAGAAGGGGAAGCTTATCAAGGGATTGGCAGAGGTTCCTTTTCTGTTGAATTCATTCCTGTATTTGCAGATACCGCTGGAAAATTTGGCAGTACGACCTCTGATTCGGAACGAGCAATGGTTACAGAAGAAACTCAAGAAATTTTATTATGTATCGTTTCTTTTAATGGAGATGACAAAATGGAACATTGGTTGAAAGAAGGGGAAAGGCTATTATTGCGCTATGGAGATGGGGAGGATGTTCAAACGAGGCTTATGAAATTCTAATAATATAATATTGATTAAAGAAAGAAGAAAAAATTATAAAAATTTTGAGCTT
>JBFNEZ010000311.1:0-3220 GCA_040797825.1 Thermotaleaceae bacterium | reverse complement strand
ATTTTGAATTGCATCAAATGCACTTTTATAATTGATTTCTTCTGAATTGATAAATACTTTTCCCTCTGTTGCTGGAAACATTCCATGAAGTATATTAAGCAAAGTAGATTTACCTGCTCCATTTTCACCTAACAAAGCATGAATTTCACCTTTACAGATATTAAAGGAAACATCATTAAGTGCTCTGTGTCCTGGAAATATCTTTGTTATATTTTGAAATTCTATATAATTTTCCACAGCTAGCTCCCCCTTCTACGTTAAAAGTATGTCCGGAACAGTTATTTAGAAACTGTCCCGGACAATGTTGATAAAAATTATTTCGCTAGGAACCCAGTCCAACCAATAATCTCTTCAGCTGGAACATCAACATTTGCTTTGTCAATAACAGCTTGTGGAGAGTACACTACTTTAGGAACATCTTGACCAGCCATCTTTCTGACTAACATTTCAGTTCCGATTTGTGACATATAATATGGGAATGAGTCAACTGTTGCAGCTAACTCACCATCTTTAATAGATTTACGAGCTTCGCTTGTACCATCCGTTCCTACAACAAGAACTTGATCTAATTTTCCTGCAGCTTTTACAGCTTCAAGGGCACCCATTGCCATCGTATCATTATTTGCGTAGATAGCCTTAAGATCAGGATATTGTTTCATCCAGATATCTACTGTTTCTTTTGCCTTCATACGATCCCAATCAGCATTTTGTATAGCAACAACTTCTACATTCGGACTATTCTCTGTAAACCAGTTCTTGAACCCTTCAGTTCTTGTTCTTGCAGGAGGAGCCTTTGGAAGACCTTGCACTATAGCTACTTGACCTTCTCCGCCTATCTTATCATTTACCCACTCTGCCGCAAGTTCAGCAGCTTCGAGATGCCATGCTCCAACAGTAACACCAATGTGTGGCATAAAAGCATCATTTACAACGGTCATAGAAATATCAGATTTAAGGGCATTTTCAATACCTGGTACTAGATTTCCCTCAGAGATAGGTGATAAAAGTATACCGTCATATTCTTTATTTATCATGTCATTAAGCACAGCAAGCTGACCTTGTTCATCTGTTTCGCCTTGAGCTGCTCGAACATCAATTGAATATTTTATTCCAAGATCATTTAAAGGCTTAACAGCTGCTTCTGCACCTTCTTTCTGCATTCTCCAAAACTCATTTTCAAAAGCTTTACAAACATAACCAAGTTTGATCTCTTTGTCTAGTGTTGGAATTGGTCCTAGTTTAGCAACGACATCTTTGTACTGCATAGCTCCATCATAGTAGTCAAAGCCTTGTTCTGCTACATCAGCAGCTGCAAGCTCTGTAGGTTGTGCTGTTGTTGGTTTCTCCTCTTTGCTGTCCGCTGGAGATTTTGAGCTACATCCTGCGGCTGAGGTTACTAATAAACCTACCAGTAGAGCTGCAATTAGTTTTTTCTTCACATTAATTCCTCCCCTTTTAAAAATGTATAATATTTTGTAAAAAACTATAGCAAATCCCATACTCAATAAATACTTTTACCTCATGTACATTTTCAAACGAGTAATATCAATGCAAATACAACTGTAATCCTTTGCATATATAATTAAAGATTTGAGTTGATTGCATCGATTGTTACTTATTAAAGAACTAGATTAGCCTTATCAAAACTATTAATCATATCGATTCGATAAATAAATCTAGTTAATTAAAACGTTTACATTGCCATTATCATGATGTCCGGCTTATACATTAGAGATTTGATATAATATTGAACATGTATCACTACAGTACTTACCGAATGTTGTGATACGACAAGTGAAAAGGATGGCCTTGAAATACTTAAGTTTATATACTCTAAAACAACAGTTTCTTACAACCTTATTTTTGTTGCTTTTTTAGAAGTCATAAACCATTTACGTTTTTTCAATTAAGTTCGCAAATAGCTTGGAAAGTAATATGGTTTAGTGTTGTAAATAAATAGTTTTTAATTTTGATTTCCACTCCTAACAATAAAATACCATCTTTATTACAACCTATCAACACTATTTCAAAGAGCTGTCCTACTAATATTTAGTGCACAGCTCCTTCTTTCAACTTCTTTTTTAACACATTTTAAGGTATAATATATTAATATGTATATAATAGACATGGGACTAGGAGTATTTTTCCACAAGATTTCCAACTAAAACACAAGAAAACCAATATATTAATATTCATTTATATCAATAAAAATACATAAGGAGGATATTATGAGTACTAAAATAATAGTATTAGGGAGCATTAATTATGATATCGTTGCCAAATCAACAAGACTACCAAATATTGGCGAAACAGTAGAAGGCACTAGTATAGATATGTATGTTGGTGGCAAAGGTTCTAATCAAGCTGTACAATCAGCAATGTTAGGTGCTCAAACCTTTTTTATTGGAAGCACTGGGTCAGACCAACAAGGAATTGCAGTTCGCAACGGAATATCAAGCAAAGGAGTAGATATACGTTATTTAAACATCTCATCTACACACCGTACTGGTTGTGCTTCAATTTTCATTGACTCCAGTGGTGATAATAAACTTGTTTATGCTCCAGGATCAAACAAAACCATTACTCAGGATATAGTAGATGCAGCACTTAAGGATATCGCTACTGCTGAAGTTTTTATCACCCAAAATGAAATTAATTCTGACATGGTTTACTATGGTCTTAAAAAAGCAAGAGCTGCAGGCGCCACTACTGTCCTTAATCCTGCGCCAGCTCTGCCACTTGATAAAATTGTATTCAAACTAGTAGATTATATTACACCTAATGAAACGGAAAGTGAAACTTATACAGGCCTGTTGCGTTCAAACATGAAATTAGATGATTGGGCACGTAAAAATGCTGAGTGGTTTCTAGAGCGAGGAGTTAAGAATGTCTGTATTACAATGGGAGAAAAAGGTTCCTACTTTTATAATGGTAAAGAAGAAATCTACCTTGATGCATTTAAAATAACACCTGTTGATACAACAGCTGCTGGAGATTCCTTCAATGGTGGTTTTGCTTATGGTATAGCTAACAAATGGCCTATCCAAAAATGCATGGAATTAGGAAATGCCTGTGGCGCTCTTGCATCGCTTACAATTGGCGCACAAAATTCTATATGTTCATTTGATGAAGTTATGAATTTTCTTACTAATCAGCGTGGTAAGATAACATGATTACTTATATTTCAAGAGCGAGCAATGAATGATTGTATATATAATGG
>JBFNEZ010000310.1:0-3226 GCA_040797825.1 Thermotaleaceae bacterium | reverse complement strand
TATATGGGAGAGCAGCCAGGTGTAGATACGGCCAGCAATTTAAACATTCGACTTATAAGAAATCGTAGAGGATATGCCTATCGAGGTGCTATCCATGAACAGATCTACAATGTTCATCAAGAAGTCATAGATAAGACAAAGGTTAAAATAGAAGACATTATCATTTATCATTATGGATATTTAAATAAGATGACAATAGAAAAAGATAAATCTACAAGAAACATGAAAATTCTTGAAAAAATTTTAAACCTGGAGCCGAAGGATAATTTTCATTTATTTAATATGGGGAATGAGTATTTAAGGATAAAAAACTATAATAAAGCACTGGAATACTATGAAAAAGCCTATAGGGATTTTTCCCCTGAACTTGCCCATAGCCCCAAATTGTTGTTCAAATTGGTGCTGACATTGGATGGACTGCAAATGTATAAAGAAGAAATGAAAATACTCAATGAAGGCCTGGGGTATTACCCGAAATTTGTTGATTTAGAGTACCTGAAGGCATGCCTATACCATAAACAAAAAAAATATACTCTGGCGATTCAAGGATTTGAAAAATGTCTTGCAATGGAAGCTTCCCCCTTGACCATGCGCAATATCAATGATGTGGAAGGATATAGATCCTACTACGCATTAGGGGAAATACATTCTGAGTTAGGAGATGATGAAAAGGCTTATGAACACTATATATCCTCCCTTAGAGCAAAATCCAGTTTTCATCTGCCACTTTATCGTATTGGAGAGAACTTAATAAAGAGAGGAAAGGATATAGAAACCACAAAAGTTATGTTAGAGAGATTTTTCGGAAAAACCTTGAATGCAGGAGCTTATGGAAAACTTGGTAATATATTTTTTTTCTTGAAAAAATATGATGTAGCTTTGTACTACTTCTTAAAGGCCCATCAACAAGCAAAAGAAAATGAAAACATCTATTTTAATTTAGGAATGACACAGTTCTATCTAAAAAATTTTAAAGAAGCCTATGTATGGTTCGAAAAAATAAAAGAGGGCAGCAATTATGAGGAGGCTATTTATAAAAGGAGCCTTTGCAAGCTTTTAAGCAATGACATAGAGACCGGAGAGTATTTATTAGAGATTGCTGCAATTCTTGAAAACAATAAAAAAAGAGAGGTATATCAGGCCTTTGCGAATTTGTTAAAGGATTGTACAGGGGCTGTATTAAGCTATGATGAAGAGGAATCAAAGATCTATGTAAAGATAATTTTCAGACTATTACAAGACCTGCTCCAAACAGCCAAGCCAGAGGTTTTTGAAAAATCTTTGCAGCTATTGAACTTGGTTGAGAGCGATGCAGTTTTACTTGAACTTGCAAAATTATATTACTGCTATGGATATTATCAACTGGTTTATCAGGAATTTATCCGATCGATTAGTCTATTTCAGAAAATTGATAAAGATGGATTAGAAATGATGGCAAACTGTTTAGATTTTTTAAGAGATGCACAAAGGCTTTAAGATAATCGTAGGATATATAAAAAAGTAAAGAGAGAGAGTGGTCATGTTTGAAATCATAGAGAGAATACCTATAAAGGATACCACTATTAATAGTGGGATGATTTATGAAAACTATGGAGATTATTATGGATTATTTATTGGAAAATATAGAAGCGATTCTATTTATAGTTCTTTAATGCAGTTTGAATTGCCTCCCCTTAGAATGCAGGGAATGATTCATAAGGCAGAACTTCTTTTATATATTTTTCGTAATGATGAACCTGCTGCTTATAAAGAATTTGAAATCTATAGGATTACAGAAAACTTTGATGAGACCAAGGTAAGCTACGAAAACAAGCCTCATTTTGATAATAAGGTCTACAGCAGCTTCAGCATACAGAATGAAATCAATACCTATATAAGTATCGATATTACCAAGCTGTTCAGTGATTGGTATTGTGAGAAATATCCAAATAAAGGACTGATGATAAGGGCAGCTGATGAAGAAAAAGAAGGATTAATAGGCTTCTATAGTAAAGATACATTCGAAACCCCATACATGCCTAAACTTCAGATTACTTTTGAGTATAATGCACAGATGGAAAAAATGAACACCGATAGATATTTGGAAGATGAGGATCTATTTCACGAAAAATACTATTATTTAGGAAATGCTTTTTATGAAAAAGGGGATTATGATCAAGCCTATGATGGGTATAAAAAATATTTAGAAATACCTATTTATGGGGAGAAGCATATAGCAAAAAGTTTTTTTAGAATGGCCATAACAGCGGAAAAGCTGGGAAAGGATAAGGAGGCTCAAAAAATCATAGAGCAAGGCTTACAAGAGTATCCGAAGTTTACAGATTTAGTTTTTTTAATGGGAAATTTGCTGTATAAGCAAGGTAAAATACTATTGGCCATAAAAGCCTTTCATCGATGTATGGATATGGGAGAGGCTCCCTTAGATATCAGCTTTATCCATGGCGTTGCCAGCTATCGCTCTATGTATGCTTTAGCCCAGAGCTGCTATGAACTTAAAGACTACGAAGAAGCCTATAATTATGGTGTAAGAGCTCTTTGTGCAAATTCTCAGTATCGTGATCCCCTTTATTTAGTGGCGAAGATATTAATTGACAGAAAAAGAGATCTAGCAGATGTACAATTAAAGCTAGAAGATTTTCTAGGCTTCAATCTAGAACAAAAGGATTATGAAAGACTTGGAGATATATTCTTTCGTCAAGGAAAATACATTACCGCCTATAACTATTTTTCAAAAGCTGAAGCATTTATGAAAAACGCCTATACTCTTTGTTATCAAAAAGGAATGTGTCAGCTCTACCTAAAAGAATATCATCAGGCCTATATTTCTTTTAAAGAAATAAAAGAAGGCCCCTTTTATGATGATGGAGTTTACAAAAGGGCGCTGTGCAAGATACTGACCTATCATATGACTGAGGCGGAACAAATGTTGAATCTTCTTAGGAATCCTGAAAATAACCGAAAAAGAAAGGTTTATTATACTTTGAAAGAAATTCTGGAAGAGAAGGAGCTTGCAGTAATCAGCGACGATAGGGAAGCATCGGCAGACTACTCAGAAATCATTTTTGATTTATTAGATATTTTGATAAAAGCAGGATCGCCTGAGATATTTGAAAAATCTCTGCAGCTATTAAATCAGATTGAAGATGATGAAGCTTTATTAAAATTGGCGAAGCTTTACTATGCCAATGGATTTTACAAGCTGGCTTATAATGAGTTTATAAGATCT
>JBFNEZ010000309.1:0-3244 GCA_040797825.1 Thermotaleaceae bacterium | reverse complement strand
ACAGAAGGATATAAAGCAGCAAAAGCACGATTCCTAAAGGAGACCAATAGGGATATGACCGTAAAAGAATTTAGATCCTTAGCCAGTATGTATTTGTCATCTATACAGGATGGTCATACAGTTCTTTATTGGGGGGAGAGAAAATATCTGGAGGTTGACTGGACATCCATAGATGGCAAGCTGGTTTTACTAGATGAGGATAAGCAAGTAACCGATAAGGTTGTGGCTAAGATCAATGGAGTCGCCATAGAGCAAGTGCTGGACACAATTAAAGAACTTTTTCCTGCGGAGAATGAGGTGGCAGAAAGCGAAAATTATGCTATTTATTCTAAGGTAGAGACTGTATTAATAAATGCAGGTATTGATTGTTCTAACGCTATGAAGTTAACAATAATCAGTGAAGCTGGTAAGGAAGAAATTAAAACAGAATTTGTATATGCAGAAAAAGAGCGAATTATAGATTATGAGATTTCAAATAAAAAACTGGATGACAAGACTATATATGTAAAGTTTGGCGTTTGTCAAATGAACGAGGACCTAAATAAAGTTGCAGAAAGCTTAAAAAAAGCTGTGGATGAAGGGATAGAGAAGGTGATTATAGATGTAAGAAACAATCCAGGGGGAGATTCAAGGGCATGTGTTCTTTTGTTGGAGGCCCTTCAAATAAAGCCCGGCCATTTTGGTGCAGTTATAAGATTCTCTCCGCTTGCACAGCAGACTTACGGGTATCTAAGAAAAAGCGGATACATAACCTATGAAGGAAGTAATGATGTTATAAAAAATGAAAATATCGATCTGTATGTTATCATAAACGAACAAACCTTTAGTTCTGCCCAATGGTTGGCTACATGGGTAAAAGATGGAAACCTGGGGACTATTGTGGGACGCCCAAGCAGCAATATGCCTTCCTCCTTTGGAGATGTCTTACAGTTCCAATTGCCTAATTCTAAACTAGAAGGACAGATTTCATATAAGAAATGGACACGACCGGACAAAACAAGGGATCGAGAGAGAATGCTGGAACCAGATATCTATGTAAATTATTCACAAGATCCACTAGATGTAATAGCGGAATCGGGAAGAAGTAAGTAGATTATCAATTTACAGAAAAATAAAGGTATTTTGTAAATTGATTTAATGATATAAGCAAAACCTTTTTAATTATTAGATGAAAGAAGGAAATATTGTGGAAGAGAAAAAACTAACCATGAGATTATTAAAAGAAAAATACGGGGTTTGCAGGTTGGGAGAAAATGAGCCCATTCCTGAATGGGGAAAAAAGGGAGATTTTTATGCCATAACAAAAACTTCTGATGAATTGTCCATTGTATGCTCCCAAGAAAATATTCCTCATGACATAAACAGTGAAAGAAACTGGAGGATTCTGAAGGTAGAAGGACCCCTAGATTTTTCATTAATTGGTATTCTTGCTTCAATAAGTACCCTATTGGCTCAAAGTGGAATAAGTATCTTTGCTATCTCAACCTATGATACAGACTATATTTTGGTGAAGGAAAAGGATATAGATAGAGCTATTCATGCATTGATAAATGAAAAATATCATATTATAGATTAGTTTTCTACATTAAAAACAAAGGGGGAAAATTACAAATATGTTAGAGCAGATCCAAATGCGTAGAAGTGTAAGGAAATATATCGATAAGCCTGTAGAAGATGAAAAGCTCATGGAAATCCTTGAAAGTGCTAGGGTAGCTCCATCAGGAAGCAATACACAGCCTTGGCATTTTATCATTGTTAAGTCACAGGAAGGAAGAGAAAAACTGGCGGAAATATCCCATAACCAAAAATGGATGGTGGAGGCGCCTGTTTTTATTGTATGTGTTGCGGATATAGGTGTGAGAATAAAAGGAGAAAGAGAGTTATTTTTAGATGAAAATAGCCCTCATTCAGAATTGAAGCAAATCATTCGAGATACCTCCATTGCCATTGAACATATGGTGCTGGAAGCAGAAAATCAAGGTTTAAATACCTGTTGGATTGCATGGTTTACACAGGAGGCGATTCGCCCTGTTTTAAATATACCCTCTGACAAATATGTTGTTGCCATCTTGACTCTTGGCTATGGAAGTGAAAAACCTCAAATGCGTCCAAGAAAAGCCCTTACCCAAATCCTTCGTTATGAAAGTTGGTAGAACAATGAAAATGCTTTTGGATTGTCTTAATTTCTTTTATAGGGTTTAGGTAAATAGTATTTTATAAAAGAATCGTTTATCTATGACAAAGGAGACGTTGAAATGAATAGAGTAGATGCGTTTGTTCGAATATATAATGACCTAGATAGAGAAATTAAGAAGTCACTGAAATTGGATAGCGGCACATCCCATGTAAGGGCTTTAGATATATTGGCTAAAAAAAATGATTTAATTGCCAGAAATCTGGACATTTTGAAGCAATACGCTCGCTTGAGAAATTGTATCGTTCATGATACGGCTTCTGGAATAGAAGAGCCTATAGCAGTTCCTTTACCAGAGGTAATTGAGCGATATAACAGCATTTTAAGCAGATTTATGAATCCTTTAATTGTATATGATATATGTACCCATCGGTCCAAGATGCTGGTGGCTGCTCCCGATAGTTTAGCGCTAGATATTATGCAGGCTATGGAAAATCTACAGATATCGAGAGTGCCTATTTTAAAAGATGAAAAGGTAGCCGGTGTTTTTAGTGGCAGTGTGCTCATACATTACTTGGCCAGCACAAAAAACTGTGTAATATCCAATCATACAATCATGAATGAGTTGGCAGTCTTTACATCCTTAGATTGTCCTAGTAAGGAAGAATATGATTTTGCAGATAGGACATTAAATGTATATGATGCAGAGAAATACTTCAAGAAAAGAAATAAAGACAATCATAAACTGGTGGGATTGTTTATTACATCGGATGGAACGAGACAAGGCAGACTATTGGGGCTATTAACGGAGTGGGATGTGTTTAATAAAGTGGAGAAGCCGTGAAAAAAAGGAGAATATCCTTGAGAGGAGTGTGAAGCGATGAGAGAGATACAAGTCTCCAAAGTTGCTGAAACCGTGAAAAAGCTCTGCATTGATGCCAACTATTATCTGACAGAGGATATTCAAAAGCGGTTGGAGGAGGCAAAGAACCAGGAAATATTTCCCATTGCTCAAAGTATCATGGATGTACTTTTAGAGAATGCAGACATAGCAAAGAATGAGCAAAGACCCATGTGCCAAGATACGGGAATGGCAGTGGTGTTTGTTGA
>JBFNEZ010000308.1:0-3253 GCA_040797825.1 Thermotaleaceae bacterium | reverse complement strand
TTGCATCATCTACCGTAGGGAACGCATCTTATGCGTTCCGTCAAGAATGATACACGGGACGGGCAGCAGGGTCTGCTGCCCCTACATTTGTTCTAATATCATATTGCCGTAGGGCTTACAGACCCTGCAACCCGCCCTATGACCCATTTTTCTGAAAATGTAAAAATCAATAAAGGGGATCATAACTAGCTACACTCCCCTCCATCGATTCACATATTACATGCTGCATCTGTTTAGCTTTGTTTTTGCCACTATTTTATGCTTACCTAATAGTAAATCCCTTAGACCTAATTCTTATTTTAAAACCCCTACTTCTTTATAGTACTTAATTGCCCCATCATGCAGCGGCAATCCTGCCAGGTCAGTAACTGCATCTTCGATGGTTATATTTTTCAATGCACTATTGGATTGCTTTAAAGTATCTATATTTTCCCAGAAGGATTTTGTTAAATCATACACCACATCTTCAGGAAGATCTGCAGTTGTAAACATTGCCATCTTTATTGCAGTCGTTGTTATATCTTGATCTTGCCCATCATAGGTTCCTGCTGGAATCGTATACTTTGCATACCAAGGATATTTTTCTTGCAGCCCAGCAATTACATCCTCTTCAATAGAAACCAATTTACCATTTGCAGTAGTAGTAATTTCTGTAACTGCAGCAGTCGGTAAGCCTGCCATAATCCAAGCTCCATCTAATTGCTTATTTCTCATCAGATCGATTGCTTCAGTAAAGCCAATAAATTGTACTTTTAATCCATCAGGATAATTAACACCTGCTTCTGTTAAATGAAGCTTTGTTTCTACTTCTGTTGTACTTCCTGGAGCACCTGAAGCAAAGTTTTTCCCTGCAATTTCCTTCAAGCTATTAATATTAGATTCTTTTTTTACAACTACTTGATTTGGATTGTAGTACAGTCCAGCAATCACTCTTAGTTTTTCATTAGGTCTTCCTTCAAAGGTTGCTTCCCCTTTATAGGACTGATACATAACGCTGGTAACAGCCATACTTACTTGAGCTTCCCCGCTTTGTAACAGGTTTAAATTGTCTATCCCACCATTGGAAGCTTGTGCGCTGGCTTTTACATAGTCTAAATTACTGCTCCACAAGTTGGCTATAGATGAACCTAAGGGATAAAGTGCTCCCGTTGTTGCCGCCGTTGGGATATTGATGGTTACAGCTTCTTTTGCTCCAGTCTCTTTAGCACCCTGATTTTCATTTGGTTTTGAAGCACACCCTGATAACACCATCATAGCTGCTAAGATGAATAATAATACTTTTTTCATTTTACATTTCCTCCCCATTTTTGATTTATATGCTAAATTGTTAAAGCAGGATCTTTACTTCTCATTTGTATAATACTGATAATGACTAATATCACAATCCCCAATATATCTGTTTGCAGCTTTGGATCAATGGCTAGAAGCCCCACGACGATGAGCAAGCCTCTGGTAATCATCGAGCATTCTTTAATCAACATTCCCTCTGTCCCTGCCGCTAAACAAATAACTCCCATAGAAGCAGTAATCAAAGTTCTGATTGTCAATAACAGGGATATATTCTCTACACTGCCAATCAGCAAAAGAGGATTATTTAGAAAGAAGAAAGGTAGTATAAAGCCTGTAATACCTAATTTAATAGCAATTAGTGAAGTCTTGGTTTGGTTTGACTTAGCAATACCTGCTGCTACATAGGAACTCATGGCTACTGGCGGCGTGATATTGGATAAACACGCATAAATCAGACAAAACATATGGGCCGCCATTGGGGTTGCCCCCACATTGATGAGTACAGGCACTGCTACTGCTGCAACAATAACGTATGCAGCCACACCAGGCACGCCCATTCCCAAGATTGTGCTCATAATCATCACCATAAATCCACCTAAGAAAAGCTGCCCTTCACCTACCACCTCTAAAACCACATAACCAAAATTTAATCCCAGACTGGTTAAAGAAACGGTTCCAATAATAAGTCCAATCAATACACAGGATATCCCTACTCCAATAGCGCCTCTGGCTCCTTCTACGGTTGCCAGCATAATCGTCTTTAAATCCATTCTGGTTTCTTTTCTAAACCAGGATGCTATCAACGTAGAAAATATAGCTGCAACTGCTGCAAACAGTGGTGTATATCCTACCACCATCATCCCCATTAAAACCACTAGGGGAATAATCAAATGCCCTCTTTCTTTTATCACCTCTAAAGCAACGGGAATATTTTCCTTTGAAAGCCCCTTAAGTCCTAGTTTTTTTGCTTCCAGATGGACAGAAACGATAATCCCTAAATAGTATAAAAAGGCTGGTAAAAAGGCGGCAACCATTACTTGAGTATAGTTTATTCCTAAAAATTCTGCCATAACAAAGCCTACAGCTCCCATAATGGGTGGGGCAAACTGTCCTCCAGTAGATGCTACTGCCTCTACTGCTGCTGCAAACTCTCCTTTATATCCTGTCCTTTTCATCAAAGGTATTGTGATCGTTCCAGTAGTGGCTACGTTGGCAATGGCGCTGCCGTTCATCATTCCCAAAAGAGCACTGGCAAGAACTGCAACCTTTGCGGGACCTCCAGGAGAACGTCCTACCAAGGTTAGTGCAATATCATTAATGAACTGACTAAATCCACTGTATTTTAAGAAGCTTCCAAAAAGAACAAAGGTAAATATATACGTTGCGCTGACCCCTATCCCTACACCAAAGATTCCTTGACTTCCCCAAAACATATGGCTTAATACTCTTCTTAGAGTAAATCCAGTATGTCCCAAGGTTCCTGGTACAAATTTTCCAAACCAATTGAACAATAGAAAAATTACTGCTAAAACAGCTAAGTTACCGCTTGTTCTTCTTCCTGCTTCCAATACCAAAACAATGCCTATTCCTGCTATGACTAAATCAGTTTGATTTAAAAATCCCCCTGACATAGCGATTCTCTGGTAATTTAACACCAAGTATCCAAAAACAAATATTGTCAAACCTATTAATAAGCCATCCTGGATGGGTACAAATTTTCTTTTTCTTTTCTCTGTCCGATAACCTGGATAAAGCAAGAAAGTAAACAGAATTAAAAACATAGCATGGTAAGCCCTTAAGGTAATCGCATCCATCATTCCTAGGGTGTTAAAGTACAGTTGAAAAACTGTCCATCCTATTAGTAAAATGATTACACCTATATTTAGGAAACCATCATAGCTTCTAATACGCATATCTGCATCTTTTTCCTCTAGCAGCCTTTGAGCCTCTTTTTCTACTTCAT
>JBFNEZ010000307.1:0-3256 GCA_040797825.1 Thermotaleaceae bacterium | reverse complement strand
AGGTATTAGCAGTTTATCAAGGTTCTATTGAAACTATGCTTTCGTTGGGATTATCAGATCATATTGTTGCAGCTGCTGGTCTTGATAATGAAGTTGATGATAGCTTAAAAGCCGATTTTGAAACTTTAAATTATTTGGATGCTTTTAGTCCTCCTAAAGAAGATGTTATTATGCTTGAGCCAGATATGATTTTAAGCTGGGGGTCACTATTTGGTGAGAAGAATTTAGGAGATGTGGGTTATTGGATTGAAAAAGGCTGCAATACTTATATAAATAGCAATACTCGTAGGGGCAACCATAACCGTACCCTTGAAAATGAATATACTGATATTTTAAACCTTGGGAAAATTTTTAATGTAGAAGATAAAGCAGAAGGTATAGTAAAAGAGATGAAAGATGAGATTCAAAATGTTATAAATAAAACACAAGATAATGCAGAAAAGAAAACTGTTTTAATTCTTGAACCTATAGGTGGAAAGATTACAAATTATGGTAAAGCTACTTTAGGAGGGAATATGGTTGAAGCTTTAGGAGCGGAGCTTGCATCACCAGATGTGGACGATATGGGAAAAGAAGACATAGTTTCAGCTAATCCGGATGTTATTTTTGTTGTATATATGGCATATAGTGGAGAAAATGGAGAAGACGTAAAACAGTCACAGCTTGATTTGATTTTAAATGATCCTGCACTTGCAAGTCTTAAGGCAATTCAGAAAAATAATGTTTATCCGATTATGTTGGGTGATATGTATGCTAGCGGTGTGCGTACTATGGACGGGATAGTCAATTTTGCAAAAGGTATTTATCCTGAATTATATTAGAAGGAGTTTATAAAGATGAATGGAAAACAGCCTATTCTTAAGAAGACTCCCGTATATATTATTGTTTGCATTGCTTTGTTAGCAATGTTGATTCTCACTGTATTAGCAGCTGTTGCCATAGGCAGTGCGAATATTAAAATGATGGACGTTTATAAAGTCATAGGATATAAGATTTTTAATATTAAAGAATTTGCGGAATTTAAAAGTGGTTCCATACATGATGTAATATGGTTAATCCGCTTGCCAAGAATTGTTTTAGCAATTGCCGTTGGAATGGGTCTAGCTGTCTGTGGTGTTATAATGCAGGCAATAGTAAAAAATCCCTTGGCAGATCCGTATATCATAGGAATCTCATCAGGGGCCTCATTAGGGGCAACATTGGCTATTCTGTTGGGAATAGGTTCGATTTTTGGTAGCAATTTCATTGGAGTTATGGCATTTTTAGGTGCACTTGCTGCTTCCATAGGGGTCATGATTTTGGCAAATGTAAGAGGTCATGCAAATTCTGTGAAATTACTTTTGGCAGGTATGGCAATAAGCTCATTATGCTCGGCATTTTCAAGTTTTATTGTATATATAGACAAGGATAAATCAGGAATACAGACAATAACTTACTGGCTAATGGGAAGCCTTGCAGGGGCTAAGTGGAGTACAATCGCTGTCGTAATGCCAGTGGTAATTGTAGGTACATTATTTTTTATGACGCAATTTCGAATATTAAATATGATGCTACTAGGTGATGAAGTATCAATTACATTAGGAAAGGATTTACATAAATATCGCCATGTATATCTTGTGGTAACGACCATAATCATTGGATTTGTTGTATATAGTTCAGGTATGATTGGATTCGTAGGACTTATAATTCCTCATATGATACGTATGATTTCAGGAACAGATCACAGGCGTCTCCTTCCCCTATCAGCCCTAGTAGGTTCAATTTTTCTTATATGGTGTGACGTACTTTGCAGGATTATTATACCCAATACAGAATTACCTATTGGAATTTTGACTTCCATTATTGGTGCGCCATTTTTTGTCTATCTAATGGTAAGAAAGACCTATGGATTTGGAGGTGCAAAGTAATGGATATACATGCTAAGCAAATAGGGATAACCTTTGACGATACAGCTATACTTAAAAATGTTTCAATTCATGTGGAGAACAAAGAATTTGTAGGAATTATAGGACCTAACGGAAGTGGTAAATCAACATTTTTAAAAATAATTTATCGTGTCCTTAAACCCAGTGTAGGAAGTGTCTTTGTGGACGAAAAGCCACTGAACAAGATGAGTATTCGTGATTCAGCCTTAAAAACAGCTGTAGTTGCACAACATAATGCTTACAGCTTTGATTTTTCAGTTGAGGAAGTAGTACTCATGGGGAGATCTCCCCACAAACGAACCATGGAGAGAGATAATGAAACAGATTATAGAATTGTTCAGGAGGCTTTGAGAACTGTAAACATGGAGGCATTTTCACAAAGAAATTTTTCTACTTTATCTGGAGGGGAACAGCAAAGAGTTATTCTTGCAAGGGCTCTGGCACAGCAAACTCCTTGCTTGATTTTGGATGAACCCACCAATCATCTGGATATAAAATACCAGCTTCAGCTAATGAGCCTTGTAAAGAGACTAAATCTTACGGTTGTTTCTGCAATTCATGACTTGAATATTGCCTCTATGTTTTGCGATAAAATCTATGTGCTGAAAGAAGGAAATGTGATTGCCTATGGCACACCAAGAGAAGTTCTTACCAAGAAAACTATAAAGGATATTTATGAAATCGATGCGGAAATTATTGAGGATTCATATGGTAAAATGCATATCCTATATACAATGTAAAGAGAGGATAATATGAAGAATATAGCTATATTAACATGCTTAAAGGCTTCGGAAGTTTGCACTGGGGCTTCATGCTTGGAATCATTTTTTAAAAGACAACATGCTTTTGCAAATTATGACGAAGAGTTAAACCTTAAAGCTTTTTGGCACTGCAATGGATGTGAAAAAAATCCAAATTCATGTCAGGGACTAAATGAAAAAATTGAACGTTTAAAAAAAATAGGTGTTACTCATATTCATGTGGGTATCTGTGCTTTCGGTGAAAAATATGCGTGTAAAATCATGGATGAAATTATTGATATGTTAAAAGAACGTGGATTTCAAGTGGTTTTGGGAACCCATAAGTGTTAAAAGATTCAAATTAATAGTACCAACAACTCAGCAGTTGACTACATTAGTTATGAGGACTTTCAATATAAAGGATAGTATAATTAATTTATAAAATTCCATAATAATACTACTAAGAAATTTAGGAGGGTTATAATGGAAGGACAAGAAAACTTTGAACATATTAAGGAACGATTTATAACTGCTGATTTAGATGATAAAATAAATATCTATACAACAGTACAGGGTTTATCAGTAGAGCAA
>JBFNEZ010000306.1:0-3260 GCA_040797825.1 Thermotaleaceae bacterium | reverse complement strand
AAGCGTCCTTAGACGCTTTTTTATTTTAGAAAAGAAGCTACCTTCCTACAAACATTTGGGTACACATTTTTCCATAGGGAGAACCTTCCCGAATGCCAACACCAATATGGGTGAAGTTTGGATTTAGAATATTATCCCGATGGCCCTCAGAATTCATCAAAGCATTGTGAGCGCCCTGTACAGAAGGATTACCAGCAAGATTTTCACCGGCGTAGATATATTGGATGCCAAACTGTTTCATCATTTCGAAGGGACTTCCGTAGGTGGGTGAGCTATGACTAAAATAGCTGTTGTCTATCATATCTTGGGACTTCAACCGTGCAACCTTGGTGATTTCCATATCTACCTTCAATGCATTTAGGCCTTTCTTAACCCTTTCAGCGTTTAAAAGACGGAGCATCTCTTCTTCATTGGGCGTTAATTTTGCAATGGCCTGACTTTGACCTGTCAAACTGGGTGCTTCAATGTGGGGCTGTGCATCCTTTGGATCGACGGCACCGATCTTGTCATCATCTACTTCTACAACATACCACTCATTGGATTGGCCCACTACATTATATACTTCATCTTTAGGCAGTGTGGCAATGGCTGGAGCTTTAGTGCTGTGGCCAGAACGAAGGGGTGCATTATTTGTGATAATCCTAATTTGTCGAACGGCACCTTTTTGAAATATAGAAGAAGCTTGGGGATCCAATGTAGGGCGTTGTTGGGGCTGGACAGGTGCACAGGCAGCTATTATCCACAGACTAAGTATCAAAGTTGAAATTATTATTTTCCTTTTCACGCTATTTCACCTCAATATTAGTATTGCCCTTAGCATAGGAAAAATTTATGAGAAAATAGCTAGGGCAAGATACATATATTGGTAGAAAAAAATAAAAAAATATAATGTAGAGAACCACATTATATTTTATATTTTTTTAATTCAATTTTTAAGTTAGCAGTTAAGGTGCCAAGCTGTTGAATATAGTCAATTAAATCTGCAATCCGACTAGAATATTGAATGACATTGGCACTCATCTCTTGAGAGGCAGCAGAATTCTCTTCAGCAATAGCAGCAAGAGAGTGAATGTTTTGGAAAACATCAGATATTTTTTGTGCTTCTAAAGCCAACTCATCTACAAGGGATACAATTTTTTTAGCCACAAGGGTGATTTCATCGGTAGCTTTTTCATTATCCTTAGCAACACCATCAAGGGTTTTGTTGCTGTCCTCTAGGCGATGAAATTGATTGGCTACATGGCCAATCATCTTTGTAACATCATTGATAAAAGCTTGTAATCCTTCGTTAATGGTTTTCACTGCTTGTTTAGAATCCTCGGCCAGATTTCTAATTTCATGGGCAACCACAGTAAAGCCCTTACCCATTTCACCAGCACGAGCAGATTCAATGGCTGCATTTAAAGCAAGTAGATTTGTCTGATCCGATATCTGTTCTACAGTGGTTACAATTTCCATGATTTCTAAGGCTCTTTTTGATAAATCTTCACCTTGATGATTGACTTGAGAGAAATCATTCTTTATATCTAAAAGTATAGCAGCGATCCGCTGAACTTCACCAAAGGATTTGCGTATATCATCTACAGCTATTTCTAACTGCTGCTGGCTGCGGACTTCTTCGTCGGCCAATCGATTTAAATTTTCTATATTTTCATTTAGTACATAGACCGATTTTTCCGTTTCTTCTGCTTGGTGAACTGCACCACTGGCTACCTCTTGAACCAAATCCGATATGCCTTGGGAAACTTCCTTCATGTCTTGAGCAACTTCAGAAAATTTGACTGTAAAATTGTGCATATCGTCGGTGCCACCCTTAAGAAAGAGAAAATCTTTTTTCATTTTTTCTTTGATGTGATTAATATCGGTCATATAGGTTTCTAAAGCATCTCCAGTTTTCATGTCCACATTTCCTTCAAAGTCAAGCTCAGATAGTCTATGGAGCTGCTCTTGAATAGACCTTAAAGGGGCTAGGGTAATGGTGCTGAATAAGAAGGTTGAACCAAAGATCCCTCCCATGGAAATAAGTATCTGAAGCAGTTTATCCATACCGAAAAAAGAAAAAAGAAAGATAGCTGACACCAAAGCAGCTCCTAGTGAAATTTTAAGGGGTAGATTCCGAATGATACCAAGGGAAAGCAGACGACTTGCATGGTATCCTATAGATAGTTTATTATCCTTTTCAAGACGAATTCTTACCCGCATATAATGCCTACCGTCTGGATACTTTCCCGTTTCTAAAATCTCACTTTCGATTTTTTCTTTAAAGAATCCAGCGCTGCCCTCTAGAAGTCCCAAGAAATAATCATACATGCCCCGTCTCGATTCATAAAGAATTTCAATGGTCTTATCCCCTACTTCTGTGGCAATCATTCGTGGGGGATTGGCACCTTTGATCATCTTAGTCAATTGAGCATGTACATCATCCATCATCATCAGAAAACTTTTTAAGCTAAAACGTTCAAAATAAGAAGGGAACCAACCATGAAAAGTTTCAATATTGCTTTTTCCTATCTCTCTCCAAATCTTGTTCGTCTCTTGACCAAGGGAAGAGGCTATTTCCTTTACGATGGTCATGGGTTCGTGATCGGGAATATCCTCCAAGGGGCTAATGACACGATCAATTTCCCAGCCAGCCTTTACCACGGCCTTGTCAACAACTTCCTTGCCATAGAGTTTTTCTAAACTTTTTATCCATGTAGACACTACGGTACCTTTCATAGGCAGGCTCCTCCTGTATGCTAAAATTAGTCTATAAGATGATTATATTATATCAGACAATTGATGACAATAAATAACAATACTTTAAAAATAGTTTTTTGAAAAAAGTGAATAAAAGCGCAAATAATGGGAAAATTAGATAATGTAATAAATTTGATTTAAAAGTCCAATGGACTTTTAAATACACCTTATTCCCACCCACAACTCATCAATAAGAAAAGAGCAGCTGAGAGGTTGCTCTTTTCTTATGACGCTGTTACGAATTCCACCGACAGGAGTATAGTTTCAAAGTAAGTGTTAAAAATATAGATAATCTTTTACGATGGACACGTGATAAGAATCAGAAAGATTATCTATGTTTTTTATTAGAATCAATTGGAATCAACTAACACAACAGATTAAATTAATATTTGACAGATAGAGGATTATTGATATGCTGTTAAGAATAATATAGGAATCAGTATTCTTAAGTTTTGAATAAATTTTCTAAATTTAAGAAAACTATAAAGGATAGAGAGGAAGATGTATACATGAGTTTTATC
>JBFNEZ010000305.1:0-3271 GCA_040797825.1 Thermotaleaceae bacterium | reverse complement strand
GTACAGGAGGATTTAGTGGTTGAAAAGATAGGTATGAAAACTTTTTTGATTGAAGACAATATGATCAATAGAGAAAATAGGGAATTTAACCCAGATTATAAGGGAAGCTATCAAGAACTACTAGAATTTGTTAAAACACTACCCTTTATGTAGAAGGAATAAAAAAATGTTTATAGAAATATAAATAGTGAGGAAATAAAATGAAGCTGACACCTAGATTACATACAATTGTACAATTTGTTAATAAAGAAGCCTCTGTAGCAGATATTGGTACGGATCATGGATATATTCCTGTATATCTTATACAGCATGAAATTGCTTCAAGAGTTATTGCATCAGATGTAAACGAGGGCCCTTTGCAAAGCGCAAGGAATACGATTGAAGCTAATGGATTGGAGCACTCTATTGAAGTCAGGTTAGGATCTGGACTAGAAGTACTGTCTCTTGGTGAAGTGGATACAGTGATTATCGCTGGAATGGGAGGGTTCCTCATCAGAGATATACTAGAGGCCAATCTTACCTTAGCCCACAGTGTAGATAGGTTAATTCTTCAACCGATGGTTGCTCAGGATGAGCTGCGAAGGTGGTTGCTGGAGAATCAGTTTGAAATTGTTGATGAAAGGTTGGCAAAGGAAGAACACCGTATCTATGAGGTTCTTCTTGTACGGAAGGGAATTCAAACAATATCTGACGAAATCTACTACGATATAGGGATAAAGATGATTGAAAATAGAGATCCCCTGCTGCATGAGTTTATAAAAAAGCATATTCGAAAAAATGCTGCGATTGTAGAAAGCTTAGAAAGAAAAACGAATAAGCATGAAGAAGGAATAGCGAAAGCAATTTCCTGTAAAAAGAAGCTAAAAAAACTGGAAGAGGTGTTACGATGGCTGAACAAGGAAAAAAACTCATCGAAATAGTAGAAACTTTTGCACCGTTACACCTAGCAGAATCATGGGATAATGTAGGCCTTCAGCTAGGCAATCCAGATAAGGAAGTCCAAAAAGTTATGGTATGTTTAGAAGTGACAGAGACAGTTATAGAAGAAGCTATAGATAGGAACGTAGATATGATTATAACCCATCATCCCCTAATCTTTAAGCCTCTTAAGCAGATTGTAACAGGAAACCCTATGGGCGGAATGATTCATTCCCTGATTAGAAGAGATATTCTCCTCTATTGTGCTCATACCAATTTAGACATTGCCAAAGGGGGGTTAAACGATATTTTTGCCCATAGCATTGGCCTTGTAAATATCAAAGCTTTAGAAATCACCCATGAGGAGAAATACTTTAAAGTGGTAGTATTTGTTCCCCAGTCCCACTTGGAGGATGTAAGAAAAGCTCTGTGTGAGGCTGGAGCTGGATATATTGGCAACTACAAGGACTGTACTTTTCAGTCCCTTGGAGAAGGCACCTTTACACCTTTAGAGGATACCAATCCTTATATCGGGATCAGAGGAAAGCTAGAGGTAGTAAAAGAATATAGATTGGAGACTATTCTTCCAGAAAGTAAATTAAGGAGAGCTCTAAAAAAAATGATAGAAGCTCATCCCTATGAAGAAGCAGCTTATGATATATATCCTCTGGCAAACACCTATGATAATATGGGAATGGGAAGAATGGGCGAATTGAAAGAACCAGAGAGACTAACAGATCTTTGCTGCCGATTAAAAGAAATGCTTGGATTAGAAAAAATCAAGATCATATCTAATTCTGATAAATATGTTCAGAAAATTGGGCTTTGCACCGGTAGTGGTTCAGAGTTTATTCACACTGCATATCTAGCAGGCTGTGACTGTTTTATTACAGGAGATATAAAGTATCACGAGGGGCAATATGCTTTGCAAATGAATATGCCATTGATTGATGGCGGTCATTTTAATATAGAGAATTATACTTGTGATCTTTTCACTAGAGTCCTTATGGAGCATTTTAAGGACAATCAATGCAATGTAGATGTATTTTTTGCAAACACCAATATCGATCCTTTTCATTTTATATAGAATAGGTTTTTCCTATTCTTTTTTCATTTCTTTATTTAAGATGAAGATTTTGTTGAGGATGATAAATAAAAGAGGAGGGTGATTTCATGAATCAATTAAATCTACTTTGGCAACTTCAAGAAATTGAACAGCAATTAGCAAAGAAAGCAAAGGCCCTTGGGGAACTTGAACGTCCAAAAGAAATAGAAGGAAAAATACAAACACATAAAAAAATAAAGCAAGATTATGAGGATATTAAATCTGAATTGGAAAACTCAAAACAAAATCTAAGAAAAACTGAACAGGAATTATCAGAACTACATTTTAAAAAAGAAGAAATGAAAGGAAAATTGTATGGTGGAAAAATAAATGATTTAAAAGTATTAGGAACGATGATGAAGGAACAAGACAAAATGGATATAGAATATAGCCAGGTGGAATCAAACTTAGTAGAACAGATGGAGTTGGTAGAAAGTACAGAAAAAAAGGCAAATGAAGTCTATAAATCTGAAAGACAAATGGGATCAAAAATTAAACATATGCTTAATGAAAGAAAAGTTGAAATTGAAAAAATAAAAAATGAAATAGAAGTTTTATCCAGCAGACAAGAAGAATTATCAAAGAAAATCGATAAACAGTATATGCATATATACATGGATGTAAAAAAGAGAAAGGTTAACCCCATGGCCTTAGTAGAAGAAGATACCTGCACTGGATGCCATATGGATCTCCCTATTATGACACTTTCTGATTTGAAAAACAAGAAGTTGGTTACATGTAATAATTGTAATAGAATACTATATATGCCCACTGAAATATAAAGCAATCAGCATGTGTTACAAAAAATGGATTTTGACAAATAGGTTGATCTGTGATATTATATCTTTTGTCGTTAAAAATGAATAGCGAGTAAGTCAGATGGTCGCGTTGATGGAGCTTTTCATCAACGAGGAAAGTCCGAGCTCCGCAGGGCAAGGTGCTGGGTAATACCCAGTGGAGGTGACTCCAAGGATAGTGCAACAGAAATAGACCGCCTGATACAAAACCAAGGACCTAATGTCCTGTAAGGGGTTATGTCTTTGGTTTTGTGTCAGGTAAGGATGGAAAGGTGAGGTAAGAGCTCACCAGCAGCTAGGCGACTAGCTGGCTCTGTAAACCCCACCCGGAGCAAGACCAAGTAGGGACAAAAAAGCGGCTGCCCGTCGTGTCCCGTGGTAGGTTGCTTGAGCCTGCTGGCAACAGTAGGCCTAGATAGATGACTGTCAAATACAGAACTCGGCTTATAGA
>JBFNEZ010000304.1:0-3275 GCA_040797825.1 Thermotaleaceae bacterium | reverse complement strand
CCTATCTTAGTTTCGTCGCGGTTATTAATGATAGGTTAACATAATTAGCTGGAGTTTTTCTATTTGTAAGTTTTACTAACACAACAGGTTCATTTAACTTCATCTTCAGAAAGCTTTTTGATATTGCTTAAGTAAGCCCACTGATCATCAATGGGTTCAAAGTTTTCATCTATGAAAATGCTGTTATTCTCATTTCTTGCTGCCTTCTGCAAAGGCAAAGCGATAAGATTTCCAAATCCACCTTTTGGCATTATATCTTGATTGGGGAAAAGCCGGTCATATGATTTAAATGGAATTTCGTGTCTTTTTGTCATACAATGAGTAATCAATGCACTCCCAAACTTTCTTGCTTGCGTAGCTGAAATAGATTCTTCGAAGAAAAACCATGCATGAGCTCCATTACCTGAACGTGAGCGCTCAATGGCTAAAGGAATACCAAGCTCCACACATACTTCCCTAAGAACCTTAATTTCCTTTTGCCACTCACCTTTATCAAAATCAATAGCGAGGAACCCACAGGTTTCATCAATACAAAGAGGATAGATACCTGCAACAAATGCATTGCCTTTATGATCCATCCCTCGCAAATGCATATTAATAACTTTCTCATTCAACGAGGCATAATCCTTATGTGAGCAATCATTACAATTCCCCTTTGGCTTTCTGCACAATCCAAGCTTCCATTCATTCAAACAAAAAGGTGAATATCCAGCAGTACCCTTTTTGGAATTTACCCATCTTTTTGCATAAACATCCTCTCTACCCTTAAATAGGGACATAAATAGTTTTATTTTTTCATGTGGCTCTGACATACTATTTACTTCTTCATGAATGGTTTCTTCGACTGTGTTCTCATCAACTGGCTTTTGATTATAAGGCTCTACTGAAGCCTCCTGATTTAAAATAACATCAGAAATAGCCTAGCATTCTTTGATTCCAAGCTGAAATTTCAAGGCTTTTACTTGTTCTTTCAAATCGCTATTTTCTATCAGTAAAGACTGATACCTTTCAAACAATTCTTTGTAATTCATAACCAAATCCTTTTTCACTTCTTTGGTTTCAATTTTAAAAACAAATCAATATTAGAGATGTAACCTGTTTTATTATCTTTTTTATTTATGGTTCTAAGAGTAATCATCTAATATATGCTTTATCTCTTCTTTAATACCTGATAATTCTTTTTCTATAACATTCCAAACAATTTTCAGATCTACTCCAAAATAATCATGAATTAATATATCCCTTAACCCTGCCATCTCTCGCCATGGCACAAGTGGATAACTATTTCTCAAATCAGGAGTTATCTTTTTTGTTGCTTCTCCAATAATTTCTAGATTCCTTATAGCTGCATCTTGAATCAATCGTGAATACATAAATTCTTCTTTACCTTGTTTAGTATAATCCTCAATATTTGTTATGCATTCAAGAATATGTATCAGATATGTTTTATCATCTCTCATATCTCTACAACCTCTCTCATTACCTGTTCTCTTATATTCCAGTGCAAGGAATTCTCTGTTACAACATCAACTGGTCTTTCTAGTAAGTCCTCAAGATCATTTTTCAAAGCTATTAAATCAAAAATACTTCTCTCTTCTTCAAAGCTAACCAAGAAATCTATATCACTTTTATCACTGTCTTCACCTCTAGCTACTGAACCAAAAATTCGTATTGTTTTTGCTCCACGATTTAAGGCTAATCTAATAATATCTTTTCTTTTTTCTTCAATTAACTTATTTTTCATCATATTTATCACCCTAGTATTATTATACCTGCACTATAATAATAAAAAAAGATTATTCTTAAAAGTTTAAAATCTTATAAAAGATTTATGTGTAGGTCGATACAGATCTGTTGGTTTTCTCCACATACGCTTTGGCATTACCGTCGTTTTAACGTTAAGGTTGCATCGGTCAAGCCGGATTTTCACTTATAGTTCACACTACAAGGCGACTCTTTTGGGTCGAGACACCCCCTCGGTAGTTCCCTATTAGTCGACGCCCTGACACTAAACCGTAGGTAGGACGAATAGTAATATTAAGCTACTATCCATACTGTCTGGGCGCTTCACCTTTTATCTCAATCACCTTAGGCTTCCTGGGGGGAATTTCATCGTTTTTCTTTTTAAGAAGTTTGACTTCAAATTCCCAGGAATCGCCATAGTCGAAAAGATACAATATCTTCTGACCTTCGTATAATTCTAGCTCCCCAATTGTTACTTCATCAGTAAAAGGCCCTTCATCACTCATTGGTGAGTGATAGGCATGCTTGGAGTACCGTTTTGCATCTATAAAGAATGAGTACAGATGATCATTGTCAAAATCAAAGGCTTCCTGCACAGCATTGTGTAAATCCTCAAGTGTATGTTTGTAGGAAATAGCAATTGTCCTCCAAATACCCCTTCCAAGAGACACCTTAAAAACATAGCTACCCTTTGTAACTTTATTTATTACAGTTGCGACCGTCTTGTTTAATACACCCTCAGGAAATATTGGCTGTAAAAACTTGTATAGTGGAATGAATCCGGCATTTTTCCGTTCTTTGTAATATTTCTCTACCTTGAGCTGTTCACTTTCGTTCGCAAATACGGAAGTAAAACCAAGTTTTGATTGATATGGTATCCCAGGTACTATTTCCTTTTCATCCTCCATGAGAATGACTTTTAGCCAAGATATATTCCAATCTGCTATGTTCTGTTCCCTCAAAACCTTACAAATATTAACACCGAATTCTGTTGGAATTACCATTTTTATTGAATCATCATATTTGCTTACTTTTTTATTCACTTCGGCAATTGGTACATAACTGCAAAAGCCGAAGTAATTAAAGAAATGGACTAAAATAGACAGATATGAAAATATGGAATCATAATTAGTTCCCTTAGAAAACATACCTTTCTCCAGTTCCTCTCCTGGTGCAGATGCAGCAAAGGTTTGTACCACCACTTCAATAGGATTAACACCACTACCCCAACGGATAATTTCCTCTATATCTTGTCCAGAAGGTTTCCAAGAGGAATGCATATTTCTCATATATGTTCAAAGATTCAAATTCAGCTTCAAATATGATTTGACGATTTATTCCTCTCATAATAATATGGTATATTCCATTTTTACTTTTTATCCTTGGCATTCTTGGCACACAAATCACCTCTATAATCAGTTGTAGCATGAATACATTTTCTATGTCAATAACTCCGTCAGACTGTGTGGTTATCCCATTAGCTAGCTGAGTTAAGGATCCTATTCACAGCTTAGTTTTTAAACATAGTATGG
>JBFNEZ010000303.1:0-3340 GCA_040797825.1 Thermotaleaceae bacterium | reverse complement strand
GTGCGGAACACCTTAGGTTTTTTCTTGTTTTCTGACTGCTTCATAAATGCTCCTTTCTGTATGAAATTTGTTATATTACCTGCCGAAAGGCAGAGATATTTCTTTTTCGGCTGGTAAATATATAGGGGTGGGGTGTGGGGAGGGGAAAAACGTATGACCACTCTACGACATTCAATAATCAAATAGATAGACTACCCCCTTGGTGTGAAGTATCTGCCTGATTGTTTAATCATCGAACAGAGTACATTTTTCTTTGCTGCATTTGTTAGAATGTTCATCAAAGAACTGGCAGTGCTTACAATCCCTCTCCTTTACCGTTTTGATAGGTCTTCGGTTATATCCCGGTTTTTCCTGCATCATGCGCTCATATTCACGCAGCTGCCCTTCTGTAAAGTACATAAAAGCACCTCCCTTTGTATTTGTCAAGTGAAAAATGGACCTTTTTATAATTAAATTTTACCCCCCTTAAAGATGACATTAGTGTAAATAATTAACATTAACATGTTCCTTTCACATAGGGAAAAAACTTTTTCAAGAATCCAGTTGACAACAAGCCTCCCCTCTATGATTAGCCAGCCGATGGGGCCAGCCCCCACCCCCTCGAAGTATGGCTATGAAGTTCGAGCATAGAGGGAGATGGGCGGCTGGCGCCTTAACAGGCTATCATACAGGAACCTCTCATTGTAAACCGCACTTAAAAAACTTTTTTCTCCCGAGCTTCAGGTATCCTTAAATAAACTTCTTAAACTATCGCCCCCCTTCTTATGACATGGTTGTTAAAATTATTGTTTCTGCATCCATTCTCTTGTCTCTTTGAGCCTGAATGAGTTACCGTTCATATTCACTATGTAAGCTTTGTGAGTTAGTCTGTCAATCATTGCAGCTGTCATGACAGGATCCTTAAATATCTCTCCCCACCTTTCAAATGATAAATTAGTAGTTATAATTGTTGATTTTCTCCCGGCTCTTAATGATAGATTGGTAAACAGCAGTTCAGATCCTTCCTTATCAAAGGAAATGTAACCTAGTTCATCTGCTATAACCAGATCATATTTCTCAAACCTATTTTCAAAGGCCCGCAAGCTTTTCTCTGAACGGCTCTCTTTAAGCTGGTTTATCAGTATAGGCACTGCCGTAAAAAGCACCTTATAGCCTTTAAGGCAAGCTTTTATGCCCAATCCTATCGCAAGATGGGTTTTACCTGTACCGGGATTCCCTGCGAGTATCACGTTTTGACCGGTAGATATAAATTCAAGAGAACTTAGCGTCTTAAGTTTCTTTTGGGCATCCTCTGGTAAATCCTCAACCTTTAAATCTTCAATATATTTTTTATACGGGAAACCGGCAAGCCTTATCCTGTTCTGCTTTGCATGTTCTTGCCTTAGATCATGCTCCCTCTCTAATAGCCGTAATAAATACTCTTCATAGCTTACATCTCTTGTACTTGATTCTTTTGCCTCCTCTTCGAAGTATTTCCTTATGGCTGGAAGTCTTAAAAATGTTGCATACCTTTCTATATCCTTATACATTTCCTTCTTATCTTTTATACTCATATAATTACTGTCTCCTTCGTAAATTCTTCAGAAGAAGTGGGTATCAGATATTTAAATTTTTCAAGCATTTCCTCAGCTTTTGCAGTTATTTCACAGACTTTGGCATTATATTCTGCGCTGCTTCCTGTTAAGGTTACATCCTGTGAGCGGTTGCAAATTGCCTTTATCTTCTCAGTCGTTACATCAAGAGGGCTTATCTTTTCTAAAGCTGAAATTGCTTCTTCAACTTCTTCTATACTTTTTTGTGAAATTAATTCCAGTAACTCTATGAATTGCTTCTCCCTTTTGATATAATACCTACTGTAGATTTGTTGAAGCCTGGGATCTGCCTGATGCATTGCTGTGCTGCTGGCTAGAGCTCCCGGCTTTCTCTTTAATGTGTTCACATAATGCTCTATCTTGATATCCCACTCGTTAAACCTATATCTCCTGTTATGTTCTGCTATTTTGACCCCTTCATAAAAACATAGGATTTTGTTTGAATATACCTTGGTAAATATTTTTTTACCTACGTACATGTCAGGGACAGAATAATGGCATGTATCAATAATTATAGTGGAATACTTATCAACACGGGGCTCTACAATCCTTGCAGCATCATACATAGGCATTTTGGGTAATAACCCCTCACGTTCTTCTTCCAATATTTCAAAAGCAGTCTTATTATCGTTAAGCTTTTGTTTCCTGTTATTCAATTGGTCACATACTTTTTCAAGATATTCATTTGCTTCCTCTATTGAACTGAAATGATCCTTAAATGCGAATGCTTTCCTGCGGATGTACTCCACACTCCGCTCCACATGGCCTTTCTCATTTCCGGAACGTATGTTGCAGAACCTGAATTTAAAGCCATAGTATATGGACAGCTTTAGTAATGCCTCAGTAGGCTCCTTCTCATGTGGCCCAACAAATTTTTTTACTGCAACCTTTGTGTTGTCATAAACCATTGTCCTGTAAACCCCGGATATCTTATCAAAAAACAATGCATGAGATTCTTGAAAACATGCCGTATCCTGCTTTGTAAATAATCTTGCATATCTAAAATTACCCTTTGCACTTGTAAAAGTAGACAACTGCAAAACTTTATACTCATTATCTATGTATAATTTTACTTCACCCCAATCAAATTCACATACATCTCCTGGATCATATTCAGCTTTTATATAGGCCTCAGCTCCTTTGCTCAATAGATTATTTACTGTATTTACAACAGTGGGATAGCTAATATCATAACCTTCAGCAATCAATGCTTCATATATGTCTGTCTTCTTCTTTTGCTGTTTGGACTGACCGATACTCCTTTTGTATTCATTCTCCTTAAGATAAAATTCTATTTTTTCTATGATTTCATCAGTTAGCTTCCTCTTGGATCTGTTTTTAGAATCATATGTAGGCTTTTCGACTATACTGTCAGTCAATTCTCTTATATCATCAATAGTACCGGCATCTAGAAGTTTTTGCCTGCTTGCCTCATACTCCGCAATATACTTTCTTACGGTCTTTACGTTAACACCCAACTCCCTTGCTATAGTCTTCTTTGCTTTATTTTCCAAATATGCTGCTATGATAATTTGCTGCTTCTGGCTCAACTTAATCAACTCCTCTTGCCCCCTCTTATGCATGTTTTACATAAGAGAGTTTACCTGTCAGGGGGGGATTTTTCAATTATAACCGGGGTCCATTTTTAGATTAGCATAAACAACAAGAGCGCGTCAATTACCGTATCACCAATGATGAATTGGGGCATGGTGGTCAAAAAACCAAATATGGATGGAACATCACTGCCA
>JBFNEZ010000302.1:0-3352 GCA_040797825.1 Thermotaleaceae bacterium | reverse complement strand
GCTTCGATGGTTTCCTCGTGGATATCATTGACTCTCGCTTCAATGCCAAAGCGTATTTTTCTGGATTTTAGGAGAGAAGCTAACTTGAGGGCTCTTTCTTGCCCCTTCTTCCCAGGGCCGAAAAAATTGGGATCGGTAAAATAAAAATAGCGCATATTCGTCTTTTCTATAATCTGATCGATTTCCGCAAGAATATTTTCGGGACTCCTTGCCCGCCATGGGGATTGGCTTCCGACAAAGGGATTGATATAACAAAAAGTACAGCCTCCATAACAGCCTCTGCTCCCCATTATATTGACTTCCCCATAGCTTAAAGAAGCCGGTGTCCTCTCGGGAAAGGGAAGGCTGTCCAGGTTTTCAATGGGCCGGGCATATTCTAGAAAAATTGAACCTCCTTCCTGTGGATAAGCAATTCCCTTTACTCCTTCATGGCTCCCACCTTCTCCAAGCTTCTGAACTAATTGTAAAAAAGTGACCTCTGGTTCTCCCAGTATGATGGAATCTAGGGATTTACATCCATGGAATATCTCCTCATAGGCAAAGGTAGGATAGTAGCCATAGGCCGTGATGTAAGATACGGCTTTTCCTTGCTTCAGCCTATGGATAAGCTGATAAAGACCTTCATCCCGCTTCCACTGATATACCATGTGGATGCCTATAATCTCTGGCTGATAATGCTGAATCTTTTTCTCGATTTCTTCATAGGTCATTTTTTCTAGATATCCCTCTATAATATCCACCTGATGCCCCTCCTGTTTGAGTACTCCTGCAATATATCCTGTAAATAGACAGGAAGAAAGGGGTGCATTGGCAATATCATTAATATTTTCAGTTCCTATATTTCTAGGATGCTCCAATAAAAGTATCTTCATATTACTTCACCTCCTGCCACATAAATATGTTTTTACATAGATGCAAGGTTTCTAACTGATATCTGAGACTACTAAAGGGTTCAGGATTGTAATAAGTAGGGTAGAGCAAATCCGTTGTAGGCTGCACTACACCTGCTGTTTTAGCCATTTCAAAAATAGGAGTGTCCGGATAAATTCGAACATTATTCAAAACGATTGTCCCTAAGTTTTTTGCCTGTTGATGGATATCATAGATTTGATTCATGAACGCCATCCCCTCTTGAATGGTCTTTTCACTCTCTCCTGGTAAATTAACCATGAAATGATAGACGCTGACTACACCGCTTTTAGCTGCTAGTCTTGCAGCCTTGAGAATATCTTCTTTTGTAAGCTTTTTTCCCAATAAGTCCAATGCCTCTTGGGTTAGGCCATCGGGTGAAAAGGAAAAACATTCACATCCCGAATCTTTAAAAAGCTTCATATTCTCTTCATCTAAATGATCTTCCCGAAAAAAACCACTCCATTGAACATCTACCTTTCTCTCAATCAACAGTTGGCAGATTTCCTCCAAATGACCCTTTGGAATATTCACCACAGGATCGGTAAAATGTATACGCTCCACACCATAGTCTTTTTTTAGGATTTCTATTTCCTCTACAACATCCTTTGGATTTCTACATCGTAGTTTCTTTCCCTGAAGATTGGGATAAACACAGTAGCTGCAGCTAAAGGGACATCCTCTTTTTGTCTCCACCCCCATCACCTGTACATAGCTGTTGCGATGATGATAAGCTTCAGGATGCAGCAGACTTCGATTGGGTTGAATATAGTCGCTTTCCATATCCAGCTCCCTAGACGGTTCTGAAAGGACCACCTCACCCTGCCTGCGAAAGCATAATCCTTTTAGGAGTGGGGGATTCTCCAGATTTTTTAGCAGTTTCCCCAGGGTCTCCTCAGCTTCTCCAATAATCCCATAATGAATCTCCTGAAGTTCTTCCATGATCCTGGCTGGGAATAGAGAAAATCCAGTACCCCCTACAATAATCTTTCCTTGGGGAACAATAGAAGCTATCATTTTGATCGTCACCACGAAGGGTGGAATCAGGGAACTCATCTTATTTCCCAAAGGATCGATATTTCTTAAGGAAACACAGATTACCTGGGGCTGATAGCTTGCTAGCTTCTCCTTAAGTGCCCCGAAAGGATCCTGTTGAATATTCATATCTATTAGTTCTATATTATGCTCTTCCTTTAAAGAAGTGGCTAGGGTTACAATCCCTATAGGGTAGACCATCTCTGAACCGCTGGATTCGGTGGACATGGCTTGTACAAATAATACGCGCATGGTATCACTCCAATAATAATAAGCCAAAATATTTGACATACTCATTTTTATTTTTTAAAGTTTTTAGGTTGATTCCTACTCTTTTAACCGTTTCAAAAACATCAATACCAGACCCTTCCATAGATGGTCTGGACAAAGTACAATGATTTTGGGGACTGCATTCTTTACATAGGGAACAAGGCCCTGCCCATAGGCTAAAAGCCTTATAGAATCCCTGTTGATAAGCTTCCTTTTCAGCCTTTAACATTTTTTTCTGAAACTCTCCTGTAGGAGGTTCTCCCTCTAATAACAAGCCATAGTTATATTCCTTTAAAAGTACTCTTGTTTTTTCAATAGAGAGGCTATTGGGAGGGCATTTTCCTGAACCATAGTGCTGACAACCAAATTGACACTTTACCTCTGCTGATTCTGTCAGAACCACAGTCTCGGCAGCTATTTGTTTTATATCTATAAATCCTAGATTTTTGAGTTTTCCCATAAGATAAGCCTTCTTATCTAAAGGAATTTGCTCTAGCTGTTCTTGACTTTTACAAGCTACAATAACCCCTGTATCACTTTCTAAGGGGATAAGCCCCGTCTCTTGAAATTTCAGCTTTCTCAATATCTCACTAACCCACTGAGCTTCAAAGACCTTTCCATTATAAGTGTTCACCAGCATATTTAAATCCGACAGCTGACCCTTGGGCCAATAGTGTTCCATGAAAAAATCATGGATGATAATATAACCCTGCTCCTCTACCCACTTTGATGCTTCCTGTAAAATATGGATAACTTCATTTTCAGAATAGGCATGGAGGATGTTGGATAGAAGAATAACATTAAATTTCTCTTCCCCTAGGCTCCATGTTTCCAATATATTGCCTTCCTGATAACAGATGTCCTTCTGGTAGATACTAATATTTTCTCTTGTGATATCAATTACAGAGCTTAGATCTAAAAGGGAAGCCTTTAATGACGGAAAATGCTCTATGAATTCCAAAGAGAAAGCTCCTGAACCTGCTCCTACATCCAAGAGCTTGCCCCTTAATTGCAATCCTTCCAGCAGTTTAACCAACTCCTTGGCCTTTGATCGGGCAATGCAATCCATTGCCCGAATATATCTCCTGGTCTTTTCTTTGAGTACAGCCCCATCCTCATCAGGGGTATAATGAAGTCG
>JBFNEZ010000301.1:0-3375 GCA_040797825.1 Thermotaleaceae bacterium | reverse complement strand
CAGATTGCAACCTATAGAATCAACCCAAGAGACCTTGGATTATCCTTGGGTACTACAGAAGCTTTAAAAGGGGGAACTGCTCCAGAGAATGGAAAGATCATACTGGATTTATTTCAAGGAGCCAAAGGGGCAAAACGGGATATGCTGCTGTTGAATGCTGGAGCAGCGATCTATGTAGGAAAGGAAGCGAAGAATCTGGAAGAGGGGATAGCCAGAGCCAAGGAAATAATAGACCAGGGACTGGCCTTGGAAAAATTAAAGCAATTGATTGCTGTCAGTCAGGAGGTCGCACAATGATACTGGAAAAAATACTTCATCAAAAAAAGCAGGTGGTGGAGCTTGAGAAGGCCGCCATGCCTTTGCACCGCATTTTTTCTATCTTGGAAAAAGGAAGAAAAGCAAGAAATTTTCATCAGGCTATAAAAGGGAAGAAAGGTTTGAGTATCATTGCAGAAGTAAAAAAGGCATCTCCATCGAAGGGTGTGATCAGAGAAGACTTTTCCCCCCTAGAGATAGCTCAGATTTATACTCAAAGTAAAGTAGAAGCTATCTCTGTTTTAACAGAAGAACATTTCTTTCAGGGCAAAAACCAATACGTGGAGCAAATCAGAGAAATTACAGAAATTCCTTTGCTCAGAAAGGATTTTATCATGGATCCCTATCAAATCTATCAATCAAAGGCATTGGGGGCGGATGCTGTTTTACTCATTGCGGCAGCTTTAAGTTTAAAGAAACTGAATGAATTTCAAAGGATAGCAGGAGAAGTTGGCCTTCAATGTCTGGTAGAGGTTCATGATGAAGAAGAGCTGGAAACAGCCTTAAAAGCACAAGCATCTATTATTGGGATTAACAATAGGAATCTGAAAACCTTTGAAACCTCTGTTGAAACAACAGGTCGATTGATGGATAAAATTCCAAAGGGAAAGACGATCATTAGTGAAAGTGGTATCCATTCTAGGGCGGATATGGCATATTTAGAAGCCTTAGGAATAGATGGGGTCTTGATTGGAGAAAGTTTGATGCGCTCCCATGCCATTGATGAAAAAATCCGAGAACTGAGGGGGGAGCAGAATTGACTAAAATTAAAATTTGTGGCTTAAAGAGGAAAGCGGATATTGTCTATGTCAATCAATTAAAACCAGACTATGTTGGCTTTGTCTTTGCCAAGAGCAGTAGACAGGTAGAGCCTTTTTGGGTTAAGGAATTGATAGAAGACTTAGACAGCGCCATAAAAAGAGTAGGTGTTTTTGTAAATATGGACAGGGAAAGGGTCCTCAAGATAGGGGAGGACTGCAAGCTGGATGTACTTCAATTCCATGGAGAGGAAAGTCCAGACTACTGTTCGGCCTTTCAACAGGAGGTGTGGAAGGCATTTCGCGTTAAGGACAGCAGTAGTTTGGAAGAAATGAAGGCCTATGCAGTAGAGGGGTATCTATTGGATAGCTATAGGGAAGGCCAACGGGGAGGAAGTGGAGAGGTCTTTTCTTGGGAATTGGTTCAAGATATGAAAAAATCTAATTTATTTATAGCAGCTGGAGGGCTCCACGGGGGAAATGTGAGAGAGGCCATTGAGATAATGAAACCCCATGTGGTAGATGTCAGCAGTGGTGTAGAAGAAAATGGGATAAAGTGTTTTGAAAAAATGAAGGATTTTATAGAGAAAGTGAGGGAGATATCATGAAGGAGACTAAGCTATCAAAAAGATTTGGGCAGTTCGGCGGGCAATATGTGCCAGAGACCTTAATGAATGCATTGCTTGAATTGGAAGAAAAATTCATTGAAATCAAGACCGATGAGGCTTTTCAAAGGGACTATCAATATTTTGTGCGGGAATATGCAGGAAGACCAACCTCTTTATATTTTGCTGAAAATTTGACCAGCCGTTTGGGGGGAGGAAAGATATATCTCAAACGGGAAGATTTAAATCATACGGGAGCCCATAAAATCAATAATGTCATTGGGCAGGTACTATTGGCAAGGCGTATGGGAAAAAAAAGAATTATTGCAGAAACGGGAGCAGGGCAGCATGGTGTAGCTACTGCTACCATATGTGCCATGTTTGGATTGGACTGTGAAGTCTATATGGGAGAAGAGGACATACAGCGGCAGGCATTAAATGTATTTAAAATGAAGCTCCTAGGGGCAACGGTAAATCCTGTAACCTCTGGAACAGCTACCCTGAAGGATGCTACCAATGAGGCTATCAGAGATTGGGTGGCCCATGTGGAGAATACTTTTTATGTGATTGGCTCTGTTGTAGGCCCCCATCCTTATCCCACCATGGTTCGAGACTTTCAGAGGATTATTGGGGATGAGGTGAGAGAACAGATTTTACAAAAGGAAGGAAGGCTGCCTGACTATTTAATCGCCTGTGTTGGAGGAGGCAGCAATGCCATGGGGCTTTTTTATCCCTTTAGAGAAGATAAGGAGGTAAAAATTATAGGCGTAGAAGCCGCAGGGAAGGGTGTTGATACGGAAGCACATGCTGCTACCATTGCCAAGGGCTCCCTTGGAGTACTCCATGGCATGATGACCTATCTGCTGCAAGATGAGAACGGTCAGATATTGCCCGTTTACTCTGTTTCTGCAGGATTGGATTATCCAGGGATTGGCCCGGAGCATGCCCATTTTCATACAACGGGCAGAGGGACCTATGTGTCCATAACTGACGAAGAAGCTTTAGAGGCCTTCCAATATTTAACGGTAACAGAAGGCATTATTCCTGCTTTAGAGAGTGCCCATGCCATTGGATACTTGATGAAATTTGCTCCACAGACCAACAAAGAGGATATTATTGTGGTCAATCTATCGGGTCGGGGAGATAAGGATATTGATACGGTACTAGAATATTTGGGAGGGAACGAGAATGGAAAGTAGGATACAGCGGAAATTTGAGGATTTAAAAAATAAGAATGAAAAGGCATTGATTCCTTATATCACCTGTGGCGACCCAGATCTTAACACAACCATGGAGCTGATAAAAACGCTGGAGCAGGCGGGGGCTGACATTGTGGAGTTGGGTATTCCCTATTCCGATCCCTTGGCTGATGGACCAATTATTCAAAGGGCTGCCCAAAGAGCTTTAAAAAATAGTATCACCATTGATGATATATTTAGTGAAGTGGCTCAAGTGAGAAAGGATACAGAAATTCCTCTTGTATTTTTGGTTTATTATAATTCAGTGTTTCGCTATGGCACAGAAAGATTTTTAAAGAATTGTTTGGAGCGTGGTATTGATGGGTTGATCATTCCCGATCTGCCCCTAGAAGAAAGGCAAGATTTATATGAACAGATGAGCGCCTATCCCATTGACCTGATCCCTATGGTGGCCCCTACATCGGAGGAGCGGATTGAAAAAATTGTTCAAGTGGGCAG
>JBFNEZ010000300.1:0-3435 GCA_040797825.1 Thermotaleaceae bacterium | reverse complement strand
CCTATCTTAGTTTCGTCGCGGTTATTAATGATAGGTTAACATAATTAGCTGGAGTGTTTCTATTTGTAAGTTTTACTAGCACAACAGGTTAATTTATATTATAGTACCAAAAGGATGGAATTCCTATTCCACCCTTTTGATTTTAATTTCATCATATATTTTTCTTATCAGTTTATTATCAATATTTTCTAATGTTGCTTTCATAGCATTTGCGGTTCCCGTAGCTGCCGCATATCTAAAAGCTTGCTTTATATTCTTATCACGAAAGTATGATACAGCAAATCCAGCTACAAAAGCGTCTCCACAACCGATGGGATTCACAGCCTCTACCTTTGGCACACATAGGCGATAACTCCCTTCTGGTGTAGTAAATATAGCTCCCTTTTCCCCTAATGAGATAGCTGCCACTTCAATGCCTTGTCTACATATACATTTCGATTCATAGATGATTTTATATTCACAGTCTAAATCATATCCTGAGAGTTCTTCTAATGCACCTAAATTAGTTTTCACCATAAAGGGTTTTGCCTTAATTGCTTCTTCTAAATAACTGCCGCAGGCATCGATGATCATACTCACATTGTTATCTCTAGCTATCTTTACCATATCGCCATAAATGGTTTTTGGCAGCCCAGGAGGAAGTGTTCCTGAAGCAACAATAATTTCACTGTATTTCAACACCTTTACGAATTCTTTCACAAAAGCATTTAGTTCTCTCTTAGTCACCTGAGGACCCTTTTCGTCTACAAAGGTTTCTGTCTGATTAAGCGGATCTACAATGGCAGTGAAAACTCTAGTGGCTTCTTGTATCCATACAAAGGAAGTATGAATATGCAATTTTTCTAATTCTGCTTGAATCAACCGTCCTGTGGTTCCACCCAACAATCCCATGGCATTTACTTGTTCTCCCAACATTGAAGCGATTCTAGCCACATTCACACCCTTACCGCCAGCAGAAATTGTTGCATTATCTACAACATAGCTTTTATTGGGTCTAAAGTCACTAATCACATAGGATCGATCGATAGCTGGATTTAAGGTAATAGTAGTAATCATACAATCCCCTTCTTATGCGAACAAATTACAAACAAAAACTACAGAATATATTATAAGGGATAATCGCCCTAATTGCAAAGACTTTTTGTACAAATATGTCTAATTTTCTATGTTTTTGTTTTCAATCATACTTATTTCTTTTTTGCTTAGTTCAAAAATATCAAATATAGCTTGATCAATTTTGTACTGTTGTTTCTTTATCTCCATCTCTATGGATTTATCATTTCCTGCAGAATAGAAATACTCTTTCTTTAAATATTCTATATAATCCACTATCCGAATGAAATACTGCTGTGTACCTATTTTCTCTATTTTTATAGGACTATTTTGAATATGATAAATCTTTATTTGGGGAAATAGTTTCTTAGATTCATAAATTAGACTTTGGTACATAAAATTTAGCAATTTAGAATTGAGTAATGCAAGAACATATTTGATGTGTAGTTTTTCATTTTTTGATATACATGCATAAAGGGTATTTAAAAGATAGTATTGTTCTTCATCATAGGCAGCTATATAACAATCTGCCGTTTGTCTTATTAACAATTTCGGCTGTAAGACAAATTCTTCTCGCATAAAGGTCGCATATTCTCCTTTTTTCCCTTCAACCATCCTACGATCATTGAAGAGATACAGTCCATTCCATTGACAGAAGTAGCGTTGAATATCTTTCCCTTCCAGCACTGGTACCTGTTTTAGATCCCATTGTTTCCTTGAAAGCAGCTTATGGCGAATATTGCCTGTAGCAACCCCTGCAATAATCTCACAGTGTTCCTTCAAAGGGGGATAGTCTCCATACACCCTATCCCTTAAACAAAATACAGCAGGAGTCGAGTGCACATCAAATACATTTTTTAAGGTGTTATAATAATAAGCTTGTTTAACCTCAACAAAATTGCTGTCAACCAATCGATTTTTCTTATCTCCTACTACTTTTAAATTTTTTGTTTCAATAATGTTTTGCTTTCTGCTTTCATGACAGTTTTTAAGAAGAAGGATAATAGACATGTCCATATATACATGAGAAAACACACCATCTCCCATATTGATTACCTGTGTAATGGCACAATCTTTTAATATTTTTTGTCGAATGTGGACAAAATTGTTATTCACTAAAATACTAGCTGGCAAAATATATCCTATAATCCCTTTTTCATAAATATCATCGATACTTTTCTCTAAAAAAATACTAAGGAGATCAAATCTTCCCCTAGCTGTTTTAAACTTTTCTTTCAATACATCTTTATTAAGATATTTATTAATCTTTCTATTCTCTAAATAAGGCGGATTTCCAACAATAATGTCAAAGTTGTGAAAAAATTTTTTCTCTAAATAATTCCCTTGTTCGATATTTGTGTTCTCCAATTTAGTCTCTATGTGTAATCTTTTAAGCTTATAGGTTAAAGCAATATCCAATATTTTCAAAGCTCTTTGATCAATATCCATTGCATATAAATTATCACTTAGGATTATCGGTAAACTATCTTGAGGCTTAAGTCCTTCCTTTTTAAAATATAGCTCCACTAATTTGTCTAGTATATAAAAAATAAAATTTCCGCTTCCACAGCAAGGTTCAAATACTTTTAATAACCTTAGAGGTTTATTTTGATTTTGAAAAAAATATTTTTCGAAGGTTTGGTCGACAATGTATTTTACAATCCAATCCTGCGTATAATACTGCCCCAACTGTTCTTGCTGCATACTCCCTTCATAGAAATACTGATAGAACCAACCTAATAGGCTCTCCATAGATAATTTGTTCTTTATCATATTCCCTGCAAGTAACTTTATAGAATCCTTGGTTTTTCTGTCTAAAAGATGGTTTTCAAATTCTTTATTCTGTTCTAACCCCAATGCCTCTAATAGGCAAGCAAAAAGAGAAGAAAATAGGATCTCTTCTTCCACATAAGGATATTGCGCAGCTAATTGATTTTTTATGGAAATAACATTCTGTCTTATTGCTTTCATAGACTTCTTCCTTTTTTAGAATATTATTTGCCCTTATATTTCACTTTTTTCTAAAAAAAGTACATTTGAGCAATGTACTTTTCCTAAGCTGCTATTAAAGTTTGTCATCTATGTCGATTTTATACAGGATATCTCTTATTTCCTTCAATAATAAAATTATTCTATTGAGGGAGTACTGTATGGTCACCAGTATAATAAATAAAACAGCAGCTCCTATAAACAAATAATTCAATTGAATTCCTCCCTTGCATTGTTTCTTCTTAGCCTCATTATAGCCTATCTATCCCTTTTTCGTAAATAGTAAAACACATCTTTATACCGTACCAGCACTGTACTGTATAAAGATGTGCTTTATAAAGAATAACCCCTGTCATTTTACGAGTCGATTATTATCTTCTTCAGCAATTTCCA
>JBFNEZ010000299.1:0-3437 GCA_040797825.1 Thermotaleaceae bacterium | reverse complement strand
ATAAAACTTATATTTTTAACTGTACCATTATTAATAATCAGTCCAGATTTTTCTGGAATTTCCACTATAATCATATTATTTAATGAAACATAAATATACTCTGCTTTATGAGCTATCCCGTAGATAAACCCGATAATCTCATCCTTTGATTCAGCAACTAAAAAATATTTACCAAGTTTCTTTTCTAAATAATTGTTATCCGCAGGAATAAACGCATAATTTATAGCCTCTGTAGCCCATTGTTGTTGTAAATACACAACATCCTCTAAACTAAGTTTCCTTATTTTCTCTTATAACAACAAATGTGTTGCAAAAAAATATCTCAACTATAATATATAAATTTATCATATCAAAATTTTCGCACAACGTACACTCTTTTGAAAACTTTTCTTAATCTCCAATTTATTAATAGAATCATCTTAATCTATTCTTACTAAACATTGGTTTCTTTTTTAAGTCTCCACATTGCTAATGCATAGCTACCACAGCACATCAATACAAATAATAATATTACAGGTAATACCTCACTAAACACTATCTTCTCTCTAAATATCAAACTACGCAGAGCATTTATAACATGGGTAAATGGATTAAGTTTCACGGCTACTGCCAGCCCTCCGGACAGATTTTCAGGAGGAAAAAGAGCTGAGCTCAAGAAAAAAATAGGTAATACAATCGCTGTCATAACTGTTTCATAAACCACTTCATTTGGTAAACAAAGACTAATTGCGTAGGCAAGGCCAGATAAGAAAAATGCTAATAAAAAAATCAATATAGCTATAAATACAATACCTAGAATACCAAAGTTTATATTAACTGAAAATAAAATGCTTACTACATACAGGATTGTGACTTCAAAAAATGATACTAATATAGATTCTAACATTTGTGCAAAAACAATAGAACTACGGCTTACTGGTGAAATCAAAATGCGATAAAAACTTCCATTGGATTTCATAAGAAAATTCATGATTCCGCCACTAGTACAAGACGAAAATGTTACTAGAAACATAACACCTGGAAGTATAAAAGCAGTATAATTTGTAATACCAGTATCTTTCATTGTTGATCCTGCAACTGCACTATATAAAACCAACCATAATAAAGGTTGCAATATTGTAATAATAATCGTGAACTTATTTTCAAATCTCCATTTTATATTTCTCCACAAAATATTCATCATAAGCATCTCCCCCCTCTATTTTCTTCTGAACCAGTTAATGCCAAGAATACATCTTCCAAACTAGGTTCTACGATTTCAATTGCGTAAAATGCCACATGATGTTCCAGAAGCCATTTGTTTACCATTGTAAAGGAAGCCCTGCTGTCATCTACACCCAATGCAACAGAATTGTCCCGTACATCAGCAAATTTAGTAATTTCCATATTTTCAAGAATGCCTTTGTATTTTTTTGCTTCACCAGTACTAGAAAATGCAATGCAAAGCATATTTTGTTTAATATAACCTCTTAAACTTTTAAGTGTTCCTTGAACCACCTCTTTCCCATCTTTCATGATACATATGGTATCACTTAATCTATCGGCTTCTTCAAGATAATGGGTTGTAAGAAAAATAGTTGTCCCATATTCATCCCTAATTTTCAACAGCATTTCCCACATAGCTTTTCGCGACATGGCATCCATTCCCACTGTAGGTTCATCCAAAAATAAAATCTTAGGCATCGATACCATGTTCATGGCAATATCCAACCTACGTTTTACTCCACCTGAATAGGACGCTATAGGATATTTCAAATATCTTGAAAGCTCAAAAATATCAATTAGAGAATTAATTCTTATCTTTGCTACTTTAGGATCTACCTTGTACAACCTACTTTGGAACATCATATTCTCCATAAGGGATAAATGTTGGTCAATGGAAATATGTTGAGCAACACAGGCAATCTGTGTACGAACCCAGGCAGGTTCTTTACATATATCCTTGCCTAGCATAGTTACATTACCAGATGTAGGTTTATAAAAAGTTGTAAGAATATTGATCAAAGAAGACTTTCCTGCACCATTGGGTCCTAGAAGAGAAAAAATTTCTCCCTTGTTTACTTCCAAATTTAAATTATCCAAGGCTCTAACACCATTCTTATATTGTTTAACCAATTCATGAGTTTCAATTGCCAGCATTTTATTCCTCCTCTTTCATTGGAAACAAAATTTCTGTAATATACTTATTAGGATTGCCTTTTAAAAACATCCCTGGTCCTTTTATGAAGACTTCCCGAAATGGTAGTTGTAATATCAAATTATGTTCTTCTGCGTATTGCTCAATAGCTACATATGCACTCTGCATCATTTCATAAGGGCCTATATGTGTAGCACAAATTGCTTTGATACGCGGAATTTCCTTTACTTCAATACCACTTACTGTCGGTATTTCAGCAGTAGGAACACACAGTTCCAATTCACCGATTTTAGTTTGAGGATCTATAGCATAGTAGTTGAAAAAAGGTGCACCATTTGCTTTACCTCCAATGGACTTAAATACATTTGGAAATACTTTATTTGCCTCGGTAACAATACCTTTATATTGCATAAATGCCACCCTTATAGGCTCAATTTCTCTAATTTCAATTTTATAATTCACTTCTATTCCTCCTCGTTTTCTTTTTTTATTGCAATCCAAACTTCCGAATATCCACTTTTTAAGTTTGGATCGCTAATAGGATAAACTTCTACATCTGGTAACTCAGCATATTCATATCCAGAAAAGGGAAGCCATTCTGTAAGAAATCGTTTGAAAATTGTTTGAATGGATTCTTGAAAATGCCCATGACAGTCAAATATAACCCATGTAGCTGCTGGTATGTTAAATTCCATCATTCCCTCTAGTACAGGTTTATCCGTAGCTACTGCTATATAATAATAGATTTCTTTTGGACTTTTATAAGCAGTAACACCTAAAATACCTTGGGGATCTTGATTAGCTAATTTACAAACTTCTGAATATAAATTTCCTTCTAAGATTTTATCCCAGAACTTAGGAACAATCTGGAAATTTTCTTCTTGATTCTCCTGTAATGGGACTCTAACTCCAACAATTCTTATGGCATCTTTTGTTTCGATTCGATATTTCATACTCTCACCTCCAGTCACTTTAATAGAAAAGCTAATACGTGGATAAGCTTTTAATGAAGTTCCTGACTTTCGAGCAGCAGTCGGAGGAACACCATGAACATTTTTAAATGCACGATTAAATGATGTGGGAGATTCATAACCGTATTTTAAACCAACATTCATTACTTTTGCATCACTTGTCTGCAAATCAAAAGCTGCTACTGTCATACGTCTACGGCGTATATATTCAGATAATGGAATACCTACAACATAAGAAAACATACGCTGAAAATAATATGTAGAACAACAGGCTATCCTAGCCGCTTCTTCATAAGAAATATTGCCAGTCAAATTATCCTCTATATAAT
>JBFNEZ010000298.1:0-3460 GCA_040797825.1 Thermotaleaceae bacterium | reverse complement strand
GGTTATAATGGTACCACAATAAAGCATATCGCCTCAAACTTAGGAATTTCCTTAGGCAATATGACTTATTATTTTAAAACAAAAGATGCCATTGTTATGGATATTTTTGTTGATTATATTAACAACATATATGATTTTATTAAGGATAAGGTAGATCCTGCTGCAAACTCCTATTATAGGCATTTTTTCGTATCCATCATATTTTACAAGGTTATTTTATCTAATCCAAATAACAAAAGATTTTTTGGGGAAATCATGCAAAAAAAATCTTTTTATCATATCGTATATCATCGAATTAGCGACATTTATCGAGATATTATTAGGGATTATAATCTTAGAATTTCAGCAGCAGAGTATGAACGAATTGTAATTGCTGATTTTGGTGCAAGAAGGGAAGTTATGTTAAGCTACTTATCTGGTGATATTGTCATGCCTGTGGAAGACTTAGCAATATTTTTATTGTCCAACACAAGTAAACTCCTGGGCGTACAGGAAGTCCATCTCTATAAAAACTCTTTTCAAGCCTATACGGTTAGTAAGAAGTATGATTATTCAAAAATACATTTGCTTATTCCATAAGGAATACTATATCTATATTTTCTGTATGTTTTATTGAAGCTTGAACTGACGGATAAAGGATTTTGTCTTCCTCCATATTTTTGAAGCCAGTCCCCTGCACACGATAAAGGTTGAAATAACTGTTGCAAAAATGTGAAGACATGGATTTTAGGCACCCGCTTTATACCCGAAACCATAAGGATAATAATTAAAATATCCTTGTTAGATTACTCTAAAGTACATAATTCACCTCTGATTTCAAGCTTTTTTACCGATTTTATGTTATATAGGATTAGGGTAGTCACACATAACAGCACCCCCGCAGTAAAAATGAGAAATCCTGTTCCTCTGCCCACGCCTGTGCCCATGATCTTTCCTATGCTTTCAGCAAACAGTCCTCCCTCAAGGAGCAAAGGTGTAAACACATAATCTGCAAGCACCCCTGAAAGCCCATAAGCCGCAACAAATCCAAGCTGAGAAATTACACCGATGAGTCCCCAGGTTCTGCCCTGCACAGAGTTTTCGATGTTGGTCCGTATAAGGTAATCTAAGCACATGTTTGTAAAGGGGAGCATTGCAAAAAACAAAAATCCTGAAAGGCAGATTAGTACAATATTCTCCCGCAGTCCGAAAACCGCCATAAATATTCCGGTAAAAAACACGGAAACTGAAAGCATTTTCACATAGCCCCTTTTTATTGGAACAATTCCTATTATCACACTTGTCACAAGCATTCCTAAAGCAGAGATTGTTTCAACGGTTCCTAGTACCGAGCTGTCAGAAAAAGCAAGGATCATGGGCATTGAGAGTGTTTGTATGAAGCCAAGGAAGAATGTCATGACCGACGTCATGATCACAAGAACAAGGACGCCTCTATTTTGGGATACGGCTCCCCAGCCCTCTTTAAATTCACGGATAAAGGATTTTGTCTCTTCCCATCTCTTTGAAGCAAGACCGCTCCGTACAACAAGGGTTGAACCAACTGTTACAAAAAATGTGAAGATGTCTATTTCAAGCAGCAGCTTAGTATCCGAAACCATGAGCAGATATCCTGCAATCACAGGTGAAATCAAATATTTTGCCGATCCTGCTACCTGAACAAACCCGCTTGCCTTTGTATACTGCTCTTTTGTAAGCAGATCCGTAATGGTAGCTTTATATGCGGGTTCCAGCAAGGACGAAAACACCGAGCTTATTGTAACACCTATGCAAATCTGCCATAACTGTACTTCTCCGCCCAGCATGCAAATTAGAATAAAAACAAGTCCCACAGCGGAAAGACTGTCTCCCAGCACCATTAGGAGCCTGCGGTCGTATCGGTCCGCAAGCACTCCCGCCAAAGCACTTAAAAGAAGGGAGGGCATAAATGCGAGCAAGGTAACAAGGGCCATTGCCGATGCTTTTCCCGTCTGTTGATAAACATAAACCCCTAGTCCGAAGGATGTAAGTCCGCTGCCTATGGCTGAAATAAGCTGTCCCGACCACAGAAGCAGAAATTTTCTAAAAGACTTTCCTGAATTATTCATCGCTGCCTCCATTTCCGATGCCAAACATCTGCATCATATCCATCAAACTTCCCTCTTCTGCACCAAGCAGCCTTTCTATGTTGAAAATAAATGCCCTTATCCTTAAAATACGTTCTTCCTGTGTTATTTCAACCATATCTCCATCAAAAATGGTATTCCCGTATATCATTACCATTTCCATAGATTCATAGGGAAAGGGCGTGTTGAACAAACCCTGTTCAATGCCTTCACGGACTATTCCTGTCAGTATGGGTGTAATCCCGTTGATTATAACCTTTTGTATTTTCTGATGCATCAGTGCGTTCTGTGGTTTGTGAATCTGATCTCTAATCTCTTTGCTGCCTCCCCCACTTATCTTCAATGCCATTACAACACGGATAATACGCTCCTTAATAGGTATGCGCTTATCGGCAGCAATTTCCTGTGCCACCTCTAAAATCTGAACATTATACCGCTCAATCAGCCCATCCATAATATCCTCCTTCGACTTGAAGTGATAATACAGGGTTCCTCGTGCAATTCCCACCTTTTCAAGAATATCATTTGTACTGGTTCCATCAAATCCCCTTTGGCCAAAAAGTGCATCCGCCGCATCAAGTATCTCATTTCTACGTTCCTGGGCTTCTTTTACAACTCTCATTTCCACATCTCCTTTTCATAAACCGACTGTCTGTCGGTATTATACTATTCCTAAGTTGTCAAGATGATCTTAAAAATTTCTCCAATTCTCACATAATCTAAAAGAACAGCAGCACCCCAAAATCAGCTAGCATCTCCTGCTTGCCACATTGTCCAAAGTCCAAAACTAAGTTTTAGTTGGTAAAGATACTCAAATTATTTTTTATAAAAGGTTGACAAGTTTCTACTACATGTGTAGTATTTAAATATAAACTATGGTTGTAGTTAATTTATCGTGGAGGAATAACATGGAAAACAAAGCATTTGAAATCAGCGAGGCAGAATTAGAGGTTATCAAAGTCCTTTGGAAAACCGATAAACCGATGACAGCCCAGGAAGTATGTGACACCGTTGTGAATAAGGAGTGGAAATACACGACTGCTTCTACTTTGCTTAGTCGATTGGTGGAAAAGGGGGCGGTTGCCTATGACAAAAAAGGAAAGTCATATCTCTATTATCCAATTATCAAAAAGGAAGATTACAAGCAATCACAGACAAAAAACCTTGTATCAAAGTTGTATGACGGATCTGTAAAGAATTTAGCTGTCTCCCTGTTCAAAGCAGGAGAGATGTCTCCAGATGACATTGAAGAAATCAAAAAGATGTTTCATCTTTAGGGGGAGACGGATTTATGTTATTACAGATTTTCAAAGCATTCCTTATAACGTCGGCAGTAGGAAGTGTTTTAGCGGCATTGT
>JBFNEZ010000297.1:0-3478 GCA_040797825.1 Thermotaleaceae bacterium | reverse complement strand
ATGTTAAGCTAATGAAGCGTATTGTTGGAGATAGTCTTCAGGTAAAGGCATCAGGGGGAATCCGCGATAAAGAGACTGCACTAAAAATGATCGAAGCAGGAGCTGGACGCTTGGGTACCAGTGCTTCTGTAGCAATTGTTCAGGGTATGGAAGATGGAACTGCAAATTATTAAGAATGGTATTCGTACCATTCTTTTTCTTCAAATGAAGCTGTTTAAAAGTACATATTGTCAATAAATATTGGGATGAGGTAAGGCATGATGCAAAAGAAAATATGGATTGTCATAGTTTTAATCTTTATAGGGATAAGTGGATACCCACTGAAAACGATTTCTTTGGAACCGAGCAAATCTGTAGTTATATCTTTAGCAGGTGATGTAATGATGGATAGGAGTGTGGGGAGACTTATCGAACAAAGGGGAATTGACTATCCATGGGAAAAGGTAACGCCTATTTTAAAAAAAAGTGATTTGGTGTTGGTCAACCTTGAGACATCTATTGGAACAAAGGGAACTGCCAGTCCGGACAAAAGCTATACATTTCAGTCAAAACCACAGACTTTAGATGGACTCGTTAATGCAGGAGTTCACGGAGTTTCTATTGCCAACAACCATATTCTAGATTTCGGCCAGGAGGGTTTTATAGAGACCCTGGAAAATCTTGAACAAAGAGATATAAAATATGCTGGTGGAGGTAGAAATCTTGAAAGAGCTCTAGAACCAGCTATATGGAATATTAATGGACAAAGGATAGGATTTCTTGCATTTTCCAGAGTAATCTATGACATGAGTTGGTATGCTACAAGCAATCGACCTGGAATTGTTAGTGCCTATGACAATTATGTAGAACAGATAGAAAAAACAATTGCAGAATCAAAGAAAAATATCGATTTTCTAATTGTATCTGTCCATTGGGGAAAAGAAAGGGAGCAATATCCACAAGACTATCAGAGAAGAGTGGGTAAAATAATGATTGATGCTGGTGCAGACGTAGTAATGGGCCATCATCCCCATGTTTTGCAGGGAATAGAGTTTTACAAAGAAAAACCTATCATATATAGCTTGGGAAACTTTGTATTTAATTCAATAGGTCAGTTAAGTAATCAAACAATGATTTTTAATATTGAAGTCGGAGAAGGAAGGATTATGAATTGTTATGTCACACCTATAACCATTGTAAATGGGCAACCCAACGTGGCAGAGGAGAAAGTCAAAATGGAAATCATTGATAACTTAAACTTAATTTCTAGAGAATGGAGAACTGAAGTTCTTTCTGATGGACAGGTTGTAGGAAATGTTACATATTTTATACCTGCTGATACAAATAAAGAAAATGATGAGTTAAAAAATGGGCCCATAGATGAAGACAGAACAGGTGATAAAGGAGAAAAGAGAAGTATTGAAAGTTCGAAAAAGATGAGAAATCTTTCTTACATGTTAGGGTTTAAGATGGATTTTCAAGAGGAGCACAGAGCAACGATGACAAAAGGTAAACGGATTTTCCACCTAGATTTTTCAAATACTATTTTGACTACCAATAAAAGGAAAGATGGAGTAGCTGGTTTTTTTGAATCAGTTTTCGTTCACTTTCCAGCAAGGCTTATGTGTCAAATGTTTCAATGGGAATTTCAGCTAAATTCTTAGAAATAAGCCTAGCAGGAATTAAGGGGAACATGTAGAACTATTTATTTAAGATGCAATAGATAGGTTTTTTAAAGCGGACATCTGTGGGTATACTCCTTTAATTTTTCTAATGCTATAGTATAAGATTTTACAACAAAGATTAGAATGGAGGATTGAGAAATGAAATTAAAAGAAATCCTTAATACAGAAGTATTTGTTGTTAAGAAAGATGATACCATTAAACAGGCAATGAATAAGATGGTCGAAAAAGAGATAAATGGAATGCCTGTTATTGATGAGGAACAGAACTTAGTGGGGATGGTGGTAAAAGCTGATATATACAGGTTCCTAATTGAACCTGGACACTATGACAGTTGTCCTGTAGATTGGGTTATGAGCAAAGGTACAATTACCGCAAATCCTAATGAAGATATCCTGGATGTAGCAAAAAGATTAAAAGAAAATCATATCATTGCTATGCCAGTATTAGAAGAGGGAAAGGTTGTGGGTATTGTAAGTATTGAAGATTTATTGAGTTATTTTATCAAGCATTCATAAAAAAAGGAGTCTAAATACTAAAAGCAATGACTATAAACAAAGTCATTGCTTTTTAGTATTTATACATTAAATCTAAATAAAATGACATCTCCGTCTTGTACAACGTAATCCTTTCCTTCTAAACGTACCAACCCTTTCTCCTTCGCTGCATTCATACTGCCCGCAGCAATTAATTCATCAAAGGAGATCACTTCGGCCCGAATAAAGCCACGCTCAATATCAGAATGAATTTTTCCCGCAGCTTGAGGTGCTTTGGTGCCAATCTTGATAGTCCATGCTCGTACTTCTTTTGGTCCTGCTGTTAAAAAGCTCATTAGGCCTAAAAGCCTATAACCTGCTTTGATGAGGAGATCTAATCCTGATTCTTTTAGTCCTAGATCCTCTAAAAATTCCATTTTTTCCTGGTCATCCAGTTCTGATATCTCTGCTTCTATTTTAGCACAGATTACAACTACCTCAGCATTTTCGGATTTTGCATGTTCTCGTACTTGCTGCACCATTTCGTTATTACCACTGTTTTCTACTAAATCATCTTCTGATACGTTTGCAACATAAATGATAGGCTTGTAAGACAAGAGATTAAAGTCTTTAACAATTTCTTGTTCTTCCTTCGTTAGATCCAAAACTCTGATAGATTTGCCTTCCTCTAAGGTAGTTTTAATGCGTTGCAATAAATCATGCTCTACTTGATAGGACTTATCTGATTTCAATAGTTTTTGTGTTTTTTGCACCCTGCGATCAATCATTTCTAAATCAGAAAAAATTAATTCTAAATTGATGGTTTCGATGTCTCTTAAGGGACCTACATTTCCCTCTACATGAACAATGTTTTCATCTTCAAAGCATCGTACCACATGGACAATGGCGGCAACCTCACGAATATGGGATAAGAATTTGTTGCCAAGTCCCTCCCCTTGGCTAGCACCTCGAACCAATCCAGCTATATCATAAAATTCGATTGCAGTAGGAACAAGTTTTTCGGAATTATACATCTCATAAAGGACATTCAAGCGATTATCGGGAACAGACACAACACCGATATTTGGTTCAATTGTACAAAAAGGATAATTAGCTGATTCGGCACCAGCTTTGGTTATTGCATTAAAAAGTGTACTTTTTCCAACATTGGGTAACCCCACAATACCTAACTTCATATAAAATTCTTCCTTTCAGACTATTCTTCTTTAGTTATACACAGATAAAATTATAACTGATACAAGAAGAATATTCAACAAATTCAATAATTTATCCACTAAACTTAGCTTTTCAAAAATAAGTTAACTTATGCCAATCTAGAG
>JBFNEZ010000296.1:0-3491 GCA_040797825.1 Thermotaleaceae bacterium | reverse complement strand
TGTTGTGGGATAGATACCCGCCATAGAAAATCCTAACCCCATTATGGCAAATGTAATGAGTTTTAGATTTTGTGTAGACAGTAATAGGAGATAAAAAACAACGGTTCCGCAGCTTGTTGTAATAAGCACAGCTTCCTTTGATATTCTATTTCCCAAAAATGCACAGGTCAATCTCCCCGCAAGAATAACTACCCACAATAAGGAAGCAAGCATTTGAGCGTATTCTATGGTCATAATGCTTGAATCAATGAAGTATTTAACTATCCATCCATTAATCGTTGCTTCTATACACAAGTAAAAAAGCAGAATCCCTGCACTAATGCAAAAATGTCTGTTTTTTAAAAATTCATAGGATACTTTTACTTGTTCAGTCTTTCTTGCTGTATTGTCTATCCTCATCCTTGAAAATAGGATCATAGAAATAGCAGCCAGAACAATGATAACACACACAGCGATTTTCCAGCCAATATCTCCAGCTAGGTTCGTAGATAAAATCACTAGAAATGGAGATGTTAAGGCACCTACTGCAAAAATACTATGGAGAACATTCAGGGCTGCAGGGCTGCTATTGGATACCTCATTTACAATAGTATTATTAAAGTTCGAAATACTACCACGGCTTAATCCAGTAAATAAAAAACCTAAAATTAATAAAACTGGGTTTCCGGTTATCATCATCATTAAAAAACCCATAATAACAAAGCTGCATAAAAATATAATTGATTTTTTTCTACCTAAATAAAGGGGTAATATCCCTGCGATAAAGGCAGCCATCAAATTTCCCACTTGATGGGCAGAGATCAATGCCCCACTTACAGTATTATTCAACCCATATTCCTGACTAATAAGTGGGAGCAGTGAGCCTAAAATCATAGCATATAAGCCATTGACAGCAAAAACAAAGAAACAACAATTCAAAATATATTTTTGTTCTTTGTCAAGCTGTGTATAAAAAGATTGATTTCCCATATTATCAGAGCCTCCAGATATGCAAGATGTCAATTCTAACTATTATAACACATTTTCGAATAATTACAATGACCTAATTTCAAAAGTTTATAAAGTCTTTCTCATTGATGACTACAACCAAAAGCGTCCATCCTTGAATATATGCAGTCCAGACAACATTTTGAGGCCAAATTGTGCTGATGTTAGAATATAGAGGGTGAAATAAAGAAAATGCAACCCCTATATCACAAATAAACATAAGGCTAGCTGAAAGTGCAATTAAACCAGCTATTTTAGGAGTAAAATAGCTCCTAAAGATCGTACAGACTGCTGTCCAGGTCATATAACATAAAACTATGCCAAAGAAAAATGCTGGTATACTCATAAAACCTACTAGATATGGTTGAATAGATAGAAATACATATAAAAAAATAAGTATAATCGGTATGGCACTTACCCGCTCTGCTCCACCTACTTTGAAACCTTTCTGGTAAGCTGCAATCAGACAAATATATGCAGAAAAAAAGCCCATCATTCCTAATGCTGCAAAATTTTTATTCCATAAAGTAGGTGCTACAACTAAAAAGAAATCTGCGATAATTACGAAAAAGAAGGATAATGCCATGATTTTCTGCTCAGGAAATTCTTTTTTTGTTAAGGCTGCAGATAAGAATAGGGTAAACATAACCGTATATTTGACATACTGAACCATATTTTCCCCTGGGTAAATGTTATCAAGCACTAGTATGAGTAGTGTCATACATAAATTATTGGCTAATACAATCTTTTGAGTATTGCTCATTTCAACCTCCTACCCTCATAAACCTTTTAAGTAGTTTTTCTCAATAACTCCAAAATATGTTGGGTATGAACTAGAAAGTTAAAAAAGTCAAGGACTTCATCATATATGATGAAATCCTTGACTTTTTCTATTTATTTAAGTGAATTTTTAAGTTCCTTCTGGAGTTTTGCAATTTGCTTACCCCACTGTTTTTCTTGAAGCCTTAACTTTCCTTCTTTCTTTGCATCTAGGTAGGCCATTTCTTTCTGGAGTTTTAACCAGCTTTCCCATCTCTTTTTTTCTAGTTTTCCAGTATCAAGAGCTTCTCTTACAGCACACCCAGGTTCATTCTCATGGTTACAATCAGAAAAACGACATAGGGTTGTCAACTCCTCCACATCTCCAAACATAATTTCCATGCCAATTTCAGCCTCCCATAAAGCTAATGACCGCATACCCGGTGTATCTAGAATCAATCCTCCTTGAGGTAAAAGCAGCAATTCTCTATGGGTAGTAGTATGTCTTCCCTTGCTATCATCTTCACGAATTTCTTGAGTTTTTAACAGTTCTTTGCCTGCTAGGGTATTTACCAATGTAGACTTGCCCACACCAGAAGAGCCCAGTAGGGCTACGGTTTTTCCTGGGATAAGGTATTTTTTCAAGTTTTCAATTCCTTCTCCAGTAACACAACTAATAGCATAAACTTCCACTCCTGGCGCCGTACTATAGACAAGGTCCATTTTGTCAGCTACATTATCACAACAGTCTGCCTTTGTTAGTACAATAACTGGCATAGCCCCACTTTCCCATGCTGCAATCAGATATCTTTCCAACCTTCTCATATTAAAATCTTTGTTTAAGGACTGTATAAGGAATACCGTGTCAACATTTGAAGCAATAATCTGTTCTTTTACTTCAACCCCAGCAGCTGCCCTTGAAAATTTTGTTTTCCTTCTTAAAACAAATTGGATACAAGGAAATTCTGATTCTGCAATAGATTTCAATGCTACCCAATCCCCAACCGCCAGCTGTACTTCCTTATCTAGCTTCTTCCCTGGCCTATTTACAAGAATTTCCTTTGATTCTACTGCTATCCGAAGCATTTGTCCATAGTCTGCAATTATTCTTCCTGGAAACATATCCTCTGCAGCTTTTTGAGTCCACTCCGCTTGAAAAACTTCGTTCCATCCATAACTTTTTATATTCATTATTCAAATCCATCCTTTATAACATTTTATTTTATCTAGATATCTTAAAAAAGCATACAAAAAGTCCGCAGTTAACGACCCCCTGCGGACTTAAAGTAATACATGGCAATAAAAAAACACGCTACCAATGCGTGTCAACAATTTGACTTATACACAATCCAGGTTGCTCGAAAGAAGTTGCATAGGTAACACAAATAATGCCTCATTCAATGGAGTAAATCCTCTATTGAAAAAGTGCCTTTAAAGCTTAGGATATTTGTTTCATAAGCCCTTTGTATACCTGTGCCAGTATTCAGTTACTCAAAAACCACCTCAGCATTTATCACGGACATTAACAACAACTCCTTTCCTATTGGCAATTTGCCATTTATGCTATTTAAAATCAATTCTATTATATGAATGATTCCAAAGATTGTCAATGCAGATTTTAGGTTAAAATATTGCTTCACCTTTAAGGATTTAAATCTATCCACTCATTTTTTATTGTATATATTCTACCTTTAGTATTCTCTTCTTACATCATTTTTTATACGTCTTGCTACAGTCCATAGACC
>JBFNEZ010000295.1:0-3518 GCA_040797825.1 Thermotaleaceae bacterium | reverse complement strand
GAAATCAAATCCTTTTACTATATATCCTATTATATCACTATATTTTAGGAAGCTTGTCCCAAAGGATAAAATTAAAAAGTCTGTTCAATATACATCTAAGATAGGCACACCTCTACTTCACTCTAACACTATATTTGTAATCTGCACTGGATTAAATAGCCTTAAGGGATACATGCTATTTCCCAATCCGCTATCTATATAAAGAATTGTGCTTCCCAATTCAAATACTCCTTTATCATATTTAGGGAATAACCCCTGTCCCGGTGCTATTATTCCTCCAAGAATAGGCAATCTAACCTGACCACCGTGTGTATGACCAGAAAGAATTAAATCAACATTTTCATTAAGATACTTTATTGGTCTGTTTGGTGAATGAGAAAGTAGTATATTGTAATGATCTTTACTTATATCTTTAAATAATTCATCATAATCTTCCTTTTTATCAAAAAATGAAGCTCCAAAAAGTCTTATTTTCTCTCCATTTATATCCAATAACTCTATTTTATTATCTAAGACATTTACTCCATATTTATTTAAACCCTCATAAAAATTCTCTGATATGGGATTTGATAGCTCATGATTCCCACTTACAAAATATATGTTTGACGATAGGTTCTTAATTTCTTCAATTAGTTGAAGGGCTTGGCTCAAATCTCTTGTCTTACGGTCAATTATATCTCCTGTAAGAACTATAATATCTGGAGTAAAGTCAGATATTGATTCAACTAATTTATCTAAATCTACTCTATCATTAGAGTGAAAATCCGTAATTTGGGTCACCCTTATTTGCTTCGAAAGCTTACTAGCGGATAATTTAAGCTTATTTATATAAAATTTACTTATCTGACCATAATTATATATTAAAAATATTATTACAAGCAGTATTAATGATAAAAACATCCTCTTCCAATTCATATATTCAACTCCAATCCTTGTACTATTATACCATATAAATATTCCATAATTACTTCTTTTAGCTGCGTTTAATCTACCATTAACGCAGATATCTTAAGGACACCCCAGAAATTAAATTACTTCTAGTCGGCAAGCCGTAAGCATTACGGGAGTATACATAGCAACGGAAAGTGTACCATCTCCCACAAAATGGTAGTTCAGTTTGAACCAGACATCATGCAGCTTTTATACATGACTAGCAAATTTAATATACTCTAAACAGGACATACTATTGTCATGTTTTCGTGGTATACTTAAATTTGAAGAGGTGATGATATGCAAACGGACCGACTATTTGAGATTATATATCTTTTAATCAATAAAAATAAAATGACGGCAATGGAACTTGCCGAGCATTTCGAGGTTTCAAAAAGAACGATTCTTCGAGATATTGATACCCTAACAATGGCTGGAATCCCCATTTATACTATACAAGGCAAGGGTGGCGGTATTTCAATTATGGATAGCTTTGTGCTAAATAAAACCGTTCTTAGCGAAGATGATAAAAATCAGATTCTCTTTGCACTTCAAGGTTTATCCGTTGCGAGTACCATTGATGCAGAGCGTGTTCTGAGCAAGCTACAGAGTCTTTTCGGCAAGACAGACACAAATTGGATTGAAGTTGATTTTTCCCGCTGGGGCAACCGTGATTCAGATAAGCGTAAGTTTGAAGTCTTGAAAAATGCTATCTTAGGAAAACGCGCCATTTCTTTTCGTTATGTCAGTTCATATGGAGAAGAAAGTGAACGTAGAGCATATCCCCTTAAGCTGGTATTTAAATCAAAAGCGTGGTATCTTCAAACATTCTGCACCGTCAAGCAGGATTATCGTACATTCAAGATAAATCGAATATTAGGTGTAACTGAAACAGATGAGAGTTTCACTGAGGGCAGTTACTTCCCTCCACCTATTGAATTTTCTAAAACACTGCCAGATTCACTTATAACTCTCACGCTTGTTTTCTCACCACAGGTAGCCTATCGAATTTACGATGAATTTGATGAAGGTTGTATTGAAAAGTGTGACAATGGTTGGCTTCGTGTAATAGCAAGACTGCCGGAGGATAGTTGGCTGTATGGCTTTTTGAGATCATTTGGGAAAGATGTTTGTATCATCAGTCCAGAATACCTGAAAGAAAAACTTTAAAAAAGAAATATAACATGACACACTGTTGTCATCTTACCCATGCTATACTTTAAAAAAGGAGATGCTAGTAGTGGAGTGGATAGAGCTTTATGATGGAGACAAACAGCCAAGCGAGGCACAAATTGCCGAATATATTGCAAGCCCTTTATGGACTAACTTAATTGATTTTTTGCGTGAAAACTACGATGTTCAACCAAGCTATAGCTACAGCAAATGTAGCAGTCAGCCAGGATGGAATATAAAGTACAAAAAAGCAGGGCGTTCGCTTTGCACCCTTTACCCAATGTCTGGTTTTTTTATTGCATTGGTAACTATTGGTGCTAAAGAGGAGATGGAAGCGGAGCTTCTTATGCCAATCCTTACAGATTATGTACAAGAGCTGATGAAAACCGCTGGCAGGCTGATGGGAGCACGTTGGCTGATGATTCATATTACAGATGAAAAGGTACTAGATGATGTTAAATGTCTAGTCCAGATACGCCGTAAAATTAAGAGGAGGGAGAAATAATATGCCAAGACCAGCAACGAAAACAGACTTAATTACTACCGCAAACAAGCAATTTGATAAGATGTGGGCACTAATCGACAGTATGACCGAGGAGGAAATTGGTGTGTCCTTCGATTTCGGTCAACATCCGAAGGATAAGGAGGCTCACTGGAAACGTGATAAAAACTTGCGCGATGTCCTTATTCATCTATACGAGTGGCACAGACTTCTATTAAATTGGGTTACCTCTAACCAAAATGGCAATCACGTACCTTTTCTGCCCAAGCCGTACAACTGGAGAACATACGGCGATATGAACATGGAGTTTTGGGCTAAACACCAGAATACTTCATACGAGGATGCAAAACTGATGCTTCTAGAAAGCCATAAAGAAGTGCTTGTACTTATAGAAGGATTTTCCAATGAGGAGTTGTTTGAAAAGCAGCACTTTAAATGGAGTGGCACAACAAATATCGGAAGTTACTGTGTTAGTGCAACTTGCAGCCATTATGACTGGGCAATGAAGAAGATTAAAAGGCAGATAAAAAATCTACATTCTTCGTAGTAACTATACAGAAGCAATTTTAAACAAAATAAAACCACCTATCGATAAAATTCATTTTATCAATAGATGGTAGTTTTTTTGGTGCGGGATAGAGGACTTGAACCCCCACGTCAATGACACTAGATCCTAAGTCTAGCGCGTCTGCCAATTCCGCCAATCCCGCATAAGTCGGCGACCTTAACTAAATCAAAGATTTAGACTTCGCGACATCTGACCTACATCAATTCACTGTCGTTCATTTTGTTAGGTCATTAGTGGGCACGCTACTCAAATTTGTTCACTCCCTACGGTCGTGCAAATTTGGTGCTGCCACATCTGACCTACATCAATTCACTGTCGTTCATTTTGTTAGGTCATTAGTGGGCA
>JBFNEZ010000294.1:0-3528 GCA_040797825.1 Thermotaleaceae bacterium | reverse complement strand
GAGCTTATAATTAGAATGACTTCTTGTGCTAAGAATGCCATAGCGCATCAAAATAGAAAAACTTGGGCTAGAAATAAAAAGCGGAAGGAAAAGAGCTGCAGGAGAGGGCAATTCAATATATTTTTATGATTATGATAATCATCTATTTGAGCTTCATACAGGCACATTAGAAACGAGACTTCTTCGTTATCAAAAAGAAGCTATAGATTGAGTGTAGTAAAAAATGGAACGAGCTCTCACAACTGCTGAGAGCTCTATATTAAAAAGAGGGGGTAACCTCATAAATACAGTGTAAAACAAGATTGTGAATAAACGATGAACAAACTATGAAGAATTTATCATTTTTTGTAAAATAAAAAACTAAATCTATTTTTAAGAATAGTGTCCAAAATCATATGTCCTTATAAAATTATTATGGAATTGTAGAAGAATACGATATAGTCGGGTTGCAAGGTTTGCAACCCCTACGTGGAGCCACGAAAACCTATCTGGTTATTACTTATAAACCGTAGGGAACGCATCTTATGCGTTCCGATTTAGACATTTAGCTGAATGATACAGATGGAGGTCAGCAGGGTCGGATGCCCCTACATCCGCCTTATGATCCATTTTTCTATCTAGGCGTTTAATCATTCATATCATATGAAAAAAAGAGGTAATAAAATAGAATCAAAGAGAATTGGAGGAGAGATATATCATCACAAGTAATAGTCTACTTCCAAGGTATCATTAGCCTTATTAAACCGGATCTCCGAAACAATAGAGCGAATAGACTTTTGCTTCTCAATCATCGGCACATTGTCATTCACCAGCATATCATATACCACATTGATCCTTTCCTTAAAGACATCCATAGTACCCTTATTTTCCTTGCTTTTCAACTTATCGATCCTTTCCCTCAGGCTAGATTCTTCTTGTTGAATCAGCTCTTTATTGGACTTATACTCCACAATCGTATCAATGCCCGCCAGAAAAGCTTCCCTTGCCCTTTCAAGCTTGGTACCAATTTTGTCTAATTGTTTTGTCAGAGCATCTACTTCCAAATCCATACTGCTAGCAGTACTGATATGATAACTTTTCGTTTCTTCATGGGATATAAACTTCGACAATTCGCTGAGGATGGCTCTCTCCATTCTTTTGACAGTAATAGAGTGAGAAACCTTGCATCGTCCTCCAGTATAACCCCTGCACTGAAAGCTGGGAGTTTTTGTGGCAGTATAAACCAAAGTTGCGCTGCAGCTGCTGCACCGGACCAAGCCCGATAACCAATGCTTGCACTCATCAATAGGCCTTCGTTTGGATTTATACATTTTCTTACCTATTCTTATCTTTTCTTGAACTGTCTCAAATACGTTTAAAGGTACGATTGGCTCATGATTTCCGTCTGCGATCAGGATATCTTCACTGTCAAAATCTCTTTTAAATCTACCAGTAGGGGTCCAACGAAGCTTTCCTGCATATACAGGATTCCTGAGAATATATTCAATCCCTCGATTATCAAAGGGTTTGTTCTTCTTTGTCAAGGCACCCATCTCATTTACCTTCTTAGCAATTCTGTAAAAACTCTCATCCTGGTTGAGGTATTGATCAAATATATACTGAACAATCTTTGCTTCATGCTCTACAATCGTAAGTTTACCTTGCTCCTTTACAACATAGCCATAGGCTGCACCGGTCTGCAATTCACCCCGTTTTGCCTTTTCTGTCATTCCTTTTTTTACCTCATCGGCCAAGTTAAGAGAATAATATTCTGCCATGGCCTCCAGCATTGACTCCAGAATGATGGAGAACTTATCATCCTCCAGCTGCTCTGTGATACTTGCTACTTTAATCCCACAATCTTTTCGAAGCAGAGATTTATATACCACACTATCCTCACGAGAACGGGAGAAACGGTCGAACTTATGTACCAAAATTATATCGAAGGGTTTTGGCTTTTTTTTTGCCAGTCTGATCATTTCCATAAAGGCTGGTCTTTTTTCTGCCTTGCGGCCAGAGATGCCTTCATCAATAAAAATATACTCTGAAGGCACCAGTATCCTGTTTTTTTTGGCATAATCGATCAGCGCCTTTCTCTGTGCTTCCGGGCTGTATTCTATCTGCTCATCGGTACTAACTCGGATATATAGGGCTGCGGTTTTCAAGCTAACACCTCCCATATGCATTTCTAGGCTCAATTAAATGATATGAAAAGAGAAAGCTGTAAAGTACACTGTATTTCATTGGAGTAATAGCTCCAATTCTAGTCCTATAGTGCCGAGTACACTATCTGGAAGAGCAGAGAATTCTTTAATCGTACGATATTTCACTAGAATATTCTCAAGTACTTCTGTCTCAATCAAAATAGGTACCTTCTAGGAACGTATATTTGATAAAAATAGATTTTCATAGGTATCCCATTTGGTAAACTTTTATAAATAGAAAAAATATGGAACATAATATAAGAAGGAAGAGAGCCTAACCAGAGGAGCAAATCGAGATTCTCACAGGGGAGTAGATGGGGTTGTTGATTTCAGTCAGTACTATTTCAAGATAGGATACAAGAAAGGAAATAGTGTCAGTAACTCCGTCCCTTTAGCACCTTTTGCATTTCTATATACCCACATGACGCTAGTTCTTTTTAGGTATAGAGAACTATTTCTTATAAATGGGAAGTTTCTTGCTTTACAAAATGTGACAATGTTTGATAATATTTAATTAAACTTTAACTGGGAGGTTGGAATATGATAAGACTGTTCAAGACATTCCTCAATAAATGGTTGTTTGATAAGGCAATTCCCATAGAGAAACTTCCCTTATACTTACTGGCAGGAAATATAAGAAGAACTTCATTAAATAGATAAAGCTTCCCCTCCTGACATCCCTAGGCATAGGGATATTTTTTTTGGTTCAAAATAAAGTAATTGAGATGATTTTACTCTCTTAGCATGTATTCCATTGATCAGACCAAATTTGATTTTGAAGAAGCCTTATAGGATAGATGTATGAAATATCTAATATGAAATGAAGGGTATGCAGGAAAGATTTGGCATGGGTGCGCTATTGCTGTTGGTATAGTGCTTTGGTTATGGAAAAGAGGGATATAAAATACATGAGTTTTTGGGAATGCTCCTCTTCCTTGCAATACTTATTTATATACGCCTCTATAATTCTCTGGTAATAGTTCTGCTATTTTCTTCATTATAAATTTTGTGGCAAAATCTTCATAGTCTTTTTTATCTTGCTCTTTTGCTCTCTTGGGGAATTCAAATTGTTTTCCAATTTTGATATGAACATCTGCATAATTAAAGGTTTCCGCACTCATGTCTCCTTCTTTATTTATTGGTAACAGTTTTTCTGTCCCATATAATCCAATAGGTACAATAGGAGCTCCTGTCATTCTTGCGATAAGAAAGATTCCTTTCTTTGCTTCTATCAAACTACCAACTCTACTTCTAGTTCCTTCTGGGAAAATCAATAAACTTTCCCCTTGGTTAACAAGCTTAATAATTTTCTTAAGACCCTCTTTATCAGCAGTATTAGGTTTTA
>JBFNEZ010000293.1:0-3543 GCA_040797825.1 Thermotaleaceae bacterium | reverse complement strand
ATCTAATATATTGAAGTTATCAAGAATCAATATGCCATTTATTGAACGTAGCGAAACAATTGACCAGTATCTGTATCCCATATCTGCAGAATACGTAATGTATGCTACGCCTAATGAAGCGGCAATACAATTATTTTCTGAAGAAGTGTTTGCCAAGGAGTTATCCTATCCAGAGGGAAAAATAAGAGAAAAGTTAAGTTTTCGAGATTTAAGATAATTTAAAACGGAATATGACTGAGTATGGATGAAGATTACTGCAAAATAGAAGATGATGAGAAAAAGATAGCTGAAAAATGAGGCTGTTGCTATGACTGGTTAAAAGAATAGTGACAACCTCATTTTTGTCATAGAGGTGGATTTGCAAATAATCGAAGACTCAATAAAAACAAAAAAAACTAAGCCAACTGACTTAGGGGCATACTCTATCTATATGATAACTCATAGAAAAGAAAAAGTCTATTCTTTTATTAGAATTCCAGATATAATACAAATACTACTTTAGTAGAAAACAGATGAATTAAAAGGAGGATTTAAAAATGGAAAAGATTAAAATTCAAAATCGCCCCTTCGGGCCCTTTCCAACTATGCTTGTGGGAGCGGATGTCAATGGGAAGCCCAATTATGTTACTGTGGGTGCATGTGGGGTAGTGAGTTTGAAGGCAATGCTGTATATTTCGCTGAAAAGCACCCATTATACAACGGCAGGCGTTAAGGAAAATGGGTATTTTAGTGTCAATATTCCCCCGGCTGGTCTGGTTGAACAGACAGATTATTGTGGCATTGTGTCGGGAAAAGGAATAGATAAATCAAACGTATTTGTTCCCTTTTATGATGAATTTGGAAAAGCACCAATGATTAAAGAATGCACGATGAATTTTCTCTGTAAAGTTGTGCAGGTTATCCCTATAGATGACTTTGAAATGTTCCTGGGAGAAATTGTTTCGGTATATGTGAATGAGGAATGTTTAACAGAAGGCAAGCCGGACCCTTTGAAGATTAATCCAATGATTATGATGGGTGCTAACTATTATGATCTAAATAAATTAGTGGGAAACGCTTTTAATGCTGGGCTAAAAATATCGGAAGGCAAATAAAAACTGCTGCGTATAAGATGGTATGATGAATGCTTACTCTAATTGAGTGAAAATTATGTGCTTAGATAATCTTTGAAATAGAAAAAGTCTAGTACTTTTATAGATACTAAGATTTGATAAAGGGGGTGTAAATCAATGTTGAATAGTACAGAGAAAGAAGAAAGACAGTATCTCCTTGAGATATTGAAAAAATTGAAAGCAACATACAAGGCAATAGACCAAAAGATATCAGGTTATGCCAATGAGATTCAAGAAACGAAGAAATATATCTGGGAAAACAATGCGCAGCTGGATCTTGCTGAAAAAGCGGCGAACCGCATTGCTGTCCATGAACTCATTGATATCGGAGAAAAAGCCGTTGTGCAAAAACAAAAAATCGCTAAACTAATCAATTCTCCGTATTTTGGAAGAATTGATTTTCGTGAGAATGAAGAAATACAAGAAACACCTTTTTATATTGGAATACATTCCTACGAAGATGAAAGTGGGAGCGAGATGCTGATTTATGACTGGCGTGCACCAGTTTCCAGCATGTTTTATGATTTTGAAATGGGTAATGCCTATTATACTGCACCCATTGGAAGGATTTGTGGCGATATTTGTTTGAAAAGACAATACAAGATTAAAGATAGTCATATGGAGTATATGCTGGAAAGTGCACTGAATATAGGAGACGATGTTTTACAAAAGGAACTTAGTCGTACTTCTGATGAAAAGATGAAGAACATTGTAGCCACGATACAAAGAGAACAAAACAGCATTATCAGAAATGAAAGCTCGGAGATATTAATTATTCAGGGGGTAGCTGGTTCCGGAAAGACATCCATCGCGCTGCACAGGGTTGCGTTTTTGTTATACCGTTTCAAAGAGAAGCTGACCTCTAAAGATATCTTGATCATTTCGCCCAATAAAGTTTTTTCAGATTATATTTCAAACGTACTACCAGAGCTAGGGGAAGAAGAAATCATAGAAATGGGCATGGAGGAAATTGCAACAGATGAACTGGCAGGAAAGCTGGATTTTCAGACCTTCAGTCAGCAAGTAGCGGACCTGATGTGCTCAGAGGATAGTAGAGCCATTGAACGTATCAGGTACAAAGCTGCTTTGGATTTTGTAAGAGATATTGATTCGTATCTGGAGAAGGCGGACACTGAATACTTTTCTCCCATGGATATTTGCATTGAAAATGTTAAAATATCAAAGGAATACTTAATGAAAAGCTATACAATCCTAAAAAGAATGCCTGTAAAAAAACGGCTGGAGAAAATGGTACAGGATATTATCGAAAAAAGAAAAACAGAGGGTGGTAAAAATATAAAGTCCCCGATTGCAAAAAAGATTAAGACCGCTATTTTAAAAATGTACAAATTCAAGGATACGCTTTCGTTATACAAAAATTTCTATCATCATATTGGAAAACCGGAATTATTCCAGTTAATACAAAAGGATAAGCTTGAGTATGCAGACGTATTCCCGTATATATATACAAAGATGTTTTTCGAAGGAACAGAAACAGGTTTTGAGTATGTAAAGCATTTGCTGGTGGATGAAATGCAAGACTATACGCCTATACAATACGCGGTAATAAAGAAGCTATTTCACTGTAAAATGACGATTTTAGGCGACAGCTTCCAATCAGTTAATCCTCATAGCGCATCCTCCCTTGAGGTTTTAAAAAGCCTATTTAGGGATGCCGAATGCATGGAATTACGCAAAAGCTATCGCTCAACGATTGAAATCACTAATTTCGCACAAAAAATCAAGGATAACCGCAAGCTGGTTCCAATTGAACGGCATGGAGAGGAACCTACGATAAGGAATTGTACAACTTTAGAGGGTCAATCGGAAGAGATCAGGCACTTGATTGATAATTATGTAAAATCAAGCTACAATTCCCTAGGGATAGTATGCAAAACACAGGAGCAGGTAGTGGAAATCTACCAACTTGTCAAAGATAAATACAACGATGTTTATTTATTGGATTTTGGCAGCACTGAGCTTAAGGATGGGATAACTATTACAACGGCCCATATGGCAAAGGGACTGGAGTTTGACCAAGTGATAGTTCCCTTTGTTTGTTCCGATATCTATCATACAGATTTAGATAGAAGCATGTTGTATGTTGCCTGTACCCGAGCGATGCACCGATTGGATTTGACTTATTGTGGAGAATTGACACACTTCTTATGTTAAAGCATAATCAGTTGTTTGCATAAATGGTATCTTATTAATCAAATCAGGTCGTAAAAACCGCAGTTACAACGGTACGGTGAACCTTACCATAAATGACTGCGGTTTTTTTGAAATATATGTTTCTACAGACGAATAGTTTTAGGTATTTGCAACCCAAGGGGTGCATAAGTACGCAAAAACAGTGGGTATTAGGTGAGTGGATGAGTTTTTTGCTTAAGAGTATAAATACCAAGAAATAAATTAAACTATTTTGGTT
>JBFNEZ010000292.1:0-3566 GCA_040797825.1 Thermotaleaceae bacterium | reverse complement strand
CATCTGCTTCCCCCCACCATCGGAAGCATTGGCCGCATTCAAAAATATGAGACAACTCAAAATCTTGAATTTTCTCTATTACAATAGAATTTCCTTCTTCTCGAACTTTATATTCCAAAGCCATCCCCTCCCTGAAGCATTTCCTTTCAAACCCATCACTATTTTTCCCAAAGTCATACCCTCTAATTCCTTTACGATGCTATTAGAGAAGTATCTGCCTATTACTAATGGTTTTTCTATATGGAAACTCTTTCTTCCTGCTGCTAAAGTTATTTATTCTCCCAAATTGTGATATAATAAACTTGAAACTTTAACAAAAGAAGGTGCCTATTTTGACATATATACGCTCAAGAAGAAAAGATATCCTTTTGATGCTGCAGGGTTTAATTCTCGGTTTTATTATCGTATTGCCCGGCATGAGCGGTGGAACCCTATTTTTAATCTTTGGCCTCTATGAGAAGCTGGTAAAGGATCTCCTCCGTCTGAATATTCTGCCTTATCTCCCCCTGCTTGGAGGTATTCTATTGGGCATTTTTGGTGGAGGTTTTACCTTTGCTTTCTTCTTTGAAAATCACCGAGATCCAACTTTGGCCCTCCTGCTGGGTTGTCTCCTTGCCTCTATCAAAGCTGTAGTCCGCGAATGTCCCAAAGTAACAAAACAAAGTCTCATGATCATGGCCCTGGGTGGAATTCTTGGCCTCATGATGGTGGCAGAACCTCTAGGGCATAGCATAGAAACGGAAAATGTCAGCTGGTGGCTGCTGATACTAGGTGGTGCCTTTTCCAGTGCGGCCATGATCATTCCTGGGATTCCGGGAAGCTCTGTGCTCATTTTACTGGGTCTTTATGATACCATGCTCTTTTCTATCAAAGCCTTGGATTTTTCCAACATCCTTTTTTTTGGATTAGGGAGCCTAATAGGTATTTTTCTACTGCTCAATCTAATTGCCAAACTCTATGAACGACATAGGGGACAGATCTCTTACTTTTTTGCTGGTTTGATTCTAGGCTCTACTCGCGGCATTTTGCCCTCTTCTTTGAGTCCTATTATTGTGATTCTCTTTCTCTTTGGCTTTGTCACTGTTTGGATTTGGAGCGGAAAAGATACTCCTGATTTGCTCAATAGCGAAGGCTGAAGCCCTCTAAAAACATGCCTTCAAAGGATTGTTTTTAGGGCTTCAATCTTTTTTTTATTTTCATATATTTCCAAATGCTATCAAAATAGTCTTCTACCTGTATGTCTTTCAAAAAGAATATATGATTGATAATAAGATGTCTAGTAACCTGATCCAAAACTTCCTCCCATTCCTCATCCTTAATGACAAAATCATTATCGTAGTCTTTTTTTATTCTGCTAATTGCTTCTTCCTTAAATTTTTCTAACACCCTTAACGCACCCTCTTCTCATTGTTATCATAAATATATATCTTAATTATAGGACACATTATGTGTATACTTCAAGTTTTTTTACACCTTTTGTGTCCTGTATCCGTTTCATACTAAGTTTATGCTAACATATTGCTTAGAGGTGATTTAGATGGGTTTTGCCCAAAGATTAAAAGAGTTAAGAGAATTACATCATATGACACAACAGGATTTATCCAGAAAATTGAAAATTACTCGCCAAGCCGTGGGAAACTATGAACAAGGTACACGGTTTCCCCAGGATGAGAGAATTTTATGCGATATTGCCAATCTGTTTAATGTATCTTTAGATGATTTATTGGGAAGAGCTTATATACCTGGCACAACTTCTTCTCCTCATACTGCTTTACCTGTCTATTTCCATGAAAAGTCAACATCCTATCACTGCCCGGACAAAGATAGTGCCATTTCTCGTCTTCTACTGGAGATTCATGATCTTCCTTTAGATGTCCTCGAAAAACTTACAGAAACGATTTATCTTCTAAAGAATTTTCAACATAATAAAAGCAAAAAGTGATATCACTTTTTGCTTTTTATCTATAATTTTTCTAATAATCGCTTCATCATCACTGCCGCCTCTGCTCTAGTGGCATTGTCCTTTGGTACAAAGCGATTTCCAATTCTTCCCCGTATAATCTCAAGTTTGCTAGCAGCTCTTACATCTTGATATGCCCATTGACTCACATGATCTTTGTCTGTAAATTTTAGAGTAGGCAAATCTTTAATAAGCTCTGTATTCCCTTTTTTTCCAAAGGCTCGTATCATCATTACCGCCATCTCCTCGCGGGTAATCAGTCGATTGGGTTCAAAGTTTCCATTGCCTACACCTCTCACGATCTCTGCTCGATGGGCAGCCTCAATATATAAGGATTTATTTGTCGTTATGCGCACATCCTTTAAACTCCCTTCATAACCCTTTATCTCCAAGCCCAATGCCTTTACTACAAATTCTGCAAATTCTGCTCTAGTAATTTTGTCATCAGGTTTAAAGCTCATGGCTGATTTTGCTGTCACAATTCCTTGCTTTTCCAAATCTACGATATCTGCTTGAGCCCAATGCCCTTTAATATCTCCAAAGTTTGATAAGAGAGAAGGTTCTATCCATTTGTTTATATCTTTTATACTGGAAGCCGTGGTAAAGTTCCATGTTTTATCAATGACAAAAGAAGTTTTATCCTCAAATTCAATTTTTCCTTTGATAGCAACTGTATATTTTTCTCCTTCTGCCATTGGAACAGATGGAATTAAAATAATACTATCCTGTAACCATTGATCTTTATCTGGTGTATTCATATAAATACTAATAGTATTTCCCCTAGAATTGGTCAAGCTTGCTTTTTCGATCGTGAATTTTTGAATATTTTTTGTGGTAAAATAGGATAGCGTAATAGGATATCCTAGATTCTCTTTCTTATTATGCAACCGCAAAGGATTTGGTGTTCCACTCCAATTCCAGTTTGTCCTCACATTTTTTTGATTCTCTACAGGGTAAACCACAATAGTATCTTTTCCTGGTTTCCTGCCTCCAAGATCATAAGTGTAATATTTATCTTTTTCACCATAACCTAAGTCTGTTAAAAAAGGATTTAGCCAAGATAACCGATAATACGGCGCATCCATCAATCCATCCACCGAATCTCGATAATCTTTATCTCCATAACTAATATTTTCATCGACTAAGCTTCCTTCATATCCAAAAGCACTTGCCCTTTCACGAGGCTTGATACCTGTAAAACCTTTGGCGTTTGCAAACTCATCATGAGTTGTTTGTTTATTCAAAGCCATATAATTAGCATGGGCAAGGGCAGCTCCGTTGAGTGCATCATTCAACTGGAATTCTTGTAATTTAGCCAGTTTTCTATATTGATTTACATAATTAGCTACCTTCTTTTGTTCTTCAGTAGGTTCTGGAAGAGTAGTAACAGCATCTTCACTAATTTTAAATTGCCAGCTCTGAGTAAAACTCTTTGTCCATCCGGTAAAAGTTACTCCTATATCTACTTTATAGGATCCTGCCTTTAACGGATCCTTGGGCGTGTAAATTATTGCCTGTAGATTTTGATCATATTTTCCTATTATTGGCCTCCCATTTAACTTCATCTCAATAGATTCAATGGTATTGTTATTTAAAAACAGAGGCA
>JBFNEZ010000291.1:0-3600 GCA_040797825.1 Thermotaleaceae bacterium | reverse complement strand
CTGTAATAGTATTTATATGAGAAAGGTTACATTATCCACATGTACACATATATTAAGTAGGTGTGTAGGTAGGTAAAGAAGTAGGGTAAGGAGGATAATGTTATGTTAGAATGGAAATGTCCAATGACAGGAAGAGCAAGCAAAGGAATTGCAGGTGGGGGGACAACTAATGAGTATTGGTGGCCAAATCAACTTAAGCTTAATGTTCTTCGTCAAAACTCAGAACTAAGCAATCCTATGTCTAAAGGTTTTAACTACGCTGAAGAATTTAAAAAATTAGATTATTATGAACTAAAGAGTGATTTATATAAGTTGATGACAGATTCTAAGGAATGGTGGCCTGCTGATTATGGTCACTATGGACCATTCTTTATTCGTATGGCTTGGCATAGTGCTGGAACTTATAGAATTGGTGATGGTAGAGGAGGTGGAGGGCAAGGCTTGCAACGTTTTCCACCACTTAATAGCTGGCCAGATAATATAAATTTAGATAAAGCACGTCGTTTACTTTGGCCAATTAAAAAGAAATATGGAAATAAAATATCGTGGGCTGACCTTATGATATTGACAGGTAACTGTGCATTAGAATCTATGGGATTAAAGACAATTGGTTTTGGTGGTGGCAGAGTGGATGTTTGGGAACCACAGGAGGATATTTACTGGGGTAGTGAAAAAAAATGGCTTGGAGATGAGCGTGATAAAGCTCATAAAGAACTTGAAAATCCTCTTGCTGCTGTGCAAATGGGCTTAATTTATGTAAACCCAGAGGGACCAAATGGAAACCCGGACCCTAAGGCATCAGTCAATGATGTAAGGGAAACATTCTCTCGTATGGCAATGAATGATGAGGAAACTGTTGCTCTTATAGCAGGTGGACATACTTTTGGTAAATGCCATGGAGCTGCATCACCGACCTATGTTGGACCAGAGCCAGAAGTTGCGCCTATTGAACAGCAAGGGTTAGGTTGGCAAAATAGCTATAAATCTGGTAAGGGTCCAGATACCATAAGTAGTGGGCTTGAAGGTGCATGGAAAGCAGAGCCTACAAAGTGGACAATGGGTTACTTAAAAACCTTATTTAAATATGAGTGGGAATTAGTTAAAAGTCCTGCAGGAGCATACCAATGGTTAGCTAAAGATGTAGATGAAGAGGATATGGTAGTTGATGCCCATGATCCATTAAAAAAGCATAGACCTATGATGACCACAGCAGATTTAGCACTTATTAATGATCCTATTTACAAGTCAATAGCAAAGAAGTATCTAGAAAATCCAAAAAAATTTGCTGAGGATTTTGCCAAAGCTTGGTTTAAATTAACCCATAGGGATATGGGGCCAATATCAAGATATCTCGGACCAGAAGTTCCAAAAGAAAGCTTTATTTGGCAAGACCCAGTGCCAAAAGTTAATTATAAATTGATTAATAAAAAGAATATTTCAGAGCTTAAGAAAAAGATTTTAACTTCAGGCTTGTCAATATCAGAACTTGTTGTAACAACTTGGGAATCTGCATCAACATTTCGTGGTTCAGATAAGCGCGGAGGGGCAAATGGGGCAAGAATACGGCTAAAGCCACAAACACAATGGCAAATTAATGAGCCGGAAAGGCTTAGCAAGGTGCTAAATACCCTAGAAAGAATTCAAATGAGTTTTAATAGTTCACATTCAAAGGAGAAGAAGATTTCTTTAGCTGATATTATTGTATTAGGTGGATGTGTTGGTATTGAACAAGCTGCGAAAAATGCAGGGTACAACATTACTGTTCCTTTTACTCCAGGACGAACTGATGCAACACAAGAGGAAACTGATATAGAGGCATTTAGTGTTCTTGAACCTAAGGCAGATGGATTTAGAAATTATATAAAAGGTGAATATGCAGTAACATCAGATGAAATGTTAATTGATAGAGCACAATTATTAACACTAACTATTCCAGAAATGACAGTATTAATTGGTGGTATGCGTGTGTTAAACACTAATTATAAACAATCAAAGGATGGGGTGTTTACAAAGAGAGAAGAATGCCTTACAAATGATTTCTTTGTAAATCTTCTTGATATTAATACACTGTGGAAAGTGTTACCTGAAAATAAGGAAAAATTTATAGGGTTTGATAGAGAAACAGGGAGGAGGAAGTGGACAGCAACAAGAGTTGATCTTATATTCGGATCAAATTCACAACTTCGCGCAGTCGCGGAGGTATATGCATCTAATGGCAATGAGGAAAAGTTCATAGAAGATTTTGTAGCTGCTTGGAATAAAGTAATGAATGCAGACCGTTTTGATGTTGAAGGATAATAATAATTAGTATGCAGATAGCAGTATTATTAAATGTAAGAATCTTATTTGTGTGGTATAGATAGAACCTTATCATAAATAAATTCAGTTTCTAGCCTTAGGTATTGAAATTACTTGCCTAAGGCTATTTTTACAAACAAAACATTTTGTAAGGGCTTAATTTAATAACAGTGTTTTGTGCAGTCTTCTTACCTATCTATTTGCCCTAAGTGTATAGATATATTTAATAGATGTGAAAATAGTAATAATGTTTTAATGGTAGTAGATCCGTAGGATAATGAACATTTTTTAAAATACCCCATTAAGTGGACTATATACAGTGTTTCTGCCTGTATCCACTTGATGGGGAACTAAATTTGATATTAACTATTATAATACTCTTGTAGAGGTAAGGAATGAAAATACAGAAATACGTTCAACGGTGTTATCCCATACACGATCATAAATTTTACTTATTTGATTTCCAATTAAAGGTGCAACCTTAAATAATCCAGATACACATTTGTAGGATGCTACAACATAAAATACATTGGGTTTATCATTGTTTTGATAAAGTTGTAAACCTGCATAATATTTATTGTATTTTGATAATAAATATTCATTAAGGTGTTTACTGAAATCTATATAAGGGCACTCTAAACCTGGCTCAACAATAACTTTATTTACATTATATAATATATTTTTATTCTGCATAATGAAACACCTCCCAGAGAGTTATTTAATTATAATTTATAATATGTGAAATACAAATCTATTGTTCATAAGATAATAGGAATTATAGTGACTTTATGCAATACACCATTAGAAATTGTAACTTTAAGTTGCAAAAATAAGGTTGAAAAATAGGGTTTTTATAAGTGATAATGAATAATCCAAAGATAGCTTAACTATCTTTGGATTATTCATTATTATACTATAAAGTTATGATATCACTTTGAGTGTAATCTAATGTAACAGTAGCTTGGCTAAAGTGAATTTCATAAAGAGATAAGTGTTCTCCAAACTCATTTATTGTGATTTCATAATCAGAGATTTTTTTTATAAATTCATCTTTTAAATCAAATATCGTTAAATGACTTTTTTTAATGGTTGTATTGTTGACTCTAACATGTTCATTTCCAGTATGAGGTATAGTGGTAAATGCTACTACATCATTTTTAGCAAGCTCCTCAACCTTTGAATTATCTGGGAATGTTGAAAAGTATACTACTCCTTTCTTTGAAATATTGTAGTAAAAATTAACGATTCGAACATTTGGAATATTACCTATACTTGTTGCTAAAGCTAACTCCTTTTGAGATA
>JBFNEZ010000290.1:0-3606 GCA_040797825.1 Thermotaleaceae bacterium | reverse complement strand
CCTTGGGTTGGTGCCCAACCTGGCATGCCGTGTTTTTCTCCAAAGGTTGCTACGTCTTGGCGCTGCATTTCTCCTCGTTTCACGCCTAGGGCTGCTATCATTTTGTAGTTGGCTTCTGGTACATCTCCTGCCCCTGCTGGTTTGGTGACGTCTGGGTTTTGCATTTCTACGGAGTATTTATCGATATCGGTGATTTTTAAGCCGCCTTTGTCTAATGGGGCTGTTATCAATGAGGTAATTACTGCTTGTGGTGAGGATCCGGTGCCTACTGTATGTCTTCCTAGTAAGTCGGTTCTTAGCACTGGGTTTTCTCCGTCATTTTTGCTTACTAAGACTGCAAAGCCTCCTAGTACGTCTTCTAGGATGGGCATGTCTTTTTTTACATGGTCTTTTCCGTTCATACCTAGTTTGGCGGTTGCTCCTCCTGCTACTACGACAACGTTTTCGTAGATTCCTGCTTTTACTAATGCTGCTGCTTCGATTAATGCATGGGTGGGGGCTGCGCAAAAGGCTCTTGTGTCGGATCCGGTGGCGTTGACTGCTTCTGCCATTTCTGCGATGGCTTTTGCAAAGTTGCCGCCACCTCTTTGGTTCATATCTCCGCAGGCTTCTTCGGAGCATTCGATGACGTAATCAATGGCACTGGCTTCAATGTTGTTTTTGTCTAGTAAATGTAAAAAGGATAGTACCCCTGATGCTTTTACTACGATGTTTTCAAACATGATATGGGCGTTTAGGTTGGGGTCGATTTCGTGGGCTCTCTTTACGCAGCCTACGATTTTGTTTTCATGATAGATGCCTTCTGCATGTTGTTCTTTGATGGCTTTTTCGATATCTGCCAGTTCTTCCCCTTCTTTTAGTCGTGATAACAGGCTTTCTTTCATAAGGGGATGTTTGGATAGTTTTTCTTTTGTGCTGCTGCTAAATTCTTTTTCTAGTTTTACTAGGTCAAAGGCGTCTACGATTTTCATCAAACCGATAAATTCTTGCTGCGGCATAATTTCGCCGAATTTTGCAAATCGCTCTGCACCTTCTACTTGTTTGTTGTGCCATGGCATTTCGTAGTTTCTTAAATCTTCTGGTTTTAATTTTCCTATATACACTTGGTTTGGTGGGTAGCTAACCACTTCTTCATAGCTTCTGATATGGTTAGGTACTTTTTGTAGGTATTCGCTGTTGGGATTAGATTGTTTTTCTGTTGTTTGGGTTGTACCGTTGTGTATAATCATATCTGGTGTATGCACAAGTACATAGGATGTTCCTTTTACTACTGCATAGGACATTGGATCCACCTCCATAGTTTATAATAATATATATACATTCAAATAAATGGGTGTAAGTTAATACACCCATCTATCTATTTTTATTTAAATTGGCAAAACTCTTCCCTAATACCAGACATTTCTTCAATGATTTCGTCTACATTTAAAACCATTTCCATCATGCCAATTTGATCCTCATAAACTTCTGCATCAACTTCATCTTTGAATTGTGGTTCTACAGCATGATATACTCTAAGTCCTAACTGGACTCCTGCCAATGGACCTGCAAAGGTTGGATCTCCAGCAGTTACTGTTTCAGCAGCTAATCCTGCCGCTTCTGCTTCTGCTGCTCCTATAAGCACTACAATATTTTCTGCACCGTGCTTATCAGTTAAATCCTTTACTCTTTGTTGATTTTCTAGGTCCATTGCTCCTGCAGCGGTTCAGACGAAGCATTCTGTAGAAGAGAACACTACTTCAGCGCCTGTTGCTTTTAAGCACTCTTCAATAGCTGGACCTGGTATACCATCACGGTCACCAATGATGATGACTTTTTTACCATCATAAAATCCCATTTTCAACATCCTTTCTTCTTTTATCATAATTATTGTATATCAATATTCAGCTTTAAGCTGATATTTTCTTATGAATATATGCCCTTAAATTTTAATATGCTAAGGGCCACATTTGCAGTCCTTGGCTATGCTTCTCGGCCGAGGGCGAAACCGTAGACCGTGCATATTAAAATTTAACTATAGGAGCATATATCCATAAGACGTAATACTATGTAATTTAAACTACAGATACTTTTCAATCATAGCTTGAATATTTGCAGTTGTTGCATCATCTTTTGTTACTTCATCGATTTTTTTGCCATCTTTATAAATAGCAATTGTAGGAAGTCCCATGACCTTTTCTTTGATAGCAAGTCTTCTTGCTTTCGTAGTATCAAGTTTGCAGAATTTCATATTTGATTCATATTTCTCTGCTAATTCCATTACAGATGGCATTAAAGCTTTACATGGCTCACAACTTTCACTCCAATAGTCTACAAGAACATAGCCCTCTGCTTCTAGCACTTCCGTTTGAAATGTATCCTTATCTACTGCTAACATTTTTTCACCTCCTCATAATATGAGACTTAATTCAGAGGAAGCTTTTCATCCCGCTGAATTGTAGTCGAATTTACTTCGAGGGTGTAGTACTTGACCTCTCTCTTGTAAATGCTAGAGTCTTAGTAATACACCAAAGGATAAAATTATTTACTCATGAAAAGTATTTTCTATATATTTTTCTGCTTGAATAGACGCAATTGCTCCATCAGATACAGCAGTTACTACTTGTCGCAAGGACTTCACTCTACAATCTCCTGCAGCAAATACTCCTGGAACATTGGTTTTCATGTTGTCATCTGTTATAATATATCCTGCTTCATCCATGTCTATCAATCCATTAAATACTCCTGTTTGTGGAAGATAACCAACAAAGACAAAGATACCAAAGGTTCCATCTTCTTCATCTGCATGATATTCTGTGGTTTCACCAGTTTTAACATTTTTAAAAACTACAGATTCTACTAAGCCATCTCCCTTGATTTCTTCAATCACTGTATCCCACATAAATTCCATCTTTGGGTTTTTAAAGGCTTTTTCTTGAATAGATTTTGCTGCTCTTAATTCATCTCTTCTATGTACAATCGTTACTTTTCTAGCAAACTTCGTTAGATGAATTGCTTCCTCAACAGCTGAGTCTCCTCCACCTACTACAAATACTTCAAAATCTGTAAAGAAGTCAGCATCACATGTTGCACAGTAGGAAACTCCTTTGCCAGTTAGTTTCTTTTCTCCTGGTACGCCCAATAGCCTTGGGCTAGCTCCAGAGGCTATAATGACTGATTTTGCTTGATAAGTTGCTTTTTCACCAACCAAAACCTTTATTTTGTCTTCCACCTTTACTTCCTTGATACCATCCTTAACAAGTTCAGCACCAAATTCCTTACACTGCTCCACCATTCTAGCAATCAAGGTTGGACCTGTAGCATCTTGAATGGATCCTGGATAGTTTGCCACCTCATCAGTTGTAACAATCTGTCCACCCGTTCTATCCTTTTCTAGAATCAAAGTTGACATTTTCCCTCTTGCAGCATATAACCCTGCGGCTAAACCTGCCGGTCCAGCTCCAATAATGATTACATCATAAACTTTTTCCAACACTATCCACCCCTTATGTGTCTATTTGTTATGATTTGAAATTTTATTTATGTAATAATTTTCTAGTCATCTTATATTAATTAACAATTTTAACCTTTATTGGCTTTGTTAATATTGTATCACAACCCTTTATG
>JBFNEZ010000289.1:0-3611 GCA_040797825.1 Thermotaleaceae bacterium | reverse complement strand
TGAAATTCCCACTTGTTATCATGAGGATTTTGGCCCAGATATTCATTTCGTTGCACAGCAGAATCAATTGTCTATCGACGAAGTTATTTCTATCCACTCAAACAATGAATATCTTATCTATATGTTAGGCTTTACTCCAGGCTACTGCTATCTTGGGGGAATGTCAGAAAAAATCGCTGCCCCTCGCTTGTCAAAGCCCAGAACAGCCGTAGCAGCTGGTTCTGTCGGCATTGCAGGAACACAAACAGGTATATATCCTATTGAAAGTCCTGGAGGATGGCAGCTTATCGGTAGAACCCCCTTAGATTTATATAATCCTGCTCGAGAAGAAAATCCTATTCTCCTAGAGGCAGGAAATTATATTCGTTTTCTCCCAATAACGAAGGAAGAATATAGGGATATTCAACAGAATATAAATCAAAATTGTTACCAAGTCAAAAAATATTTGAAAAGGATTTGATCTAGCATGAGCAGCATAAAGATTATAAATCCGGGTCTCTATACCACCATACAAGATCTGGGACGTTTTGGCTTTCAGCAATATGGTATGCCCGTATCTGGTGCAATGGATGAGTTTGCATTTAGAATAGGCAATATTTTGGCAGGCAACTGGCAAAATACCCCTGCCATAGAATTTACTTATACAGGACTCACTGTGGAATTTCAAAATTCGGCCCATATAGCTATCACAGGAGGTGATTTTATTGTTTCTACCGATAAGGGGGATCATATTCCTTGCTGGAGTACACTTTATATAGAAGGAGGCACTACACTTTCTATTTCTAGCATTTTAAGTGGATGTCGAGGTTATCTATGCATCTATGGAGGATTTGATATACCTAAAGTCATGGGCAGTGCTTCTACCTACTTGAGAGCCAAGATAGGCGGTTTAAATGGTCATCTGATTAAAGCAGGTGATGAAATCCCCTATCTCCCTCAAGAAGGTGTTCCTCCCTCACGCCTTCTGCCAAAAGCTTTTATCCAAAAGTGGTATTCCAGTAATTCTCCTATCCGTGTAATTATGGGCCCCCAAGATGAAGCCTTTACAACCGAAGGAATTCAAAATTTTCTTACTGGTGAATATAGCGTAACGAAGGATGCCGATCGCATGGGTTACCGATTAAGCGGGCCGCCTATTGCTCATAAAACTGGTCCAGACATTATCTCTGACGGCATAGCCATTGGGTCCATACAGGTACCGGGAAACGGTATGCCCGTCATTATGTTAGCAGAGCGACAGACCACCGGGGGCTACACCAAAATTGCCACAGTTATCACGGTAGATCTTCCACGGCTGTCTCAATCAATACCTGGAAATATTCTGAGATTCATTCCTGTATCTATTGAGGAAGGGCATACTCTTCTAAAGGAATTCTATTCAGATATTGATTTTATTGATTCAATGACATATAAATCTAATAAGAAGTATTATTCCATTCAGGTAAAAAATAAAACCTTTAAAGTTATAGTTGAAGAAATTTAAATTTCACGATATCATACAATATAGAGCCATATTTTATCCTATAACCTGAAGGTGATAAACTTGATAAAACTTTCTAATCAATCAATGAACAATAGTCTGCATAAATCAATACAAATTTTACTTTTGTTTAGTTCCGAAAGACCGCTGTTGACATTAAAAGAAATTTCAGACTTGACAGGCATTCCAAAGGCTACGGCCCATAGATTGCTCAATACCCTTGAGTACAATGGACTTATCCAAAGACAATTAGAAGGCATCAACGAATTTAGATATAAGCTCGGATTAAAATTCTTAGACATGGGCAGAATTGTTACTGAGAATCTTGATATCCGAAAGATTGCTTACCCTTATATGAAAGAGCTTGTTCGCATCACCAACGATGCTGTTCAATTGGTAATCAGGGAAGGCAATGAAGCCATCTATATTGAAAAGGTAGAAAGCACTCTTCCAGTTAGGCTATATACACGTATTGGCAGGCGTGCTCCCCTCTATGCGGGAGCTTGTCCCAGGGCCTTGATAGCTTTCCTTTCCTGGGAAGAAATCGATTCCCTCATAGAAACCTTTGAATTTTCTTTTTTCGCCTCTAATACAATTACTTCTTCTGAAACACTCAGAGAAAAAATTCAAGAAGAAAAGTCTCTCGGTTACACCATTAGTTATTCAGAGCTTGCTGAGGATACGACGTCTTTAGCTATGCCTATCTATAATCATGAGAATCAGGTTGCCGCTTCTATCAGCATAGCAGGCGGGAGTATACGATTTGACGGAAAACGTTTTGATTTTATTCTAGAAAATTTGAAAGAGTGTGTTCAAAGCATATCAAAAGATTTAGGCTATAGCTATCTAAGTACATCCATACAAAAATAGGAGGGTGATTTTTCACTCTCCTATTTTTATAAAAACAACTAACTTATTCTGCTCTTAGGCCTGCTAAATTTAATAGATTCCATGGCTTATTGAAGTGCGGTTGGAAGAAGAAATCTACAAATCCCAACTCCTCAATGGTCATTCCCTTTTGAATGCATACAGAAATCGTATTAATCGATTGGGTTAAGTCTGTTTTAGACATAATTTGAGCACCCAATATTTTTCTGTTTCCTTTTTCATAGACAACTTTTAATGTAGCTTCATCATAGGTAGGCATAAATTCAGGGCGGTAATTATCCTTAACCGTCACCGACTGAATATTTAATCCCAGCTCTTTTGCTGAATCTTCTGTTAATCCAGTTGCTGCAATGTTCTCTTCATATATCTTAATTCCAGAGGTTCCTTGGGTCCCCATATATTGAATAGCTGGTCTTACAAGATTTCTTGCTACTAACGTACCCATACGCACTGCATTGGTTGCCAGTGGAATATAGGCGGGCTTTCCTGTGGGATTATATACAATCGCGCAGCTATCCCCAGCAGCATAAACATCTTCTTTGCTGGTACGCATATACTCATCTACAATAATTGCTCCATTCTCCAACATGTCAATCTGTCCCTTAAACAACTCTGTGTTGGGTTTAAATCCAATACAAAGGATGACAAGATCTGCTTTATAGATACCCTTCGTTGTAACTACCTTTGATACCTTTCCATCTTTTCCTTCAAATTTTGTAACCGTTTCACCCAATGCCAGTTTAACACTATGATTCATAAAAGCTCTTTCTGCAACATCCGTGAACTCTTTATCTAAGTATTTGCTAAGAATACGATCCTGACTATCTATCAATGTTACCTTTTTCCCATTCATCTCGAAAGCTTCTACCAATTCAACCCCAATGTATCCTGCTCCTACAACAACAATATCCTTGGCATCCTTGGCTTTTTCAATGATTGTATTTGAATGATTATAATTTTTAGAGAGCAATATATTTTCCATTTCAATCCCCTGAATTTTAGGTACAATTGGCCAAGAGCCTGTTGTAATAATAAGCTTATCGAAGCGATCTTCAAAGATTTCATTGGTATCTAAACTTCGAACAGTCAACTTCTTACCATCTAAATCTGCTTCAATTACGTCATGACGCATTTTTGTCTGAACACCCAAAGCTGCCAGTTCTTTTGGGGAAGAATAAAATAGTCCTCGAGGATCCTTTACAACCCCTCCTACATATAATGCAATTCCACAGGATAAGAAAGA
>JBFNEZ010000288.1:0-3618 GCA_040797825.1 Thermotaleaceae bacterium | reverse complement strand
GCTAGTTTTCTATGTTTCCCTCGATTTCGCTTTCTCATCAAAACACCCCTTTTCTCCAACTATCTATATTCTGACATGGCCTTAAAATTCCTGCATGTTTCTGTAATTTTTTTGCATATATTTATAGTTTTATCATTTTTTTACTAGTGCTTATAATTTTCTTGTTTTTTCCGAGTAGGTAGATATACGCAGATGGCCATATTTATCCATCATCGCCAAAAAAACCTGTTCTATCTCACTATATCCCTTTGCTTTCATTAGTGATAACACTTCTTTTTCTGTCTTATGAATTCTGATTATATTTTCTCTCTGCAATTCTCCTTCAATAATTACTGGAAAGAACAAACAAGCATTCTCTTTATTTAACCCTATTTCCTTTATTCTTACTTCTCGATCCGCTGCTTTCTTTAATATTGAGATTTTTCCGTTTGCCTCTAATATAGCATAACCTACTTGATTCAAATCAAATATGTTCTTCTCTCTAAGCAGCATCAAGATATCATCAAGGGTGTATAGAGACTTTTTAAGGTTATTATACACAAATTTTCCTTCGTGAATAATGACTGCAGGTTCAAAAGTTATCATTCTTCGTGCCTTTTTATTTTTAATAAGAATAGCTGTAATAATTCTTTGCATCATTGCCAACACCAATACCGCAAAAGCCGTAGGCAAATGGTCTATTTCTGGGACAGCAATATCTGCACCTACAATAGCTCCAACTACTACCAAGGCTAGAAAATCAAATACAGGCAGTTCTCCAATGGGTCTCTTCCCCATAATAAGCAGTGTAGAAAAAAGCAGCAGTAACATGATAGAAATTACTCTGAATAAAACTAATACGTATGAACTCATAACAGATTTCCTTCCAGCTCTATTGGTTATTTGAAAATAGAGTTTGTAAGAAAGGACCCTTCTATTCTATTTCAGAAATGAAAACCCAAATTTCATATAAAAACTCCATCTCTACATGTAGAAATAGGCAATTATTTTTGCGGCAGGAATTAAAAATACCTGGCCCAAAAGTGTTCCTAAAAATTTAGTTCCTACTAGTATAATTACGAGGGACTTTACATCTCCATATTGTCGTTTTCCACGGTAAGCTTCGTCAGTTATAATGGCTGCTCTAGGATCTACAAACATCGTCAGCAAAATACTGGCAATGCCATTAATCATACCAGAAGAACCAGCTGCTGCAAGGCGATTTTCAGGTACATATACAGCTGCATAGTAGGCTGCCAATACACCAATAGCATATATACCAGTAATGAAAGCATTTAAAAGCAATAGTCGCTTAGGTATATTTTTAAATCGAAGGCCATGGATCATGCCTCGAGAAGGCCTTACAGTATTATTGGCAATTCGTCTTATATTGCCCAAGCTAAGGGCCTGGACCACGATGGCGGGTATCGATCCTGATACTTCCAGCTTCCTAACAGCTTTGGAAAATACTTTTAAAAAGGTAGGCATCATCAGAATCCCAAGCGTTGTCCCCACAGTAGCACCAACAATGACTGTCCGGATTTCCCATAGGGGATCGTATTGCACTTTGATGCTTGTATCTATCATTCTTCCAATTAGAGGTCCTTGAAAAGTATTGGCTGTTCTTGATACCAATACAATAAGATTGAACAAAGAAAGCGATAAAGCAAACTGTCCACTTTTAACGGAATTGAGGCGGACAGAATAAGATAGCGTATCCACCAAATGAATAACTACTGTCAGCAGCGTCAATTTCCACAACAGTCCATCCCCAAAGACCATTGAATTCCCTCATTTCTTTTTGATTTATAAAAAGCACTACATCCACCTATATCCCTTCTAAAAGGAAAATGTATAACAATTGATACTATCCTTCATTATAACAATATATTCCACTATTTACAAACTATCCTTTCTTTCACGCTACAACTGCTGATTATATTTCTTTTCATACCTATGCTGGTCTAGACATTATCATCTGTAAAAGTCACATCTTTTCTTCAGAAGAATACTATAAAATATATTGATTCTACAACTTAGGGAGGAGTGTCAATGACTGGTGAAAAGGTTGTCGAAATAAAAAATGTCTCTATGAATTATCATACTCTAGACGGAGAAACACTTGCTGTCAAAGATCTTTCATTTGACGTGTACAAGGGAGAAATTGTGATAATCGTAGGACCGAGCGGATGTGGAAAATCAACAGCCTTGTCCATTATTGCAGGCCTTATCAAACCTTCTTCTGGGACAGTACTTGTAAATGGACAAGAAGTCAATAAAACCAATAAGTCCATAGGATATATGTTTCAAAAAGATCATTTGTTTGAATGGCGTACAATTTTGAATAATGTATTAATCGGTTTAGAAATTCAAGGCAAGCTTACTACAGAAACAAAGGAAAAAGCAGAAAGATTGCTAGAGATGTATGGATTGGGAGATTTTAAGCATCATTATCCAAATCAGCTCTCGGGAGGTATGCGTCAACGGGCAGCCCTTATTAGAACCCTGGCTATTGAGCCTGATATATTATTACTGGATGAGCCCTTTTCAGCATTAGATTATCAAACCCGTTTAGCCGTAGCTGATGAAATTGGAAGCATTTTAAAAAAAGAGAAAAAAACAGCTATCATGGTTACCCATGATATAGCAGAAGCAATTTCCATGGCCGATAGGGTGATCGTATTGAGCAATCGACCTGCCACCATTAAGATCGTCCATGAGATTAATCTAACCCTAGATATGGAAAGAAGCCCTCTGGCTTCAAGGGAAGCTCCTGAATTTAGACACTATTTCAATACAATATGGAAGGAGCTGGATATCCATGTTAAATAAGAATGCCCAGCCAGAACATAAAAACAAAGCTGATTTAGAACCATCAAAAGAACATATAGAATTTCTGTGTCAGGTAAAGAAAAGGAAAAGAGCTATCTTCCTCACGCAGGTTTCTATTTTGGTTGTATTTTTTGCTATTTGGGAAATTGCTGCTCAGACTAAAATTATAGATACATTCTTAACCAGTTACCCTTCTCAAATGTGGAATGTTTTTTTACGATTGCTCAAGGATGGCTCCCTCTATAAGCACGTAGGTATCAGTACCCTTGAAACCGTAGCTGGATTTGTATCTGGTACGATTTTAGGAACACTGATTGCTATCTTGCTTTGGTGGTCAGACTTTATATCTGATGTACTGGATCCCTATATGGTCGTCCTTAATGCACTTCCTAAAACCGCTCTGGCTCCCATCATCATCCTTTGGGCCGGTGCAGGCATTACAGGTATCATCGTTACTGCAATGGCTGTAGCCATTGTCTTTTGTTACGATACTGCATATTTTGATAAATCCTGTCATATCTATTAGCATGGATGCTTATATGGTTATTCTACGAGTTATACAGAGGATACTCAGTAGGGAGAGAGAGGAGCAGAAGAAAAGTGAAGGGCAGGATTGAGTACCTGCCCTTCCTATTAGCAATACATACTTAATAAGCTCTAATCTTCTAACTTGTTTACTGGAATAAGCTTAAGAGCCTTATTTAAACCTCTAAATACAATAAATTTATCCTCTTTATTGCATTTAAACTTAATATCGTCTTCGTTACTTCGGTATAGGAAAAAAGTCCTTTTGTTTCTATATCTATT
>JBFNEZ010000287.1:0-3618 GCA_040797825.1 Thermotaleaceae bacterium | reverse complement strand
GCAAAGGCTGGAACTGTAGGCCCTGCCGCCAAAGCTGCTGCAAGAACAAAGGTTAGGCCTTTTCTTTTTACCATGGGAACCCCTCCATTTCCTCATTATGATTTTTATGTAGATGAAACTGAGAAAGATAGGATTTGGCGGAACGCATAAGATGCGTTCCCTACGGATATTTCTAAAGGACAGAACAAAAGTATGGGTCCTTCTGCAAAATCCATCCTTCTCCAAAATAGTACCATACAAATACTTTATGGTTAAGCTGTATATAAATAGACGTTAAAAAGATGGAAAAGGTTTCATCAATTTTAGAAATTTACCAAAAAATATTTTTGGTAAATTGTTCCACAAAAAATCAAATCTATCACTTTTCTACAATCACTGTTCCTGTTTTCCCTGCAATTCCTTCCTTGGCCTTTTCCAGGGAGGTAATCAACGCTCTCCTGCCTGACTTGGATGAAACGAATTTCATGGCTGCCTTTACCTTAGGCAGCATGGAACCTGGTGCAAAATGGCCTTCTTCAATATATTGTTTTGCCTCTACTAGATTCATTCTATCTAAATCCTGTTGGTTGGGCTTGTTAAAGTGGATAGATACCTTTTCTACAGCAGTCAAAATAATGAGAGCATCCGCATCCAATCGTTCAGCAATCTTTTCTGCGGCAAAATCCTTGTCAATAACCGCAGGAATACCTTCCAGTACCCCCTTTTCCCCACTGATGACGGGCACGCCTCCTCCCCCAGCGGCGATCACCACGTGTCCTGCATCTACTAGGGTTTTTACAATAGGTGCTTCTACCACGTCGATGGGTTCAGGAGAAGCCACTACCCTCCGCCATCCTCTGCCTGCATCTTCTTTCATGACATAACCCTTTTCTTCTTGAAGCCAGACAGCTTCCTCCTCTGAGAAGAAAGAACCAACAGGCTTTGTGGGATTTTTAAAGCCTGGATCCTCTTTGTCTACAATAACCTGGGTAACGATAGCTGCTACGCTTTTTTGAATCCCCCGCCGCCTCATTTCCTCTCCTATGGCTTGCTGTAGATGGTAGCCGATGTATCCTTGACTCATGGCACCACATTCTGGAAAGGGCATGGCAGGTACCCCGGCAGCAGCTTCATAGGTTGCAATCAGCTGTCCCACCTGGGGGCCATTCCCATGGACAAGGATCAATTCATGTCCTTCTTCTATTAAATCCACTAAAGGCTTTGCCGTCTCCCTTGCTGTCAAGAGCTGGGCCTCTGCGGTTGTATCCTTGGGATTTGCCTGCAAGGCATTGCCCCCAAGGGCGATTACCACTCTCTCTTTTTTCATTCTGCTACCTCCCATTGCCCCCTTTGAGTTTATCCCATGGTTGCCACGATAACGGCTTTAATGGTATGCAGTCTATTTTCTGCCTCATCAAATACTTTGGAATATCTGCTCCTAAAGACTTCATCGGTAACTTCCATTTCCTTAAGTCCGTACTTTTCGTAAACTTCCTTTCCAACCTTTGTCTCAAGATCATGGAAGGCTGGCAAACAATGAAGGAAGATCACATCAGGGTTTCCAGTCTTTTTCAACATCTCCATGTTTACCTGATAAGGATGGAGGAGCTTGATTCTTTCCTCAAACTGATCTTCTTCACCCATGGATACCCAAACATCGGTATAAATCACATCGGCATCCTTTACTGCCTCATCAATCTGATCAATCAATTCAATCACTGCGCCGGTTTCTTTCGCTACCTCCTGCATTTCTGCCACAAGACTTTCCTCTGGAAATAAGGCCTTAGGTGCACAGGCCACAAAATGCATCCCCATCTTTGCTGCTCCGATTAGCAAGGCATTTCCCATATTGTTTCGGGCATCTCCTACATAGACCATTTTCACCTTATTGAGTGCTTTAGGTACATGTTCGAGAATTGTCAATAGATCGGCCAGAATCTGGGTAGGGTGATCTGCATCAGTTAAACCGTTCCATACAGGTACACCAGAGTGCTTTGCCAGCAGTTCCACGGTCTCTTGTTTAAAGCCTCGAAATTCAATACCATCATACATTCTTCCAAGCACCTTGGCTGTATCTTCCAAGGACTCCTTTTTTCCCATTTGACTATCGTTGGCACTTAAAAAGGTAACCCCAGCCCCTTCATCCATGGCCGCAACCTCAAAGGCACATCTTGTTCGGGTAGATGCCTTTTCAAAAATCAGTACGATATTTTTTCCCGTTAATAGTTTCTCCTTATTTCCCACTCTTTTTTTATTCTTTAAATCCTTAGATAGTTCTAGTAGATACTTGATTTCTTCCGGGGTAAAATCCTTTAGTGTTAAAAAACTTCTCCCTTTTAAATTCACTGCCATTTTTTTACTCCTCCTTCATTTTCTATGTAAATATTTATTTCTGTAGAACCCATAGGGTTTCCTTCCTAAAGCACATTTTTCCCACTTTAATACAAGGCTTCCCTAACCAGTGGCATACTCATACACCGAGGGCCTCCTCTGCCCCGCACCAACTCTGAGCCTTCAATTTCGATAACCTGGATACCATGCTTTCTTAGGGTTTCATTGGAAGCTTCATTACGATCATAGGTTACCACGACCCCAGGCGCAATGGCAAGGGTATTTGTACTATCATTCCATTGTTCTCGGGCGGCCGTCACCTCATCCCCTCCTCCGCTTTGGATTAAATCAACAGCAGGCAATCCTAGGGCTTCCTTCAAAGCTGTTTTCAAATCCTTCAACACCTCTACCCTTGGGTGGATTTTTCCTGGAGTCAGACGGAAAACCTTTACCTTTCCTTCAACACCAGGGTAAATGGTGAACTTATCCTGGTCTACCATTGTAAAAACCGTATCCAAATGCATATAGGCCCGAGTAAAGGGAATCTGTATGGCCAGCACCTGTTGAATCCTGTCATCTCCCCGAAAGAGATTGGCTGCAAGATCCTCAATGCCTCTGGCCGAAGTCCGTTCGCTGCAGCCAATGGCTACAGCTTTTTCACTGAGTACCAGTATATCTCCTCCCTCGATGCTGTAGGGAAGCCGATAATCATACCACAGGGGGGAGCATTCTTTTTTAAAGAGGGGATGCTCCTCATAGATATATTTTAAAATCATGGTTTCCCGCAGGCGGGCAAAGGTATTCATGGAATTGATTGAAAGACCGTTTCCGATGACCGAACCAGGATCTCTTGTAAAATATAGGTTTGGTAAGGGATTGATATAGAAGGGATATTCTTCCTTCACATAATCTACCAATCGCCTGTCTCGAATTTCCTCTTCAAAGTCCTTTTTATGTAATCCTGCAATCAATATCTCTGTAACATCCTTCTCATTTATCTGCATCAGAAAGGCCTTAATTTGTTTTTCTAACTCAGGGTTTGCAATGTTGCTCCCATCTACAACCTCACCGACTAACTTCTCCTTTATTTTTTCATTGCTTAAAATTTCCTCCAGCAGCTCCTCATAATAATATACAGTGCATCCCTGAGTCCTCAAGGTGTCTGCAAAACCATCATGCTCATTGCGCATCTTTTTAAGCCAAGGAATATCATCAAAAAGCAGTTCCTGCAGATATTCTGGTGTAATTCTTTCCAATTCCTTTCCTGGCCGATGGAGCATCACGGCTTTCAGCTTACCTATTTCTGAA
>JBFNEZ010000286.1:0-3672 GCA_040797825.1 Thermotaleaceae bacterium | reverse complement strand
AGTAAACGGAGGGAGAACATATTTCCATACAATTGCTTTAAGAGCTGTACATTCAACTGATGGAATGACTTCTGACTGGGCAAGAATACCTTATGAAGTACTTGAAAAGGTATCTAGAAGAATAACTAGCGAAGTGGAAGGAGTAAATAGAGTAGTATATGATATCACTAGCAAACCACCTGCTACGATTGAGTGGGAATAGACGTCAAAATGCCTCTGAACCCAGTAAAATAAAGGGTTTCAGAGGCTTGATTTTATGGCAGTTTAGAAAGTGGGATATGCAGTAGGCGCATGATCTCCTTCTCCGACTCAAGAACTCGTTCTGCAATAAAGTCCATAAAAGGTTGATCATCTTCATGAGCCCGCTCCAGCAAGCTAATATACTCATGTCGCAAGACTGGTGGAATTATGGCCAGCATATAACCGTCCTGAATAAGCGCTGTATTCATAAGCAACCTGGCAACTCTCCCGTTCCCATCTATGAAAGGATGAATAAATACAAACCGCTTATGCAGCTGGGCGGCAAATTCAACCGGATGGTACTTATTACGCTCAGAGCATGCCCACTGGAATAACTTTGTCATTTCCTCTTCTATCTGCTCTACTGAGCATACTTCATATTTTGAGCCGGTTATAAAGACCGGGCGATCGCGGTATTTTCCCGCTGCCCCGACATCAATACCTGTATAAAACATTCGGTGCATTGTAAGGGCGTCTTCTTCGGTTATTTGGTAGCTATTAAGCAATGAAAACATGAAATCATAAGCCTTTGCATGCCCCAGGGCTTCGAATGTATCTCGAAGAGGCTTTCCTCCGACAGTCAGTCCGTCTTCCAGGAGGATCTTTGTTTCACTTAATGTGAGGGTGTTCCCTTCAAGAGCATTGCTGGACCATGTAAGGCCTATCCGGTAGTAGTTTTTAATTTCATGAAGTAAATGGCCTTCAAAGGGACGCTTTTCATCAATGGCCAGCTTGTAGAGGTCGATTTTTTCATATAAAGTCATTGATTAACACCGTCCTCCGTAATTACTTTCCGTGTAGTAATAATGCCGCTTGTTACCTTGCTGCCATTTTCAGCACCACACCAGGGACAATTTATGCTTTCTCGATCTTTTACGCCGGGATATCCTGCGTTTGATATGGTTACAGAGAAGCTTTTTCCACAGGCTGTGCACTTGCATATATCATTATTTGACAATTTGAGAACCTCCTTTTTTAGTATGTAACCTTCTCGCCAGATGGCAGTATAAAAGAGCCTTCGTATTTACAACTGGCAGCTTCGGCAATTTTCTTTAATTCGTCTACAGTGAAAGTTTCCCGCTTCATCTTTTGATTAAATGCCTGTGGACTCCTACCGGACATCCTTCCGAGTTCGGAGACACTTATTCCAAGCTTCACACATAGAATTTTCAGCTGTTCAGACACTGACATATAACCACTCCTTTCAATATTCTCATTATAAACGAATTTATTTAATAAATCAACGATAATATTTCTCTTTTATCGAGAAACGTTAAATAAATTATTGACGCCATAAACAATATCATTTATATTATAAACATAAACGATTAACTCAAAGCCTGCAGCCAGGAGAAAGAGAACTGGCTCAGTAAGGCGATCCAACCACAAACGGCACCTTAACAGGGTGCCATGCCCGCAGAGCCTGCACAATAGACGCTTTATCGTGCGATACAGCGTAAACGGTAGCAATTACATTCAGGTAAACAACTTTAAGAAATACGGGAACCTGCAGCTTTACAGAAGATGCAGTCAAATCCCAGCGCCAGAGTTTCAATAGGTATTTTAATCAGATGTCTGATGTAGTATAATAGCAGAATACAGGGCACTAAGAGAGCACCAGAAATGCACCGGAAAAGCACAGTAATAGCATAGTGCCGGCACGGTGCAAAGTGCTTATTTTCAGGAAAGATTAAAGAGGAGACCGAGAAGGGATTTGCCTTCATATCTGAAGGATACATGCCGGGAGAATGGAAGTTCAAGGTGCTAACAATCGAAGAGTTCAAGCGCAAATATTACAAGCTGGTCGAAGGTGGTCAGGCGCTGGCGAACAAGATAAAAACCACAGAGGACCTCTACCAATGGTATCGGAGGGAGTTCATTATTTAAACTGTAACCAGGCATAAATCGTGGTAGCAAAATGGCAGCAAAAAAATTATAAACTATAAAAATGGCAATAATTTTGATAATATGAATAATAGGAATAACAGAAAACAATAGGAATAACGACGAATAAAACTTTAACAATCGAATGGGAGTAGAGATATAAATTTAAAAGTATTCATATAGCTCATAGAAGCATTATCTCACTTTGACCCCTTAAGAGATTTGCTTCTGTGATGCTAGGGTTAGGCTGTTGATATTAGCTTTGTCAGCAGCCTAACTTTGTATTAAGAATGTATCCTATGTTCAGAATTTAAATAGATTATATTGACATAACACAAAAGTTAATATATTATTAAAATAGGTGGTACGTACCAGTTATAAAATATCTTCGAAGGTGATGGTCATGAAAGTCATAAATAAAGAAAGTAGAATACCATTATATTATCAGCTAATGGATATAATTATCGAAATGATAGAAGAAGGATATTTATCTGAAAATGATCAGTTGCCTTCAGAAAGAGAGCTATGTGAAACTTATAGTGTTAGTAGATCTACAGTGAGACAAGCTATACAAGAACTAGAAAAAGAAGGATATATATACAGGGAGCATGGGAAGGGAACCTTTGTTTCTCCTGAAAAATTTAAGCAAGACTTACTAAGCTTTTATAGCTTTACTGATGAGATGAAAAAGATTGGAAAAACACCTTCTTCTCAGGTTCTTGACTTCAAGGTAATAAAGTGTAGTGACGAACTAGCAAAAAAAATGAACCTAGCTTCAGGTGACGAAGTATACATGTTTACAAGGCTAAGGCTTGCTGATAATGAACCAATGATGCTTGAAACAAGTTATGTGCCTTGTGACAGATTTCCAGGCTTGACAAAGGAACAATTAGAACAAAATGCCATGTATGAAATATTTACTAAAAAATACAATGCAGTCTTTACCTGTGCAGAAGAAATATTTCAATCAGTATTGACTAGAGAAGATGAAGCTGTACTACTTTTATATCGTACTGGATTACCTGCAATGATGATAGAAAGAATAACACATGAAAATGACATGATAATCGAATATACAAAGGGAATTGCAAGAGGAGATAGGTTCAAATATCATGTATTACTAAAGAAATAATTTTTTAACATAACTGGTAATGACAACATGACAACGGTATATCATAATGAGTTGAAGAAGGGTGATTATATGTTTGGACTAAGTGAAGAAAAATGGAAAGCTTTAAATGGGCTAAATACTGCTAGTGAAATATACCAGCAGCCTAAGCTTTGGTTAGAAACCTTGAAAATAATTGAAAGTAATAAGGACAATATAAGCAGATTTATTAATGAAAGATTAGAAAAAGAAAAGATTAGGGTTATATTTACAGGTGCTGGTACATCGGCATATGTAGGAGAAATAGTGGTTCCTTACTTAAATAAAAAAGAAGGTAATACATATGAGTCTATTCCTACGACAGATATAGTTACTAATCCTAAGTCATATTTTAAAAAAGATATTCCCACATTACTAATATCATTTGCTCGCTCTGGAAA
>JBFNEZ010000285.1:0-3719 GCA_040797825.1 Thermotaleaceae bacterium | reverse complement strand
ATTTCATGTTTCCCACCCTTCCTTTGAATTCTTAGGTGGATTATAGCATATTCTTAATATCTTATGTTATCCATTATATGGATTTATTACACAGTCTGCCGTCCCTGCTTGTTTTAAATGTTATCATAAATAAAGTGCCTTCAGTTCAATAATAAAATGCTAAAAAGTTAAGCACATATTTTCATTAAATATGCACTTACCTTTCTGCTTTTTATTGGTATCTCCATTATTCTCTCTTCTGTTTCTTTATGATTGGTATTTATAATATGTAGCGTAATCGAGTCCTTACTTCACTAGAAATTCCAATTATTCGTCCAATCGTTTATCTCCTTCTGTTTATTAAATTCTCCTTTATACCAATTATCAATAAACAATCGAACTTTCATGGGAGCATTTTCTATTAAATAGCCTGCCAAGAAATCTAGGCTGTTGTTTTCATAAAAAAATGTTTTCTTTACCTCTTTATCTTCTACATTATTTGCCACTAAAACTTCATAGCATCTATCCCCCATATAAATATTTCCATTTGGTAGGATAAAAGCAATCTGTCCATAGGGGTTTTTCCAACAGTCTACTACCGCTGGAACAGCGTCTTTTCCATACCCCATCAATTCAAATACTAAAAACCACATTCCACTACTACTATCACTAAGTGGCCCTTTGGTATCATTAAGATCCTTTAAAATATCATAGGATACATAACGAGTATATTTTTCAGCTCCACCAAAAATATTTTTGACTTCAAGCACATCAGAATCCGTCTTGAAGGTAGGCATTCCTTCGATTGCATCTGAAGATTTTTTTGTTATTATTACTTTTTTACTGCTATTTTCCCACTCCACTTTACAATCTAATGCTTCTGCCACAAACCTAACAGGCACTAATGTCCTTCCATTTACTATCTTTGCTGGGACATCCATTTTGATAAGTTCTCCATCTTTATAAGCAGAGGTTTCACCAACATGAATTTCAAGTATATGCATATCTGGCGAATATGCAGTTATCATTTGCATCTTAGAATTCCAATCAACCGTACACTCTAACGCTTCAAAGATTGCCCTAAGCGGAACCATCACTCGTTGATTTATAATTATCGGTGGCTGATCAAAGGTTAATACATCTCCATTTACAGTCACCCAAATGTCATTAACTGCTAAACCATAAATTGACATACTGACACCAAGCACTGTCATCACGATAATAATCATTACTAGTATAGTCTTTTTCACACAAACCCCTCCATCCTTTTTAATCTTAAACTCCAAATTTCTATTGAAATACTGCCACAGTACTAGTATTAGTATATAATGTATTTTACATTTTTGTAAATATTTTCATAATAAATTAGTATAATATTTATAATTTTTAAAATTTATAAAATGAAAAAGTAACTTCCGTTTTTTACCCTAAACGGAAGTTAGTGTTGCAAAGTTATAGTATACTCTCAAAGATATCTATCCACAGAATCTCGGAAATGATAAAATGACAACCAAAGGGAAGCATCTAACAGTTGAGGATCGAAATTATATTGAAGATGCACTGAATGCGCAATACACACTGACGAAAATTGCTAAACATTTAATAAAAGACCCAACGACGATTTTAAAAGGAGTGAAGCGAAACAGGATTAAAATGGAGAAAGATAAACAAAATGAACATCTGAGCTGTGCTCACCAAAAGCAGTGTAAACGCAAAGGCATATGTACAGAATGCTGTGATCGAGTAGGTAAAAAATGCATAGAAACATGTCTGTCAGAAGAACCGTCCCATTGACAGACACAGGCAAACAAACCATGATTGATATCTGCCAATGTCTATAAAAAGATATGTGGCAATATCTTAGTCCTATTGACGTAACCCTTTATTCTATTTGCTCCATTGGTCTTATCTCTAAATAATAATGCTCTTTTGTAGGATCTAGTTCCACCTTGGTGACCCCTTGAGGTAAGCTGAAACCGTAATTTTGACGTACGACCTCGATATGATCTGTGGAGGCCAATTCAGCTGTCAGCACATCAAAATGCAGGTTGCTACCCAACCGGGTGACCATATCATAACCCTGTATACCTTTGTTATCAGAGCCAGAGCAAGCAAAGTCAAAGCTTGGTTTTTTATGCATATCCGCTGTGACAGGGACACTTCCACCGGCGGGAATTGTTACTTCAAACTTCAAATAGAATACACGTTTCAGATTATTTGCTTCTGATATAATATCCTCTATCATTCCATATTGGTATCGGTCACGAACCGACTCGGAAAGCAACCCGTATTGAACCATAAACTCTGACAAAGCACCAAGGAACATCTCTTGGGATACCGCAAGGGAATTCCCATCGTCATATTGATCAAAGAAATTATCAATGAGCTCACCCATCACATCAGACAGAACTCGCTCTTGCCGTGTGACAGTGGCAGAAACACCCTCAAGCTCGTTACCCATTTCGCAGGCACCGTTTTTGTATCCCTGCAAGGAGAAATCTTCTATATCATCACCAATTAAAATCAACAATTTTGTTTCGCTATGCCTACTCACCCCATTCGGTACAAAATAGCTATATCTTCGAAAACCGTCTTCACCAATTTCTCCACCATTAAAGCCATACTGCAAAATGGTAGTCTTATCAGGGTTAATGGTAAAGGATATGGCTTGTGTTGCGGCATCATACTCAGACGGGGCCTCAAAATCGGTAAAGGTATACACTGTTACCTGCTGAGGCAGGACGGGGTAAGGTGCAAAGGCAATGCTTTGATAACGGCCATCTTCTAAAAGTGATTTGTAACCCTCCCAGTTATTTAATTGTAGAATATTGCAACTGCCATCCGGGTCGTTTCCACCATAAACACCAGTAAATCCTCCGGAATAACCACCTGCATACAGTGTGGGTAAGACTTCCTGTCCATTTACGGTAATAGTAGGCATCTGCTCCTGCAGCTCGTTAAAACTTCCAGCAAATGGGTAAATGGCTTTAATGGTCTTTTCTTCTGTGGTAGAATTGCCAAGAGTATAACTGTCTTCTACATTGGCTCCCCAAACACGAATACTATCCTCATTTGGCAGGGAGAAATCATAGAGAATGTTGCGAATCGCCATTATTGTGTTATCTTCTTCACTTAATATCAAAGGAAAGACAGGTCCCGCATATGACATAAAAGCACTGCTCTCGTAATGTCCTGTGCCGCCGCTTCCTGTATTTCCACCAACATGAAATAAGTTTTGCAGTAGAAGTGCTCCACCAATACCGACGACCATGACCGTACAAGCAGCAATCGCTGTCCATTTTTTCCAACCCATAGCTTGTTTTCTAAGCTGAGTTGTTCTTGCTTCTTCAATGTATTCTTCACAAACTTCAGTTAATGCGTCGAAGATTTTCTTTTCTTTCATAACGAAATCCCTTCCATTTCTAGAGCCTTTTTCAATCCTTGTTTACAGTAAGCGATACAAGCGTCCTGCCATCTTATTCGCTGATGTTCCACATTCGTTGGCAAGAGAACTAACAGCATCTCCAAACCAGTGTGTCAAAGGGACAGTTCTTTTTGCATGTTCATTTTTCGTACTTTCTCTCTATTGATTCCCGTGATTTCTGCGATTCTTCGCAAAGACAGATCGCTTTTACTAATCAGTTCTTTGATTAGTACCTCTAGTTGTATCCTCATTACTGAACTCTTTAAAAAGTATTATCGCTCTGCTCTTGTTTTCAGAAAATAGTCCTAATACTTCA
>JBFNEZ010000284.1:0-3754 GCA_040797825.1 Thermotaleaceae bacterium | reverse complement strand
AGGGGTTATTCTATCCAATGTCGTGTAACTACGGAAGATCCTTCCAGAGATTTTGCTCCTGATACGGGAAGAATCGATGTTTATCGTACCGGCTCTGGATTTGGTATTCGATTGGATGGGGGTAACGGTTTTACAGGTTCTAATATTAGCCCTTATTATGACAGCCTTTTGGTTAAAACTACTTCCTGGTCAAGAACCTTTGAAGATGCCGCTAGAAAAGCAGTTCGTTCTATTAAGGAACTGAAAATCAGCGGCGTACGGACAAATGCTCCTTTCCTTATTAACGTATTGAATCATGAGACTTTTAAACAGGGGCAATGTGACACTGGCTTTATTGCCGATAACCCTGAATTGTTCAATATTGCACCAAAGGCTGATAAGGAACTGAAAGTCCTCAACTTTATTGGTGAAAAAGTTGTTAATGAAACCAAAGGCAATAAAAAGGAGTTTGATGTGCCCGTGGTTCCTAGTGTCTCCGTGCCAGAGAATTTAAAGGGAACAAAACAAATTTTAGATGAACAGGGTCCTGAGGGCCTAATTAAATGGATACAAGGTCAAAGCAAACTCCTACTCACGGATACAACCATGAGAGATGCTCATCAATCTTTAATGGCTACACGAATGCGTACAAGAGATATGATAAAAATTGGCAAGGCCACCAGCATTTTGGCTCAAGATTTGTTTTCATTAGAGATGTGGGGCGGTGCTACCTTCGACGTATCTTACCGCTTTTTAAAAGAATCTCCTTGGGTAAGATTAGAGGAATTAAGAAAAAAAATTCCAAATATTTTATTTCAAATGCTTCTTAGAGGTGCCAATGGAGTAGGCTATAGAAACTATCCTGACAATGTTATTAGAGAATTTATTCAAGAATCTGCTGATTCTGGCATTGATGTATTCCGGATTTTTGACTCTCTTAACTGGCTAAAGGGCATGGAGGTAGCCATTGAAGAAGTCCTTCGTACGGGAAAAATTGCAGAAGTATGCATGTGTTATACAGGAGACATTCTTGATGATAGTAAAGATAAATATACCTTAAAATATTATGTAGACTTTGCAAAAGAAATTGAAAGAACGGGTGCCCATATCCTTGCAATTAAGGACATGTCTGGCTTGCTTAAGCCCTATGCAGCCTTTAAGCTAATTAAGGCATTGAAAGAAGAAATTTCTATTCCTGTTCACCTTCATACCCATGACACCAGCGGTAATGGTGTGGCTACGGTACTGATGGCAGCTGAAGCAGGGGTAGATATTGCTGATACTGCTTTTAACAGCATGTCGGGTGTCACCAGTCAACCAGCCCTTAACTCTGTAGTGGCTGCCCTGGAGAACACCCATCGTGATACACGAATTGACTTAGATGGCATTCAAAAGATATCTGACTATTGGAGTGCTGTCAGACAGGTTTATACCAACTTTGAATCTGATTTAAAATCTGGAACCACAGAAATCTACAAGTATGAAATTCCTGGTGGACAATATTCTAATCTAAAACCTCAGGTTGAGAGTTTTGGCTTAGGTCATCGTTTTGATGATGTTAAAGAAATGTATAAGAAAGCCAATGATATGCTAGGAGATATCGTGAAAGTAACCCCATCGTCTAAAGTAGTTGGAGACATGGCTATCTTTATGGTGCAAAATGATTTAACACCGGATAACATCTACGATAAAGCTAAGGATATGGCCTTTCCTGATTCCGTAATGGATTATTTCAGAGGCATGATCGGGCAGCCTATAGGTGGTTTTCCAGAAAAACTTCAAAAGCTTGTTCTCAAGGAAGAGGAACCTATTACTTGCAGACCTGGAGAATTATTAGAACCTGAAGACTTCGGAAAAATTGAAGCCTATTTAAAAGAAAAATATAGCTTTTCACCTACAAAACAAGATATCGTAAGTTATGCTCTTTATCCAAAGGTATTAGACGATTATTTTAAGTATGTGGCAGAGAATGGAGATTTAAGTAGAATGGGCAGCGATATTTATTTCCATGGTCTTGAAGAGGGAGAGACTTGTGAAGTAGAAATTGCTGAAGGAAAAGTATTGATGGTTAAACTTGTTGAAATTGGCAAAGTAAATAATGAAGGATATCGCAGTCTAGCCTTTGAAGTCAATGGCAACAGACGAGAAATTGAAATCCTTGACAAGGCCAGCAATGTGTTAACTACAGTAAGTACCACAACTATGGCTGACCCTTCCAACAACTTAGAGGTAGGGGCCAGTATTCCTGGGGCTGTTACAAAGGTCCTTATTCAAGAGGGAGATACAGTTGAGGAAGGGCAATCCTTGCTTATCGTTGAAGCTATGAAGATGGAAACCAATGTGACCGCTTCTGTTTCAGGAACCGTGGATAAAATTATGGTTAAGCAAGGGCAACAAGTAAAATCGGGAGAGCTCCTTCTCGTTCTCAAAAAATAAGAAACCATCTGCAGCACAAAGTTAAGTCAGGAGATTATTTGAATCTTCTGACTTTTTTCATGACAACATAAACCTGTAGATGTGTTAAATTTTACCTTTCTCCATTATTCTTTCCCCAAGCAGATAATGCTTCTGTTGGCCTTGGCCAATGGAGGTATGGGCTTTTATCGTTCTTCCTGGATATCTAAAAAAAGTTCCGACATATAACAGTATGGAAACACATATGATGCAAATAACTGTCCATATCATCCATTTATTCACATCTATTCCCTCCTCACATACTTCATTATATGCATCAGAGGGAAATTTGTTTCCCTTAATTAGTGAGTATGCCTGCTATTATGTTAATGTGCATAAGATTTGTTTACAGTTACGCTCTCCTTTTTAGATATTTCCTCAATCTTTATCATTATTTATCATCTTGTCCACATTATTTTATATAGAACAAAGAAACCTATGGATAACTCTGTGGATAACTTTTCACCTCTTATCCTTTGGATTCCATAGACTATACCATATTTCTATAATCTTATTCACATTTTATCCACATAATGACTCAGCTTATAGTGGGATGTTCTTACTCCTTTTCTCCTTGAAAATATCGAAGTATGCCAATATATATACTCCATGCAACCTTTTCTTGGTATGTGGACTTTTGAAGCAGCTGTTCTTCCATAGGATTAGAGAGGAAGCCGCATTCTATTAATACCGTAGGTATACTGGGGTTTTGTAAAAGGTAGACATCATTTTTTGCCTTCGATACCCTGTGATTATCATTGTTTAGTACACGAATCAGCTCTTCCTGAATTAATTCTGCCAATACCTTGCTCTCTTCTGGCTTTTTAGGATAGAATGTCTGGGCTCCGTAATACTGACTTTGAGGAAAAGCGTTGAGGTGTATGGACACAAAAATATCGGCCTCACTATTTTCAATCAAATCTTTTCTATTTCTTAGATCCTCATTCTTTTTATCTCGAATAGACCCCCGTTCTGAGTATAGTCCTACATCTGCATCTCTTGTGAGCAGCACAATGGCACCACTTTGCTCTAAAAGTCGCCTTAACTTAAGGGCAATCTCAAGATTGATGTGGCTTTCATAAATTCCACTCCTGCTTACTGCACCTCCATCCATACCCCCATGACCTGCATCTACCACAATTACTTTGTTTAAAGTTGGCAGGGTGGAGGTATTGATAGTTTTATGTACATATAAGTTGATCCCCACCAATCCAAGGATCAAAAAGCAAAAAAGATTTATCCACATTTTTCTTCGCATAGGGATTCTCATCATTTTGACCTCCTTTTTTCTCTATTAAATCCTATTCTCATTGAAAAAATA
>JBFNEZ010000283.1:0-3766 GCA_040797825.1 Thermotaleaceae bacterium | reverse complement strand
TTAATTACGTGATAGCTGCTTCTCGTGAAAAACTCATGAGCATATAATTCTATCCTCTTAGATATTAAGGGGCGAGCTAATTTTTTAGCACGCCCCTTAACTCTTATGGGGTTTATTTATAGTATCCCTCTACATCACAACAGCAATAATTATACTGGCCACTATGGCAGCTCCTAAGCACAAAACGACTCCGTTGAATAAAAGCTTTGGAAACATTTCTGAACGTTCTTCGTCTGTTGCGCAGGAACCCAAGATTAAACTTCCCCCAGAAGAGAATGGAGAAATAGCTGTTGCCTGTGCACCAATAATAACACATGTAAATAAAGCCATAGGATTAAGTCCTGTTGTTTCTGCAATAGATGGGACAATTGGGAAAAGTGCTGGTGCAACAACACCCACTGTACTGCTGAAGAAGGACATGATTCCGCCAACGATAGAAAGTACAATAGGTACTGCAAAAGCAGGTATATTTCCTCCGATCCAGCCGGCCATGATATCAATCGTTCCCGCTTTGATTGCAACGGATATCAACATACCAACACCGCAGATCATAATCAAAGTGTTCCATGGAACTTTAGCAATAACTGTCTTCTCGTCGGCAAGGTCAAGCATCATTGCTACAACAGAAAAGATAATTGCAATAAGACCAATGTCCATTTTTGAATTTACAAAGTTAATAAGTGTGTTTTCAGGAAAGATAATGTTTAAAATTGGTGCGACAAGAACGATACCTACCATTAGAAAGATCAGGCGTAGATTCGTCTTCTGCTTCGGTTCAAATGCCTCAGGCTCTTGAATCTCAATACCCTTTCCTAGTTTCTTTCCATCCTTTGAAAATAGCACCAATCCAGATATCACGATTACCGGTATTATTATACTGACGATGAAAATACTAGTTGTGTACGCAAATGCCGAATCCGTATACCCTGCAGTCTCAATTAAACTCTTAAAGACAACACCACTGGCACTGGTCATGAAGTTTGCCCCGCCTAATGCTCCGTAGTTTACTGCGACTGCACCAACGAGCTTACTCATACCTGTTTTTTTACAAAGCAACAGTGTGATAGGCGCAAAGAATGCCATTACTGTGAAAAAGCCCGCCCCTAAACCTGCAATAAATGCTGCTGCAAAGAAAATAGCAAAGGGAAGCAGATGGGGGGCCTTCCGGCAGCTATATAATAGGTGCTGAGAAAGTTTTTCTAATGTTCCATTTACCAATGCAAAATTGTAAAAAAGCGATACTGCAAAAATAACAAAGAATATCCTAATCGGCCACATCCCAATAACATCATTGGCTTTTAAATCTAAAAAGAAACACCCAATGATATATGCAAATGAAATTGCGAAAAGCCCCGTGTTAATCTTGGTCTTATAACCTAATGCAATAGAAATTACTATGGCCAGTACTACAATCAAACTAATCATACCAAGTAGTCCCCCTTATCAAAATAATTTTTAAGTGTAATTTACTTTTTTAAGACAATGCTTAATTCTAGATTAATCTTTATTTATTTGTAACCTAGGTGCTGCTTAGAGCTTTTCATCTAGTCCAAGGAGCTTTGCTGGAATTGTCTTTGCCATAAAATCAATTTCTTCCTCTGGAATGCCCTTATCTAGTAGGTATTGCATGTACTCTTCAAGAGCCACTTCCCAATTAGGATTTTCTACCTGTCCTCCATCGGTATTAACAATTACATTCTTATAACCCACTTCCTTAATAATCAATAGATTATCTTCAAGGTTACTTTTGTAAACGCCGCCTCCCATAGGCTGTGCATAACATCTTTCCAGGTATACATCATAATCTTTTACGATTTTTATCTGGTCCTCATTGGACATACCTACAACCCAAAATTCAGGATGCGTTACTACAATCTTATTTAAGCCCATAGCCTTCGCCTGTTCCACAACTGGAAAAATCTCCTCTGGGGATAGATGTCCCGTCCCAAGAACAACATCATATTCCTTAATCATTCTGAAGATTTCCTTGAGGGGTGTAACGATCTTTCCATTCTCTAGGCATTCAATGCCTCCTGTCTGCCCATTTTTTTTAAGTTGATTGGCTGCATGGGCTGTTGGTAACCATACTATTTTAGCACCCATTTTCAACCCCGTTTCTACAGCTAAAGGATTCAGACCGCCGATTGCATTATTTAGGGTAACGCTTCCAAACATGGTAAAATTATTTCTGCCTTGATGGACAATTTTATTGTGCTCATTGACTAAAAAAGCACGATTCATCGTTGTCCCATGGTGGGACTTAATCACAATCGCACGTGCACCGACTCTAATGCCTGCTTCCATCAACTCAAAATCGGTGTAAGCCCTTTCTCTAGTATCTGGTGACGAGTGGACATGCATATCAATTACTCCTTTTAATGATACCTTTTTCATAAGCTTCTCCCTTCTGATTCTAGATATTGTCAGACTTTCAAGAGTAATTTGTAAAACTGTCTCCCAAAACTTTAAAAATCGTTTTCCTGCATTTCAAACTTTAAGGTACCCTTGGCACCTAATTAACTTTTATTATACAATGATTAAAATACTTTTACTCTCTGCAATATCTGACATCTATTTCTTTGTCTTTTATTAATAAAAATTATATAATGTAATCATACCTATTAGCAAATAGCTATGATCTTAGATCCCATAACTTTTATCTATACCCATAAAAGGAGGTAGGAAAATTTCAATGCCAAATCGAGAATTTTTATATATAAAAACAATTGCAGAAGAAAAAAGTATCTCGAAAGCTGCTCAAAAATTGTTTTTAACTCAGCCTTCCCTCAGCAAATGTGTTCAAAAAATAGAATCTTCCCTCGGTACTAAGCTGTTTAAACGTACAAATACAGGCTTAATTTTAACCTTTGCAGGGGAAAGATACTGTCAAATTGCTGCTGATATAATGAAAATTTATAATGACTTTGAAATTGAGGTTAGTGATATAAACAATTTGAAAAAAGGAAAAATAATACTCGGTCTTACTAGGTATCTTGCAACATACCTTCTGCCCGTTATCTTACCTATGTTTAAGCAGGAGTGCCCAAACATCAGTGTAAATATCATTGAAGAGAATTCTACAGAGCTGGAACGACTCTTATCCGTTGGAAAACTTGATTTTGCTATTATGCATACCCTTCCCTTTCATGAGATTTCCAAGCATTCTAATATAGATTTTTATCCCCTTTCTCAGGACCCCTTTCTTATCGCTGTAAAACCTGGTCATCCACTAGGTCAATATGCAGTAAAATACGAGGATCTTCCCTATCCTCAAATAGATATCACCTTACTGGCCAAGGAACCCTTTATTATGGTTGAGCGTAATCAGAGAATCAGACAGGTAACAGATATGATTTTTCAAAAGTCAGACATTGATCCAACGGTTGTACTAACTACAAAGAGCTATGAAACTGCAAGACGCTTGGCTTTTAGTGGAATTGGCGCAACACTGGTTCCTCAGCTTTATTCACAAATATTTAAAAGTGCCAATCAGCCAGATTATTATTGCATTGACAAAAAATATTCCCCTTATTGGACCATGTGTATTGCGATTCAAAAAAACACATATATTTCTAAAGCTGCAAAACTGTTTATCCGAATCATAAGTGAAGCATTTGGTCTAGATGCATTGGATCTATAGAACAGAAGATAGCGTTAAAAGAGCTGCTTCAAAATGATTGAATAAATCATTTTGAAGCAGCTCCTTCATTTTTATCCTAATATTTCTTTCATGGTATTTACAACGTAAGTAACATCTTCCTTGTTG
>JBFNEZ010000282.1:0-3781 GCA_040797825.1 Thermotaleaceae bacterium | reverse complement strand
TCTACTACCTGCCTCCATTTCAAACTCTGTGCCTCCATCGCAGCACCATTTTACTGGGGAAGCCCCTTCCTGATAGGATAATGTATCAATTTCAACGATATCTGCTACCATAAAGGCAGAATAAAATCCTAATCCAAAGTGTCCGATGATCTGATCTACATCACCCTTATCCTTATAGGTTTTTAAAAAGTCTTCTGCCCCTGAGAATGCAATCTGATTTATGTATTTTTTTACTTCTTCATCGGTCATCCCAATTCCGTTGTCAATAAATTTCAAGGTTCTGGCTGTTTTGTCTAAAAGGACCTTTACTTGAAAGTCGGTTTGCCCTCTCAAATCAGCTTCTCCTAGACTACTCAGTCGTTTCACCTTTGTAATGGCGTCACAACCATTGGAGATAAGCTCTCTGATAAAAATATCATGATCTGAATATAACCATTTTTTAATGATAGGAAAAATATTCTCACTATGAATAGACAAATTTCCCTTTTCCTTGCTCATAAATACCCTCCTTATCATTGGATAATAATATAGTTTAACCCTATTTCTGTCAAGAAATAGAATTTTCTTCACAAATCTATATTACACCGAAGAATTTCTATAGTCAACACAAAATTAGCACTCATCTTTCAAGAGTGCTAACAAAATAATTATCTTTATAAAATCTCTGATTCTAGGACATTCTATCCATAGATTGTTCAAAGGAGATGAAATTATGAAACAAATTGCAGTCGGTGAACAAGCACCAAATTTTAATTTAATGGATCAATATGAGCAATATATTCGCTTATCCAATTATCGGGGTAAAAAGGTATTGCTCTCCTGGCATCCTCTTGCCTGGACCCCTGTTTGTACGGATCAGATGAGAGCCTTAGAAAACAATTGGGAAACCTTCCAAGGTCTGAATACCATACCCCTTGGCTTTAGTGTAGATCCGCAACCTACTAAAAAGGCTTGGGCATCCGCTATTTTAGTAGAAAAAGTTCCTTTGCCCTCTGATTTTTGGCCCCATGGAATGACAGCCCGAGCCTATGGTCTCTTTGACGAAAATCAAGGTGTATCTCAACGGGCTTCCGTGATCGTCGATGAACAGGGTATCGTTCAGTGGATAAAGGTTTATTATGCTCAAGAGCTGCCCAATATCAATGACGTACTTCAGGTTCTCAAAAATATGTAATATTCTGTTTCCGTGGATCCATCTTCACTTTTATAACCTTACTTACTCCATAATAACAGATCTTTGGCTTGGTAAAAATTTTTCCCATTGGATATTGTTTTCTATCCTATTATGCCCTATAATTTGTAATAGAAAATTTGAAGGCCTAAAAAGCTTATGTCAAGGACAGGAGACTAAAAGACATGAATAAAAATCGAAAAAAAGCAATCTTTTACTTGGTTATTGCCTCTGTTTTATGGAGTATAGGCGGTTTATTTATTAAACTGGTAGATTGGAATCCCGTAGCCATTGCCGGTGCCCGAAGTGGTATTGCTGCAATGGTCATGTTATTTTATTTAAGAAAACCTATCAAGTCCTTCGGGAAAATTAAGCTTATGGGTGCGTGCACCTATGCATCCATGGTCATCCTCTTTGTTTCGGCAAACAAGTTGACCACCTCAGCCAATGCCATTCTTCTGCAGTTTACAGCTCCTATATGGGCAGCTCTGTTTTCAAAATGGTTTTTGAAAGAAAGAACGAAAAAATCCGACTGGATCACCATCATAGTGGTTATGTTGGGGATGCTTTTATTTTTTATTGGAGATTTGAAGAGTGGGAATATGCTGGGAAATTTCTTGGCGGTATTAAGCGGCATAGCTATGGCAGGAATGGTTATTTTTCTAAAGCTTTCTGATGGATATTCTCCTGTTGAAGTGAGTTTGCTGGGCAATCTCCTTACCTTTGTCATAGGCATACCTTTTTTCTTTCTATCCGTCCCAAATCTAACCAGCCTTTTAAGTCTTTTGATTCTTGGGGTTTTCCAGCTGGGTATTTCCTATATATTGTATGCAAAAGCCATCCAGCATGTATCGGCCATAGAAGCCATACTGATGTCTGTCATCGAACCCTTGCTCAACCCCATATGGGTATTTTGGGTAACAGGAGAAGCCCCTGGAAGCTATGCTCTCCTAGGGGGTGTCCTGGTGGTTTGTGCTATTGTGGCAAGAGGACTCTATCAACAAGGAGAGGATTTTGCTGATAGTAAAGCCTAAGATTTATTTGATTCATTTAAAAATCTTACACTGTTATATTTAGGAAGGGGGTCTCCCTTCTTTTTATTATTTCTAAAGATTAATTTGCATGGCAATTTCATCGCAGGATTCAAGCTTGGGACAGTTGATGCAGTCCTTCCACATCTTTTGTGATAAAGTTTCTTTTTCCACTCTGACAAAGCCGCATTTTTCAAAAAATATATCTTGGTAGGTTAGGGAAATAAGACGATTGATCCCTAGTCTTTTTGTTTCTTCAATGATAGTATTTACCAAGTCCCTTCCAATCCCTTTTCCAAAGGCTTCCGATGCCACTACCAATGAGCGTATCTCTGCTAGATCTGCATCCAATATATGCAAACTGGTAGCCCCCAGTATTTCTCCATCTTCTCCTACTGCTACAAAAAAGCACTGAAGATGCTCATAGATCGACGCTCTCGTACGATGTAAAAGCAGGCCTTGATCTGCATATTGCTCAACCAAACTATATATCCCCTCTGTATCGGCCATTACAGCTCTTTTTATTTTCATCTCAACACCTCATTCTGATAGAATTTGTAACCGATAGTTATAATTATACATTCTAAAGCATAATTATTCAATGTTATTTTTTAAAATTTTATGAGTTTTTTTATACTGACTTGCATCTTTCTTTTACTTCATCTATAGTAATAGGGTCAGGGAAATGGAAAAGGAGATGATGTAATGAAAGAATTATGGACCCTGTTTATGAGTTTTTTCCGTATTGGCGCCTTTACCTTTGGGGGTGGTTATGCAATGCTTCCCATCATTCAAAAAGAAATTGTAGAAGACAAGCATTGGGCCACGGATGCAGAGGTTATGGATTATTATGCGATTGGACAATGTACCCCTGGTATTATAGCGGTTAATGTGGCGACTTTTATTGGATATAAGCACAAAAAATTAGCAGGTGCTATCTTTGCCACCCTTGGGGTTGTAACCCCCTCTTTGCTCATTATTACTACCATTGCTGCTTTTTTTCAGCACTTTCAAGATTATCCAGTTGTTCAGCATGCCTTTGGTGGCATTCGAATCGTGGTAATTGCCCTAATCCTGCAAACCGTAGTAAAAATGTGGAAGCAGTCTATAAAAAATTGGATAGGCATTGGTCTTTTTGCTCTTTCCTTCCTTTTCATTGCCTTTACCAGTTTTTCTCCTATCTTTATTATTGTGTTTTCTGGAATCATAGGAATAACTACTAGAAATAGAAGTGAGGTGTCCCCAGAATGATTTATCTTCTGTTATACTTCGAGTTTTTTAAGATCGGTCTATTCTCTATTGGTGGAGGTCTGGCTACATTGCCCTTCCTACACCATCTGGTAGAGAAATATGGCTGGATTACCTCTGAGGACTTATTGAACATGATTGCTGTGGCAGAATCTACCCCGGGACCCATAGGCGTAAACACGGCTACTTTTGTAGGCTATAAAACAGCCAATCTTTGGGGCGGCCTGATTGCTACGGCGGGTATCATTACCCCAGCAATTATCATCATTGTAATCATTTCCCATTACTTTGCCCGCTTTAATGAAAAGCCCATTGTACAGGCAGGCTTTAA
>JBFNEZ010000281.1:0-3804 GCA_040797825.1 Thermotaleaceae bacterium | reverse complement strand
TTATCATTTATAGAAAGGTGGGGAGTAGTATGGAAACATTTAAAATTTTAGAAATCAAAGAGAGCGTTTTTGAGGACAATAATCGACAAGCAGAGTTGCTCAGAGGAGAATTAAAGAAAAGCAGGACTTTTTTATTGAATCTAATGTCATCACCAGGTTCAGGAAAAACAACAACAGTTCTTAGGACTATTGAAGCTTTAAAAGATGATATGACTATTGGTGTTATGGAAGCAGATATTGATTCCGATGTAGATGCAAAAGCAGTGGCTAAAACTGGTGCAAAGGTTATACAACTACATACAGGGGGCATGTGCCACCTAGATGCTGATATGACTAGGCAGGGTCTATTGGGCTTAGGAATTGAGGGGATTGACTTTGTAATTTTAGAAAATGTGGGGAACTTAGTATGTCCAGCAGAATTTGATACAGGTGCTTCTAAAAATGCCATGATATTAAGTGTACCTGAAGGTGATGATAAGCCTTTAAAGTATCCTCTAATGTTTTCAGTAGTTGATGTTCTATTGATTAATAAAATTGATGTGGTAGACTATTTTGATTTTGATCTAGAAGCAGTTAAGGAACATGCTAAAAAATTGAATCCAAATATTAAGATTATACCTATTTCTGCAAAAACTGGTGAAGGAATTAATGAATGGGCAGATTGGATACGTAGTGAAGTAAAAAGCTGGAAAGAATAGCGAAAAACAGCTTACTAGTGGGGGGATAAATATGGTCAGACAAAGAGTATTGAATCTTGCTAATCATATTGGTAGGAAAAAGCCTGGTTCTAAAGATGCATATACTGAAAGGGATCCTGAGTATCTGATTTTAGAGCCTGTTGTTACAGAAGAAATGGCAGAGGTAGGATTGCATCTAGAATTTCGTAAACCTAAGAGTGCTGAAGAAGTTGCGCCTTTATGTGGTAAAACTATAGAAGAAACAGAAAAGCTCCTATGGGATTTGGCGGTAGCAGGTGTTTGCTTTGTTGGAAAAAGGGACGGAGTTGATAAATACTGGCTTGACACTTGGATACCAGGTGTTATGGAAATGATGGTCAATCATAAAGAAAATGTTAGGAAACATCCACAGATTGCAGAGTCTTTTGAAGCCTATGGAAGAGTAAGAGGGCCAAAGACCGCAGGTGCTTTTCCAGTGGGAACAGGGCTTATGCGAGTTATTCCTATAGAAACAGCAATCGATGGAGAGACAAGAAGGGCATCCTATGAGGAGGTTTCCAAATATCTTAATGACAGTGAAATTTTTTCGGTTTCAGATTGCTCTTGTCGTACAGCTAGAGAAATCATGGGAGAGGGATGCGGCCACTTAAAGGAAGATATGTGTATCCAGCTTGGCCATGCTGCTGAATACTATATTCGTACAGGTAGGGGTAGGCAGATTACTCGTGAAGAAGCTTTTGAAATCATTAGAAAAGCAGAAGAGAATGGTTTGATGCACCAAATTCCTAATACAGATGGTCCAGGTGAGACTCATGCAATTTGCAACTGTTGTGGATGTAGCTGTTTTTCTTTAAGATCTGCAACTATGTTTTTAAATAATGATATGGTACGTTCGAATTATGTTTCTAAAGTCGATAAAGATAAATGTGTTGCATGTGGTGAATGTGTTCAGGTCTGTCCTGTTAATGCACTTAAGCTAGGTCAGAAACTATGTACTAAAACGCCACTTCCTGAAAATAAAAGAGAGGATTTTCCATCTAATACTGAGTGGGGTCCAGATAAATGGAATCCAGACTATAGAATAAATAGAGAAAATGTTGTAGAAACAGGTACAAGTCCCTGCAAGACACAATGTCCAGCTCATATTTCAGTCCAAGGCTATATTAAGCTGGCAGCTCAAGGAAGATATAAGGATGCTCTTGAATTAATTAAGCATGAAAATCCTTTCCCAGCAGTGTGTGGTAGGATATGTCCTAGAACATGTGAATCTGTCTGTACTAGAGGCGATATTGATGAGCCAATTGCCATAGATGAGATTAAGAAGTTTATTGCAGAGCAAGACCTTAATGCAGATACTAGATATGTACCTAAAAAAAGACATGAATACGGAAACAAAATCGCTATTATTGGTGGTGGCCCTTCTGGCCTATCTTGTGCTTATTACTTGGCTATTGATGGATATAGGGTAACAGTATTTGAGAAGCAAAAAGCGCTTGGCGGTATGTTAACACTAGGAATTCCATCCTATAGACTAGAGAAAGATGTTGTTAATTCAGAAATTGATATATTAAGAGAATTAGGAGTAGAGTTTAAAACTGGAGTTGAAGTAGGTAAGGATATAAGTCTTAACGACTTAAGAAAACAAGGATACGAAGCCTTTTATCTGGCAATTGGAGCACAAGCAGGTAGAAAGCTAGGTATTGAAGGTGAAGAAGCAAAAGGTGTTACAGCAGGAGTTGACTTTCTAGTTAATGTTAACCTAGGAAATGAAGTAAAACTTGAAGGAAATGTTGTTGTAATAGGTGGAGGTAATGTTGCTATTGATGTTGCGAGAACAGCTACAAGAGTTGGAGCTTCAAAGGTTGATATGTTCTGTCTAGAAAGCAGAGAAGAAATGCCAGCTCTTGAGGAAGAAATTGCTGAGGCATTATCTTGGGGTCCAACGCGTATCATTACAGAAAATGGACATGTTACAGGTGTTGAGTTTAAAAAGTGTATTTCAGTTTTTGATGAAAATAAACGGTTTAAACCTGTATTTGATGAAAAGCAAACAAGGATTGTTAAGGCAGACAATGTTTTAATTTCCATAGGTCAAGCAATTGATTGGGGTGGGTTACTAGAGAACTCAAAAATCGAACTCAATTCTAATGGAACAATTAAAGTTGATCCATTTACACTTCAATCAGGAGAGCCAGATGTATTTGCAGGTGGTGATGTAGCTACCGGTCCAAAGTTTGCAATTGATGCCATAGCCTTAGGTAAAGAAGGAGCTATTTCGATTCATCGATATGTACATCCAGGACAAAGCTTGATTTTTGGTCGTGATAGAAGAGAATATCGTGCATTTGATAAGGAGAATTTAAGTCTTGAAGGATATGACCGTATTCCAAGACAAAAGATAAACCATGTTGATGGAGCCAAAGCTAGAACATCTTTCAAAGATTTACGAGGCACATTTACAGAAGAGCAAATTAAGAAGGAAACAGAACGTTGTCTTGGCTGTGGAGCTACTACTGTTGACGAGTATATATGTGTAGGTTGTGGTACATGTACTACTAGGTGCAAGTTTGATGCCATATCACTTGTTAAAAAATATGATGAAGTAGGAGTAGCGTTTGAAAAGCTTAAACCAGTAATAGTTAAGAACATTATTAAGCGAAAAGGTAGAATCCTTGTACATAAGGCTAAGAAAACCCTAAGAGGTCAAAAGAAAGTAAAAGGTGTAAGATAATATAAAATATTCTTTGAAAATGAAAAGGGAGCATAAAGCCGTTGCTCCCTATAACATTATATGTAGAAAAGCAGAGGTGAATTACTTGCATGAGCTAGGGGTAGTGATTAAAGTTGTTAAAACTGTTGAAAACTTTGCTCATAAGAATGGAGTATCAAAAATAGATACCTTAGTACTTCAAATAGGCGAGTTATCCTCAGTAATACCAAAGTATGTTGAGGACTGCTATCCTGCTGCAGTGGACGGTACCATGTTACAGAATACAAAGCTAAGAATTGAGATAATACCAGGCAATGCCAAATGTTGTATATGCAACAAGGTATTTAATTTAATTCAGCATAATAAACAATTTCACTATTGCCATAACAACCACTGGGAAGTATTAAGGGGTAGAGA
>JBFNEZ010000280.1:0-3809 GCA_040797825.1 Thermotaleaceae bacterium | reverse complement strand
TCACTTATTCGGGCTCTGGGGATTGTTGTTTCGTCCTATATTTTGACGTCTGGAATAAAAGAAATCAAAGGTTCCACAAATTCATTATCAGTAAAGGGTTCTGCAAAAAAACAAATTACATCAGATTTAGCAGTCTGGACTGGATCTTTCAGTTTACAGTCTTCAATTCTTTTTTAGGAATATAAAAGATTAAAGGATATTGAAAAAAAAGTTAAAGACTATTTAATAAATCAAGGGGTTATGGAGCAAGATATAATATTCTCTTCCATAACCACCAGCACCAATTATGTAATGCTGCCCAATGGTATGTATTCTAATCAGATCGAAAGTTATAGACTCTATCAAAATGTAGAGATTCGATCTAATGACATTGGTAAGATAACAGAAATTTCAAGGAATGCTACAGATTTAATTAATGAAGGTGTAGAGTTCCAATCTAATACGCCTCAATATTTTTATACAAAACTGTCAGAATTGAAAATAGATATGATTGAGCTTGCAACCAAAGACGCCAAAGCTAGGGCAGAAAAGATGCTCGGAGCCACAGGAAACCGAGTTGGTACACTAAAATCAGCATATGTAGGTATTTTCCAAATAACACCCCTATATTCCGATGAAATTTCCGATTATGGAATGAATGATACAACTTCCATTGAGAAGGAAATCACATCGGTAGTGACCTGTGAATTTGAAGTACAATAGGTATTACAGGGGAGTGTAAATAATTCTGTGGGTTAGGATCGGAGGAATCCCCAATCTGGTAGAATAGATAAATTAAGTTGAAAATAGATTACAGCTAGGATTGCCAGGATTTAATCTATGCATTGGGTTGTAGGCAAGCGGGGACGGTCTGGAGTGCCCGCTAATTGCATTTGATTATCACTACTCTATTGCTTTGTAATACTTATATTTGAATTATGATACGGTCTCTAGACCGTATCATAATTCAAATAAGCTCACCTCAATATATACCTTATTTTCCTTACTTCATATCAGTTAATAGCTAAAAAACAAATACATAGATCCTTTTACATCCCAGTATTTTAAATGCCTCCATCAAAAACCGCCGTTACTTTTGCTGAAAAAACTGAACACTAAGGCCATTGGGATCTTTGATACAGAAAAATCTCGAGCCAGGAGTTTCAATCGGCCCATTGTGTACAGGAATGCTTTTACTTTTTACTGTATCCAGCATTGCATCAACAGATTCTACAGCAAAACCAATAGATATGCATTCACTGTAACTAACTGTGCTATTGTTGCTATCCGCTAGGAGCTCAACCAATGTTTCATTCTCAGTACCATTGCCCATAAAGGCTATTTCCATTCCAGGTCCCGCAGGAAAACGCTTCAACACTTTAAGGCCCACCAGATTGGAATAGAAATCGATCGATTCATTCAAATTTTTAACATAGATTGCTGTCCATAAAAACTTCATGCTTATCATCCTCCATTTTTTAATTATTATTTTAGTTTTTTACCTTAAAATTTTTTCTAGAATTATAATAATACAAATCTTATAATATAAAATAGGAGTGAGATTATACTGGTATAAATTGTAATAGACAGGATTGGTGAATATGAATAATGAGAACCATAGATATAAAGAAATAGGCCATTTTTTAAAAACACGAAGAGCAAAAATTTCGCCATCACAAGTAGGGCTTTCAACAGCAACACGTCGGCGTACTCCCGGATTGAGAAGAGAGGAAGTCGCACAGTTAGCTGGTATTAGCATAACTTGGTATACATGGCTTGAACAAGGAAGGCCTATTAGTGTTTCAACGCAAGTAATTGAAAGCCTGTCTAGAGTTTTGCTGCTTGATAAACAAGAACGCATTCATCTTTACCTTTTAGCCAACCAGCCGCTTCCGGCCGATATACCGGGATACCAAGGGCCGGTAAGCCCTATACTTCAACATGTTTTGGATAGTTTACTATTCTGTCCATCTCTTATCACAGATCAGCGGTGGAATGTTGTTGGTTGGAACAAAGCTGCATGCTTAATCTTTGGTGATTTTAGTGAAATGAGCGTACGCCAACGAAATATAGTTTGGGCGATGTTCACAGATAATAAATATAAACAATTATTTGTAGACTGGAATCTGTATGCTAAGGGTCTGTTGGGTCGATTTCGCTCAACGTGCGGGCAATATATTGAAGATTCTTGGCTTGCTCAGTTTATTGATGATCTTAATATGCAAAGCACAGAATTTAATTTATGGTGGTCTTTACATGAAATTCAGAGTAATAAAGAAATGTACAAACAATTGAACCATCCTGTTGTGGGGATATTGGATTTTGAAGTTTGTAATTTTGATGTTTCTGATAATTCCGGCTTAAAAGTGATTGTACATACCCCTTTACCAGGAACGGAAACTGCTGTAAAAATGAAATTATTACTGAATGAGTGACCTATTTTTCAAGAAGCATTCTCTAAAGAAACCAGCTCAGAAGCATTGATACATCAAGCTTCTGAGCTGGTTTGGCCTTTGCTTATGATACGGTTCACCGTATCGTTGTAACTGCGGTTTTTATACCTGTCAATCTAGCAAGCAAGGACCGTCCCCACTTGCTCAGTTAGTCTTAAATGATTCTATCTCAAAATGGCCCAGTTTACTTTTTTAACACAACAGATAGGCTTCTGCCAATTTTAGGCCTATCAACAATATAAAATCCTTTACTTTGAGCCAAGCCAATAGAATCATTGAACTCCTCTTCCTTTACATGCCCTTTAGGCTCAGCAATCAGCAACATGCCCCCTCGCCTCAATACCCTATCTACTTCATTAAAAAACTGCTCTTTATCAGGAATTTCATGTACTACTGCAAATGCAAGTACAAAGTCAATTTCCCCAGAAAGGTCATCAATTTTTAAGGAGTTCTGTGTACAAAGCCGAGCTTCAATCTTATTTAATAAATTTGCCTGCTTAGCTCTTTTATTTAGGGATTGTAACATTTTTTGCTGAAGGTCAACAGCTATTACCCGACCATTATCATCCAAAATCCTTGCTATCGGTAAAGTGAAGTACCCCATGCCACATCCAATATCTAAAACCTTCATTTCTTTTCCTATGTACTCTCTTAATATCTTTTCTGGGCTTTGAATAATACCCCTCAAGGGATTTAACAAAAAGTAACCTAACCACCAAGGACAAACCCTATTGCTCATAAATCTCTCCTCCTTATTTTTAACTAACCATTCGGTTAGTATTTTCCAAAAAAATTTGTATTTGAAAATATCTTATCCTATTTATTTTGTGCTAAATGAGTTCTGTTGAATGAGTCCCAAAAATATTCCGTAGCTTTTTCACTGTCACATTCAAAGTATTCACACCACTTCTCATGGAAAACAGCAAACGTAACCATTGGAACAAACCCCATAAAGAATTCATAGACTAGTTGTCGTTGAAACTCCGAAAAATCATCATTATTAGTTAAATCATTCCCCTCAAACATCTTTAAGTGGTTTTTGAAAACACTATCAGCACACTTGAAGAAGTAGTTGTCTTTGTCAGCTCCCTTAAGGGCCTCCATCATCATAACCGAAAGGATGTTTTTTCTTTTCAACATGAATTTAATTTCTTCTCCAATAGCCTCCTGTTTATTGAATGCCTTTCCGCTTTCTGAAGAATTCTCAAAAGTTTTATTTATATAATCATCCGATTCCTTTATAATATTTTCAAACATGGAATTGATAATATCATTTTTATCTTTAAAATGATAATAGATAAGTGCCTTGTTTACCTCAGCTTTTTCAGCAATCATATTAACGCTCGTAGCATTAAATCCTTTTTCTGAGAATAGCTC
>JBFNEZ010000279.1:0-3832 GCA_040797825.1 Thermotaleaceae bacterium | reverse complement strand
GAGGATCCTTTACAACCCCTCCTACATATAATGCAATTCCACAGGATAAGAAAGAAATATTATCATTCCGTTCATATACGGTAATCTCTGCATCGGGGTAAAGCTTTGCTGAATTAATTATTGCTGCTGTCCCCGCATGTGTACAACCAATAACAGCTATTTTCATCGACATTGCCTCCTTGACTTGACAATCTTTTAACTATTATATAGGTACCCTTTTGAGATAACCATAAACAATTGAGGTTATTTTCCATATCTATAGATACTTCTTTATGTTTTCTATTATTCCTGCTTTGGAGTGCAATGATATTTCGACTTTAGTTTGTATACTTTCGCTTTACTACAAATCACAGTGCTCTTTTTTACTCTGCAGCGGTAACCGTTTTATCTTTTAATACAACATCGTGGGCGCCACCTTCAACAATACTCACAGAGGAAACCAGTGTAATTTTAGCTTTTTCTTGAAGCTCAGGAATGCTTAACGCACCACAGTTGCACATGGTTGAACGAATTTTACTTAGAGTAATATTTAAGTTGTCACGGAGACTTCCTGCATAGGGCACATAGGAATCAACCCCCTCTTCAAAAGAAAGCTTAGCCGCTCCACCAGTATCATATCTCTGCCAATTCCTAGCTCTAGCAGAACCTTCTCCCCAATATTCCTTCATGTAGTTTCCATTAACGACAACCTTATTGGTGGGGCTTTCATCAAATCTGGAAAAATATCTTCCCAACATGCAAAAATCAGCACCCATGGCTAAAGCCAGAGTAATGTGGTAGTCATGTACAATTCCTCCATCTGAACAGATCGGTATATATACACCCGTTTCTTTAAAATACTCGTCCCTCGCCTTGGCAACCTCAATGACAGCAGTTGCTTGTCCTCGGCCAATTCCCTTTGTTTCACGGGTAATACATATAGATCCCCCGCCAATACCTATCTTAATAAAATCAGCACCAGCCTCTGCAAGATATCGAAAGCCTTCTCTATCTACTATATTCCCTGCACCCACTTTAACAGCATTGCCATATTTTTCACGAATAAAATCAATGGTAATTTTCTGCCACTCAGAAAACCCTTCCGAAGAATCGATACATAAAATATCAGCACCTGCCTCTACCAAAGCTGGAACCCGTTCTTCATAATCCTTTGTATTAATTCCTGCACCAACGATATAGCGTTTAGATGCATCCAAGAGTTCATAAGGATTTTCCTTGTGGGATTCATAGTCTTTTCTAAAGACGAAGGCAACCAATCTCTGCTGATCATCAAGGATAGGCAGTGCATTTAGCTTATGATCCCATATGATGTCATTGGCCTCACTTAAGCTTATCCCTTCTTTTGCGGTAATCATTTTTTCAATAGGGGTCATGAACTCACTGACCTTTGTATTCCTGTCTAAGCGGCTCACGCGATAATCTTTACTGGTTACAATACCAATTAGCTTTCCACCAGAAGTTCCGTCATCAGTCACGGCAACCGTAGTATGACTTGTTCTCTCCTTTAAATAAAGAATGTCTTCCAATGTCTGATCAGGCCGAATATTAGAATCACTTACAACAAATCCAGCCTTATATTTTTTCACCTGCTTTATCATTTCTACCTGCTGTTCTATGGTTTGAGAGCCATAGATGAAAGAAATACCCCCCTCTTTAGCAAGGGCAATGGCCATTTTATCATTGGATACAGATTGCATGATTGCAGATACAAGAGGAATGTTCATAGATACGGGAGGCTCTTCTCCATTTTTAAATTTTGCCACTGGGGTTTTTAAGGATACATTTGCTGGTATGCATTGTGAAGAAGAATATCCCGGAATCAACAGATATTCACTAAAGGTATGGGACGGTTCATTAAAATAGTATGCCATTTTATCCACTCCTAAAAAGATATTGTTGTTCAGTATACAGCTTTACATCATAAAAATCAAGTCCTATTTAGAAAAAACTCCCATTTATTTTCTTAAACTCATTTTCTTATACTTATAAAGGTTTCTAACTAGAATGTATCCAATCCCCAAGCACACCATCATAAGAAGAGAAGGTTCCTGCATCTGAACCATATCCCCTATATCTATAGGTTTTTTCGTTTCTAGTATTTGTTTTTGCTTTTCGAGCATCACTTTTTCTTGGGCTTCATTTTCTAATACTATAAAAGAAGTAAGGGGACTCATCACATGACTAACAATGCTAGCTTTTACAATAGACAGGGACCTTTCAAAATACTCCTCGGGATGCAATAGATAATTTCTATATAAAGCTTGAAGCAAAACACCATTCTCCCAGGCGGACCCTTTGAATTCCTCTGCTATCACATTGAACTTATCTTCTAATATTAAGATACTATCCTGCCCATCGTCAGCCACATAAAAGGGTCTTCCATCTTTAGCTTTCCATAACAGAACTTGATTTTTGGGAATTTCCAGAGCGACTTTTCCTTGTTCATAGGAAAACTGGTTTTCTAATGAATATTCCATTAGTCTTGTATTTTCTCCCAAGTGATAATATCGAAGTCCCTCCGGATTAATAAATCTAAACTCTGTAAAATTGTCGGAAAGGATTGCCTTCTCTGGTGCATTTGTCACTATGATAAAAATAGGCTGCTCTTCTGAATGCTCCTTGTAATGTTCATAAAGTATCCGCTTTATGGTATAGTCTACATAAAATCCACCCTTAGTCTCAGTTTTTCGAAGTTCCTCTTCCCAACCCTCCTGATAACTCACCCTTTTTTCTTCAAAGCTAACACCAATGATTTCACCCATAGCTGCATAGATTTTCTGTTTTTCAATAAAATCTTTAGTCCTTTTAATATACTCATCAATATTCTTAGCATTTCCCTTGGAATAATCCAACAAAAAGTAATACTTGGATTTTCGAGATATATGAGGCAGCTCCGCCTTCATTTCCTTTGTTATATATTGAATCTGTGGATGAATGGTTTCATATCTATCTTGGGCTATAGAAGTAGCACTGCCCTTGTCTTGTAGTGATATCAGCGCTCCACCTATACGTATATCCATTGGAGAACGATGTAAAATTTCAAAACCTGTTTTTCGAACTTCTCTCTCTAAAAATGGAAATATCTTAAACTCGATTTCATTGGAGGACAGGTATGTCAACACCCCTGGATCTCTATTTCGCATTTTATTTTGCTCATAAATCCAGTTTGCTGCCCGTTTATCAGCAACCATTCCATATTTTTTTTCACCTTCTACATAGAGATAATAATTGCTGATATAGGCACCCTCTGGTATAGTAAAAATACTATAGAATTCACTAAGCTGATCCAGGGTATTCTCCAACTCAAAGTCTATCCAACTTCGGTAAACCCGTTGCTCTACATCATATATGGTTTCACTTTTAACGCTATTAACCTGTATATCTGTATTATTATCAGCCTCAACCCTTCCAAAAAAATTCTCACCACCATATTCTCCCCAAAACAACCCTTCCAATCTCCTCACTTTATCTGACGAAATTGTTAGATTATCCAAAACATAATAATGATATAAGGAGGTCAGATAGGGTGTATTCCTTCTTCCTATAAAAAAATTATTTCTACTAGAATCAGTTCCATTGATATACCTGATAGTTTGCAGGGCCCGACCTATTCCTCCCATATTAAATACAGGTAGTTCTTCTTCTTCATAGCTTCGTTGATAGGTGTATCGCAGCGCTTCATTTAGATTTTTTTGATCCTGTCTTACAGTGACTCCAATTATTGTAGGAATGATCAATAGTTGAATCCCGATAGTAGCAATAAGCCTTTTTTTACTGAAAAATTGTTTCAGATACCCATAATCCATCCAGAGGGATCGGATATGGAGAAATA
>JBFNEZ010000278.1:0-3842 GCA_040797825.1 Thermotaleaceae bacterium | reverse complement strand
AACGTGTGGTTTACTTCTATCAAATTTTTGTTTTGCCATTGTTTTCTCCTCCTTAGATATATTAAACTTAAATAAACTCTACCGGGTGTTTCTCTTGCATCGTATGTATGGAGCCCGCGACCGGACTCGAACCGGTGACCTCTTGCTTACCATGCAAGTGCTCTACCTCCTGAGCTACGTGGGCTTACTACGTGGGCTTACAGTATGATATTTTACTATTAAACCTAGCACCTGTCAACTAAGAATTTAGGTCTGGGAAAAATTTATGTAGCAATTTCATCACGCCACTGCAACGAGGGTAGTGATTAAAACACATCATCTCGCCTATTCAAATAGGTACATGCCACTTAAAGAAGTGACTGGACATCTTTACCTCGTTATTTAGAAGACAAAAATCTTTCTAGTTTCCTTTTTACCCTTTGCAAGGCATTGTCAACACTTTTCACATCCCTATTTAAATCTTCTGCAATTTCCTGATAAGTTTTTCCATCAATATAGGACATTAGAACCTCCATCTCCAGCTCACTAAGCACTTCTCCTATTTTGCTCTCCATAATATCCATATCTTCTCTGCCTATGAAAAGCTCCATCGGGTCTGTTGCCTTATTGCCGGAAATAATATCCTCCAGTGTCCTTTCAGACTCCTCTTCATAAACTGGTTTATTTAGAGATACATAAAAGTTTAACGGGATATGTTTTTGTCTTGTTGCTGATTTAATAGCAGTAATTATCTGCCTAGTAATGCAAATTTCAGCAAAGGATCTAAATGATGTAAGCTTATGCTTATCATAATCCCTTATTGCTTTATATAATCCAATCATACCCTCCTGCACAATATCATCATTGTCCGCTCCGACAAGGAAATAAGCTCTTGCCTTAGTACGTACAAAGCTTTTATATTTAGAAATTATGTATTCTAAAGCTCCAGGATTATCGGACTTGGCAAGCTCAACTATAACCTCATCATCCATGGTTTTAAAATTCAGGCTATCACAATTATTTTGCAAATCAAAAACCATCAAGATTCCCCCTACCCCAATAATCACAGACCGTTTCCAGTGGTATAAACTTCCTAGCCTAATTATATGCAATCAGGCATTCTAAGTCAAGTTTATTCCTTTGATTCAGCCCAATCTTTTAGCCTAATAATCGTCTCCTCATCTAAGCTGCTTAACTGAATATCGTTTTTCTGATTTACATTTTTTCTTTTTCTCATTATGTCACGCTTTACATTTATAATTTCTACTTCCAGCTCTCTAGCCGATATCCTTGTACCACCTCTAGATAATATTATTTGCTGCTCCATCCAGTCAGATGTCGCTACTCTGACTCTTTTAATTCTTCCAACTTCATTTAGTGTTTTTTCAATAAAATGATCAGCCGTCTCATCTTCTTTTGTGTAAACCGTTCTAACTCCTTTATAAATCTCTTCGTTGCCAGAATTACCTTTCACTAAATGTGCATCAAATACAACTATAATAACAATTCCTGAATAGAACTGGTACTCAGATAATACCTCTAGGAGTTCCGTCCTTGCTTCTTCAAGACTAAAACGAGATATCTCCTTTAATTCCTGCCAGGAATTTATTATATTATATCCATCTACAAATAAATATTCTCTGGGTTTATTTTTTGCCTTCATAATTCTGTCTAACGACTTCGTATATTAATATTGATGCTGCAGCCGATGCGTTCAATGATGAAATTTTGCCAAGCATAGGTATCTTTACCAGAACATCGCACTTTTCTTTAACAAGTCTCGAAATTCCTTTACCTTCATTTCCTATAACAAGTGCAATGGCCCCCTTAAGAGAGGTCCTAAAATGGTAATCCGGTCCATCCATATCCGCTCCATAAATCCATAGACCCTTTTCTTTTAATTCATCTATTGCAGAAGAAATATTTGTAACATTTGCTATCAGCATATGTTCAACAGCACCTGCCGAAGCCTTATAAACAGTTTGATTTACCATTGCTGATCTTCTTTTAGGTATAATTATTCCATGAACACCTGCACATTCAGCAGAACGAATTATAGCTCCCAAATTATGAGTATCCTCTATACCATCCAACACAACTATAAATGGAGCTTCATCTTGTGTTTTTGCCTTTTGAATAATATCATCTACATTTGAATATTCATAGCCGGTTACCAAAGCAGCCACTCCCTGATGGGCATTGCCATCAGATAATGAGTCTAATTTCTTCTTGTCCACCTGTTGCACTATAATATTTTTATCTTTTGCCATACCTAGAATTTTATTAATTGAGCCATGATGCTCGCCTTTTAAAATATATAATTTATCTATTTTTCGGTCAGATTTCAATAATTCTAGAACTGGATTTCTCCCAACTACATATTGCTCTTCCATTTACTCAATCCTTTCGTAAATTCAATTGACAGTTGACAATTGACAGTTGACAATTGTTAGGGTCTAGCCTCTGTAGATATTTTAAACCCGAGATTCTTCACTACGTTCAGAATGACATCCCGCAGTAATTATACTGTCAACTTTTTCTCATTGTTCACTGTTCGTTGTTCACTATTCACTGATTTTTAAATTTTTCTCTAACTTCTACTATCTTGCCACATGTCATTTTCCCTTCAGGACATGCCCCTCCTACACAGCCCGGACCTGCGTTTTTGAATAATATCGGATATACCTTTTTAACTTCCTTTAACATTTGAGTTGCCAACTCTCTGATTTCCCACTGAGCTCTATTGCAGCATCTTAATCTAAAAAAATTTAAAAGTGACCTTGTATTCATAGTAAATACAATTTTAGTTTCACACGCATTCGGGAATATATACCTTGCATCCTCTATTGCTTCCTTTTCAGCTTTTTGCTTTGCTTGTTTTTCGTTCAAACCTTCTCCAATATATTTATTATAATGCTCATCAAATAGTAAGCTTGATATTTCATTATAATATTTTTGATCTTCTTCCATTGCCTTTATAAATAACGCTTTTGCTTTTTCATTGCCATTAATATTAGGGGGTAATATATATTCAAATTGGGATAGTTTAACGTATCTTTGTGATTGCTGAGAATAACTGGCTATTCTATGTCTCACTAGCTGATGGGTAAGTGTTCTAGATATCCCTTCTACTCCAAAAGTAAAACTAACATGTTCTATTGGGCTTTCATGCCCTAAATCCATTAAATGAGTTAGAAATGAATTCACCTTTTCCTCATCTAAGCCATCTTCAATTTCACCTATTCCTACTGGAGAATAGCATAATTTTGCAGCTGATGCTACCAGTTTTTCCCCGTCTGGTGTATATCTAAGCAATTCTACCTTTAACATATTATCCCCACTTTCATATATCTAATCTCAAAATGTAATCAAAGACTTCCTTAAGCCTCTCATCCTGATTGGTAAGATACAAATACCCTAATAGGCATTCAAATCCTGTAGCATATTTATAGTCTATTAAATCAGAATTCTTTGGAGAAGAATTCGTCTTTGTATTTCTTCCTTTTTTTACATATCCAAGTTCCTTTTCAGTTAACATCTCTTCAATGTTATGCAAAAAATTAGCTTGGGATTCAGCTCGTACATATTTGATAGTCCTCTTATGAAGATCATTTACATTCAAGTTTTTATCAAGTACATAAGTTCTTATTAACAGTTCATATACAGCATCTCCTATATAAGCAAGCTGCAGTGGAGAAAGCATCATAATGTCTTCTCCACTTAAATTTAAATTAGCACTTCTAAAAATATTCATATCACTCATATTAAATCCTTTTCCATTTCACTCCATTAGGTGTATCTTCCAATACTATGCCATTTTCCTTTAGCAGATCCCTAATTTCATCTGATAATTTATAGTCTTT
>JBFNEZ010000277.1:0-3863 GCA_040797825.1 Thermotaleaceae bacterium | reverse complement strand
ATGCTTATATTATACTGAAACTGCAGCTTTATATGTTTACAGCTAAGTTACAATTTAATCTTTATTATTAATTAAATCAAACAGCTCCCAAATTAAAAACCAGACTGCTTCTGATTGGAAGCAGTCTGGTTTTTATTTCAAGTTTAATATGGATATATATATCCTGGTACTTCTTCCGCTGGTGAAACTTTAGTAACAGTAATCTGCGGATCATCATAATCCATATATTTTCCTATATGAATGATTCCTTCAACTGTCACCCAGGATTCCAATTTTAATTCAGAGGCCTTATCATATTGGCAGAGCATACCAAGGGGCATTAGGTCAGCAACACAACACGCCATTGCCAGCCGCGCAGGTACAAATTCATTATCTGCCATGAGCTCGGGATCTTTAAAGACAAATCCCGTTATAGAAATCTGATATCCATCATACTTTTCCATATTAAGAAATATTTCTGACATCCAAGGATAGAAGTAATCATCATCAACTGTTATTGTTTTGTTTTTTTCATCCAAGCCAGGTAAATCAACTATATATCCATCATCCGATACATCTGGCTGTATATAAGAATCAATAGTCTCTGTAAGTTCATCCGTAAATTTGTTTGTTGAGTTGTTTACCGATGGAACCTGTTTATTAGTAATATCATTGGAGCTTTGACCAGATAAATCAGTAAAAGCATTCCCACTAATATATTGGTTAGAAATATCGGCCGTACTAAGAGAACTATGAGGAAGTAATAGAAATAAAATTGGGAGTATCAGCACAAAGCAGTGAGCAGAGCGCACCCTGTATTGTGGATAAAACAATCTGTAAATCCCTGCACAAGTCCATATTAACATCACTATTGCTGTAAAATAAAGGTACGGCTCCATTCTAGGCGTAACATAGGAAAGGTATTTTCCGCTAACTACTAAATATATCATCGCTCCAGCGAAAATAGAATGCCATAGACATTCTAAAAAAACCTGAAGATTAAATGCTCTAGTTTTCATATTTATATCCCTCCCAAACTAAAAAACAGAAAAATTACAGCAAAGCATACAGTAAACGTAATAAATAATAGTTTGCCAATAAAACGATTTGAAAACCCTGAGGATAGCATCATCACATTTTTAATATCCATCATTGGCCCAAATACTAAAAAACCCATAATGGCACCCATTGGAAATTGCTTGGCAAAGCTTCGTGCTACAATAGCATCTGATGAGGAACATAGAGAAAGTAGAAATGCCATAGCCATCATAACAACAGTGGAAATTGCCAAACTTGTACCACTTTGATTGGCAGTGAATATCTCGGTTCCTATTGTTTGGAAGATAGAAGAAATAAAAGTACCGATTATTAAGTATTTTCCTACACTAAAGAATTCTGCTTGGGAATGACGTAAAAACAAGTTGATTTTTCCCATGAAATTTGTTTCTAATTCTTCATCTTCATAGCAGCCACAGCTGCATATAAATCTACCAAGTAGACCATCGGTCAATATATTTCCTTTCGATGGCCAAATTGCAAAGATAATACCGATTAAAACAGCAGCTACAATTCCAAAACATACACGTGCTATTACGATACTCATGCTGTTGTTGAAGGCGTAATATGTAGAGAAAATAACTACCGGGTTAATCACTGGTGTAGCAGTCATGAAGGTAATGGCTACTGGAATTGGAACTCCTTTTTTGACTAAGCTTCTAAAGATAGGTATGGAAGCACAGTCACAAACCGGAAGGCAAAAACCACCTAATATTGCAACCAGCATTCCCATCCCAAATGATTTTGGAAATCTCCGTTCAATGGCTTCCTTTGGGATGAAAACCTGAATCGCAGATGAAAGCAATACGCCTATCAGCAAAAAAGGAATAGCTTGAAGTATAATACCCAAAAATATATTTATAATCGTATTAATAGGGATTTGAAATATTTCCAAAACTAGCTTGCCAGAGAAACCTACACCTATAACTAAGGCTAGCATTAAGAGAAATTCCTCAAGGGGATGACTCTTTTTACTTAAAATCTCACTATATATTTCTTTAGACTCACTGATTTCATATGTATCAGCATCTGAATTTATTCCATTTATTATGCGCTGAATTCGGCGAAAAGCCTTTTCAGAATGAATATTACGTACAACTACAAAATCACTATTTGAAATTTGCTCAGGCAATGCATTTCCTGTTCTTCCAAGTAAATTCTCTATTTGTGCTGCATCTGCAATATGGATTACTCTTTCAATTTTAACCAATCTGCGTAGTGAGGCATCCAAAAATAGAGACTGCAGCTGAGAAAATGGAACAACACCGTTCCATTCGACCCAAATTTCATCAAATTCATCGTTTTTTATGCGGCTGTGAATTTGCTCAATTATTTGCTTCGGTTGCTGCTCAAGAACTTTTTTTGGAAAAGCTATGCTGTCACAATTATTATAACTACTATTGAAATCTTCCTCCCCAGTTTCGAACTGAATGACAAGGCTTTTGATATCATGACGGTCATATCTATTCATCAAGTTATTTAGAAACGTTGTTTTTCCAGAATCCAAGAAACCAGTTATAATATAGGCTGGTATTGTCATAGCATCACTCTCCATTAAAAAGACTGCAAAGTTCCTGTTGATTTAAATTGCGACCGATAATAGACAGCATATCACCACTAGTCGTGCAGTTTGTAATCCGTATATCTCCAGGTAGATACTGAACATTCACATAGCCCTTTGTGCTATGAAGAATCCCCTTAGCACGAAGAATCGTTCCTTTTGCATTTCTTTCCATATACAATATTCGTGCCTCCAAATCATCCGTGCTGAATATTTTCTTTGTCCGTATAGTAACAGTGTCAAAGATGTCTTCAGCCGCATGGTTGTGCTCACAGCCGCAATGACCATCATGTACATGATTTTTATCGTGGTGATTATGACCGCAGCTACAGTGATGTCCATGGGTATGATGCTTATACTCCGGATATAATATCTCCTCTGGACTTATCTGATCCCATGGCTTTGAAATGATAGCTGAATTTGAATTCAGGCTTTTAATCAATTTATTAGCGTCATTTATCTTATCCGGGAATTTTTCAGTACGGTTTAGCAGGACAACATCGGCATTTTGGATCTGATCTTCGAAAAACTCACCAAAATTATCTAGATACATTTTACAACGTTTCACATCCACAACCGTAATCTTAGACTTAACTTTTACAAGCTTTTGAATACGTTGGTCTGAACACGCCTTGACTATATCTGACAGCTTACCAACACCAGAGGGTTCAATAATGATTTTATCTGGATGAAAGCGATCCAAAAGTTCTTTGACGGCTTTTACAAAATCACCAGAAAGGCTGCAGCAAATACACCCAGAGTTAATCTCTTTCACTTCGACGCCACCAGATTTAAGTAAAGCAGCATCGACACTTATCTCACCAAAATCATTTTCGATTAGAGCAATTTTATCCTTTTGAAAAGATTCTTTAATCAGTTTCTGAATCAATGTGGTTTTCCCTGCCCCTAAAAAACCTGATACTATATATATTTCTGTAGTCATATAATTCCCCCTTAAAAACATTTATTTAGAAATTACAATGATCAGGTTCTATCACAATCATTGCAGAATCCGAACACTTCCAGATTATGACCCATTATATGAAAATTTTTGTCTTCAAGCTTTGGTATGAAACCTTCCATAGGACAATTATCCATTTCAATGATTTTTTTACAACTCATACAGACAGCGTAGTGCTTGTGTTTAAAGCGGTTAAGTTCATAGACAGACATCTCGCTATTCATTATATTGGTTCTTATCACTACGCCTTTTTTAACGAAAATATCTAGTATTCTGTAAACGGTTGATAGCCAAGTTTCTCCCTCT
>JBFNEZ010000276.1:0-3897 GCA_040797825.1 Thermotaleaceae bacterium | reverse complement strand
AGTATACTAGTATAGTTATGTTTTTGGTGAATATGATCTTGCATACTTCTAATATCATAAAATATCATTTTAAAAAGTTTCTATTTATTATTCGTCCTACTTCTCTAAATATATACAAAAACAAAGTGGCAAATACCTATTTTATTCAATAGGATTCATCTTTATATAACAAATACCCACATTTATCTTTTAATCCTTGAAACTACATAATCATAAAAGGCTTCTTTTTGTTTTCCTAACACTTTATTCGTTAGTACAAAACCATGTTTCGTTGTTGAAAATATCACTATCATACTCGGTTTTTTTGATACGCCTTTTATTGTATTCCATTTTAAATCTGAATTTTGCTTGTCAGTATTTATATGAATGCCACTATCATCAAAACTTAATTCCACATCCTGGGAAACCGCTAGTGCCTGTCGTTTTGCCCGCATATAAATGGCTGCAGGTTGAATAACTGTAAATAAAGAAATTGCGATTATGAACAGTATTTTCATAAAGCTGTTTACATCTCCCCAAAACTTTGCACTTAGCAGTAACATAGCAACCGTAAATATAATATTACATACCCCTACCATAGAACCATAAATACCGTACATAGATAGCTGCCAGAGATCAAAAGCTGTTGTTCGATAAATAAACGTATATTTCATATCCCTTTACCTAAATAAGGATGGAAGCCATAAACTAACTCCGGGAATGAAGGTAATCAGTAAAAGCGTAATAATCATACATAGATAAAAGGGCAATGTGGCTTTTACAACCCGCTCCATCGGCACCTTACCAACTGCAGAACCAATAAATAGTACAGCACCTACAGGTGGGGTTAAAAGACCTATTCCACAGTTTAAAACAAGCATAATACCAAACTGAATAGGACTAATACCAATTGAAACTGCGATGTCCAGCAAGATTGGGGTAGCAATCAATATGATTGGCGCCATGTCCATAATACAACCAAGAATCAGAAGGATAAGGTTTAGAAGCAGTGCCAAAAGAATTGGATTATCCGTAAGACTAATAATTGCATTTGATGCTAACTTAGGAACGTTTAGGCGTGTCAGTAAAAACCCAAAAATACTAGAAGTTGCAATCAGAATGAGTACGATAGAAAGTGTATCCACACAAGTTTCAAGTACTCTCCAAACACCTTTCCAGTCAAGGCCTTTATAAATAAATACACTGACAAATAAACTGTAAATAACCGCAACAGCCGCCGATTCAGTAGCTGTAAAAACCCCACCTACTACACCTACTACAACGATCAGAACAGCCGCCAGTGCCCAAAAGGAAATAGCAAATTGTTTTAATAAATTCATGATGCTGAATTTTTCACCCTTGGGATAGTTTCTTTTTACAGAGATGATATAAGAACCTATCATCAAGGATACTGCTAGTATTGCAGCCGGTACATAGCCTGCAAGGAAGAGACTTCCTACAGAAATACCACCTGCAGTAGTAGCATAAATAACCATATTATGACTTGGTGGAACCAAAAGTCCTTCACAGGATGAAGTAATGGTAACTGCCGTTGAAAAGTCATCATCATAGCCTTGCTCTACCATCATAGGAATTAAAATACTGCCAAGGGATGCTGTATCTGCAGCTGCAGATCCAGAAATACCTCCAAAGAAGTATGATGCAACGATGTTAACCATCGCCATACCGCCGCGCATCCATCCAACACAGGCATTGGCCAGGGCAATCAGTTTTTCGGAGATTCCTCCAGAACCCATAAGAACACCCATTGTGATAAAGAAAGGTACTGCCATGAGACTGAAAGAACTAATTCCCTTTACCATTTGCTGGGCAATGGTTGTAAGTGGAAGTCCTTGATATAAAAGAGAAAATAAAGACGCAAGTGCTACTGCATAAGCAATAGGAAATCTTAAAAATACCATGATGAAAAAACTACCAAGTAAAATCAATATTGCCATACTCTCGACACTCATCGCATATCCTCCTCTTTTACAAAAAATCTTTTAATATGATTATATATAGCCTCTATTTCAAAAATCACCATAGCTATACCTGCTAGAGGAACGGGGAAATACATCCAGAATCTAGAAAGACCTGGCATACTTACATAAGAGCCCCTTGACCCAATCAGCACTGCATATCTCCAGCCTACTACTATCATAACCATAGCAAGTCCTAAAACAGCAATATCGGCAAGAATATCTAAAGCAATTATCATTTTTCTAGGTAGAAATCTGTCAAATGCGGTCATGCGAATATGTGCATTTCTTCTGATGGCTAAAGCTGCAGAAAGAACTGCCATATAGGCCATACAAGTTAAAACGACTTCTTCACTCCATGCTGGATCTGGAATAAAAGCAATGTATCGCCCCGCTACTGCCATAGTGGCAATGAGAATATCCACTATTAAAAGCAGCTTGCATAAGAAAAGAACTATCTTATAAACCATATCATATGCCGGTTTAATCTTATCAATTGTATTAAAAATTGTGGGCATAACCTACCTCCTTCAAAAATTTAGACACAGAGGCTGTTATCCTCCTCTGTGTCTATACAAACATCCCATTAATACAATATAAATCTTATTGCATGTCAACAATCTTTTTATAAAGCTCTTTGTTGTTTGCTGTAGCTGACTCAATAACACCTTTTACTGCTTCTTGCCAAGGTGTGATGTCTTCAACTTCTACAACGTTAACACCTTCTGCCTTTAACTGATCTAGCACTTTATTTTCAGCTTCCTCAGAAATTCTTCTGTTAAATTCTGATGCGTATTTACCAGCTTCCATAAGAATATTTTGTTGTTCTTCTGTAAGCTTATTCCAAGCTTCATCTGTAATAACGACTTGGATTGCCCCAAGTGTATGACCATCAAGAATTAAGTTTGGTGCAACTTCTGGGAATGCATTTGATTTGTAGTTAGCGATAGGCTGCTCTGCACCATCTACTACACCTGTTTGAAGTGCAGAATAAAGTTCACCGAAGGCTACAACTGTAGGTGAAGCCCCAAGTCCTTGTACCATACCATTCATAACAGGGTCATTGGATACTCTTAGTTTCATACCTTTTAAATCTTCCATCTTACTGATTGGTTTAACTGTAAAGAAATGACGGAATCCTTCTTCACCATAGAATAAACCTCTAACACCACTGCCATTTTCATGGGGCTCTAAAAGGAATTCAGGAGCTAAGTCAGATGTAGCGAAATTCCAGAAATGCTCACGGTTTACAAATGTATAAGGAATAGAAAGCAGTTTTGACTTTTCTCCACCGTAGCTTGTAAGGGCAAATGCTGAAATACGGGACATATCAATTGTTCCACCGCCACCAAGCATTGTATCAAGTACATCGTTTTCTGATCCTAAAACGCCGCTTGCCTGAATATCAATCTTAATCTTTCCGTCTGAAAGTTCTTCGACTTTTTCTTTAAAGGCAGTACCTGTTTGACCAACAATCGTATCTAGTGGATTAACTTCCGCATATACAAGGGTTATCTCTGGTTGAGCTGCTGGTGCTTCTCCTTGTGCGGGTGGTTGTGGCTGTGCTGGTGTCTTTGTACCACAGCCTGCTAATGCTGCAACCATTAATACTAGCACAAGACTTAATGACAATACTTTAAAACCTTTTTTCATTTTGTCCCCTCCTATTTTATCTACTTACATATTTGCATTGTAGAAAGTTCCTAAAAAGCTTTTTGATTAGATCAACACTCAAATCTAGGAAATTTCTACATAAATGCCAACTATCTTTCTTTACAGTGAGATAACGTTTTCTCTAAAATCTAAAAAAAATTCTTTACTTCATGATGTATATTCTATTAGTACAATGCACATATACATTTTAACCAAATTATCCATACAATACTCTATGACTTTAACATCTACTATCCCTTGGCGACTTTTAAGTCCCATCTTTCCC
>JBFNEZ010000275.1:0-3909 GCA_040797825.1 Thermotaleaceae bacterium | reverse complement strand
AAAGAAATTAATATGAAGAATAATGAGAAGGCATACTAAAATAGACTGGAATAAGGAGGATTTTTAATGCATAGCAATGAAGCAAGGGTTCGCGTACGGTATGAAGAAACAGATCAGATGGGAGTGGTTTACCACGGAAATTATTATACATGGTTTGAAGTAGGGAGAACGGAGTTTTATAGATCCCTTGGATATACCTATAAAGACTTGGAAGAGGGCGGGATCATTACACCAGTGATTGAAAGCCACTGTTCATATAAAATTCCAGCTAGATATGATGAAGAGTTATTCATCCATACCCAGATACAAGAACTCAAGGGCGTGAGATTAAACTTTGCCTATAAAGTATTTCGAAGCAAAGATAGAGAGCTTTTGGCAGAAGGCAAAACTATCCATGCCTTTGTAAATAAAGCCCTAAAGCCTGTAAATTTAAAAAAAGTAAATCCCCACATGTGGGGACTGCTGCAAGGTTGTATAGGAGAGTGAGAAAAAATGCTAATGCGTTTAATATTGCTTTTTACCACAGTACCTCTGATAGAACTATTGATTTTGCTCAGACTCAATAAGTATATTGGATTGGGATATACCTTAGGAATTGTCTTATTAACAGGTGTGGTAGGTGCCTATCTGTCCAAATCCCAAGGGAAGCTCATATGGTTTAGAATTCGTCATGATTTAAGTGAAGGAAGGATGCCTGGGGATGATTTGATCAATGGATTGTGTGTACTGGTTGGAGGGGCCATGCTCCTTACTCCCGGAATTTTGACCGATGCTGCTGGTTTTTTTCTAGTAATTCCAGGAACCCGTGAAATAGCTAAGGCCTTTGTAAAAAACAAATTAAAAGAGAGAATCGATAATGGGAATACAACAATTTATTTCAGGAGATATTAAAGGGATAAAAACTTTCAAATTCTTAACAAAGAATTGTTGGTATAAAAATGAAAATTATGTATAATAATCTATAATAGCTTTAATCAATTTTTAAAATAGGTGATAACTGATTCTTCAATTTATTATTTTGAGGGGCACGTGCTACAAGTGCCTTATTTTTTTACCTGAATCAAGGAAAGCAAAAACTGCAGCGGGATAACCGCTGCAGTTTTTCAGCATTACTCATTTTCAGGATTAATATAGAAGGGCCCTTTTATTGGCTGAGAAAGGTTGATATTGCCAAAGGAACTTATAGCATTTCCCTCAACGGTTAGCAATACCTGATCAATATCTTGCAAGCTGGTAAAACTAAAGAAAATTGAATCCACTACCATGCGCTGTAAATCTACTCGATTGGGATAGATGGATAAGAAATCTTTGTCAAAATTCAGTGTCAGGGTTTTATTGTGATAGACTGTATTTAGAAGCTCCACATTACTTGGAATGACAGGGTGTAGCCCTAGGAGAGCACCCTCTGAAGATTGAGCAGTTTTCAAACTGTTAAAAATCTCTTGAACCAAGGCATCTCTATCTTTTTGAACTAGAGAGTGAGGGACTAGAAACATTCTTTCATCATAGTTGTCATAGGCAAGATATACTTTCGGCCCTATGTCTCCACTAAAAATTTCTCTGGTGCCCACCCCGTGGAATAATTCATCAGAGTCCTTCCCGTTAACGAGAAACTTAATACGGGAAATACCTGATATAGATGTTAAAGACTGTACCAAACTATCGGCAGTTAAAGCAGCAATAGATGAACCTTGACTAGCTTGGGACCCATCGTTAGTCCAGTTGACAGTCAAAAGATCTCTATTGACACTAAGCTGTTTTATCTGAGGAATAGGCAAGGCACTCAGCCCCAATCCTTCACTAGGACCCCCACGGAGTTCGTCAATTATTTTTCGAAGAACAGCCCTTTCATGTCCTACAACACGGGTTATGGGAACGAGATATTGCACATTATTATCCGGAAAAAATAAGCTTAAAGCCATCATGTTTTTAGGTAATATATGAGCAGCTGGAACGTATTTGGAAAGGGTCAGATAGGATACTTTTAATTCAACTGGTTTTAAGTTTTCTGCTTCCTTTGCCATAGAACGAATATGGAAGACATAGCTGCCATTGGGCAGATCAAGTTTAGCTTGAGAAATATCAAGGGTGTAGATTAGTACATCTTCTACAGCACTAGAAACTTCATTACTGGAAGTCACAAGAGTTTTTTCATCAAAGGATGCAATTAACTGACTATCCTGAAAAACTTCTAATTGAAGTCTTTGATCATTCTCATAAGTAAGTTCGTTGATTGGAATTCCTTGAACCCTCAAATCAATTGTAGAAGGATTTTCTAAGGTATCTGTTTCCAAATCCATTACATATGATATACTTGTATTCATGGATGGGAGTGGTAATGAAAAATCAAATGCATCCACATTCACAGGGATACCTGAAGCTGTAATACAAATAATAACTACAAGAAAAAGATTAAAAATCGCCCTAACCATGGAATCACTCCTTTGTCAATTCAAGCTTGTCCCACAAGCATTTCTTAATAACATTATAAGCTATAAAACAAAAAGGCGAAAGCATTACCCTGTAACATATTTAACCAATAATAGGTAGGATGGAACAAAAACAAAAAAGCTTCGACACCAATAAAACAAGATTTCTATGAGGTGAACAGCATATGACAAAAAATATATTAAAAAAAAATGAAAAACACTTGGTTACCATAGAAGATATCGGTCACAATGGAGAAGGCATTGGACGGATAGACGGATTTACGGTATTTGTAGAAGGAGGAGTTCCAGGAGATATCCTGAGCATAAAGCTGCAGGAAGTAAAGAAGAATTATGCGGTAGGAAAACTTGTTAAAGTCATTCAGCCCTCAGAGAGTAGGGTAAAGCCAGTCTGTCCTATTGCACAAGTCTGTGGAGGCTGTCAAATACAACACATTGACTATGCTGCCCAGCTTAGACTAAAGACCAATCGTGTAAGGTCCAATATAGAAAGAATAGGGAAACTACAAAATGTTATTATCCATGATACCCTAGGTATGGAAAACCCAACCCACTACCGAAACAAGGCCCAATTTCCCATCGGCAGTGAAGGGGAAAAACCAATAATCGGTTTTTTCAAAAAAGGAAGTCATGAAATTGTAAATACAGAAAGCTGCCATATTCAAGACAAAATCAATGATACAATCCTTCCGATTATAAAGGACTATATCGTGAAGGAAAAAGTCTCAACCTATGATGAAAAATCAGGTAAGGGACTGTTAAGACATATATTGACCAAGGTGGGCTTTTCTACAGGAGAGGTAATGCTGGTATTGGTGACCAATGGCAGAGAACTTCCTGGGAAAGAACAGCTTATAAAGGAACTTTGCACTGCTATACCAGGTGTAAAGAGCATTATACAAAATATTAATATCAAAAAAGGAAATCAAGTATTGGGAAGGGAATGTATCACCCTTTATGGAGCAGATAAGATCATTGATACCATTGGAGATTTAAAATTCTGTATATCTCCCTTGTCCTTTTTTCAGGTAAATCCTATGCAGACGGAAGTACTTTATGGAAAGGCATTAGAATATGCTGGGCTAACAGGAGAAGAAATGGTCTTTGATATCTACTGTGGCATAGGGACTATCTCGTTGTTCTTAGCGAAGAAAGCCAAGCATGTCTATGGGGTAGAGGTGGTAGAGTCAGCCATTGAGGATGCCCAAGAGAATGCGAAGATAAATGGGGTAGAGAATGTGACTTTCTACACAGGAGAAGCAGAGACCGTGGTGCCTAAACTGTATAAGCAGGGTATTAAAGCCGATGTGGTGGTTGTAGATCCTCCGAGAAAGGGCTGCGATGAGAAGGTGCTAGATACCATGATAAAGATGGACCCCAAACGGATCGTCTATGTATCCTGCAACCCTGCTACTTTGGCAAGGGATCTGAGGTATCTGGAGGATAGAGGTTATAGGACGAT
>JBFNEZ010000274.1:0-3911 GCA_040797825.1 Thermotaleaceae bacterium | reverse complement strand
GGTCTATACGGCAACTTTTCCTGATAAAGAGATTATTGAGAGGATTCTAGATACCAATGCGTTTGATCTTTTATTGTTTTCTCATCATGCTATGGGTTACAGGGGAAATGCAGAAGGATTTCCTTTTTATAATATCTCCCTTGCGTACCTGGAGGAAATGAAAAAAAGGCGTATTTCTTTCTATATGCTTCATGCACCGCTTGATAGAAACGGGGAGTACTCAACATCCGTAAGCTTAGCAAAAGCATTGAATCTGGAAGTGGTTGATGAGTTTTGCCAATACGATAATATTAAGGTAGGAGTTATTTGTAAGACAAGTTTCAAATCAGTTTTGGATTTTTCAGATCATGTTGGAAAAGTGATTGGACATGATATAAAATTACGAAATTATGGGGAGCCGGATATAAGAAATGGAAAGATTGCAATAGCGGCAGGCGGAGGATCATATCCGTTTGTAGCAACAGAATTAGCAGACCTGGGCATTAATGTATATTTAACTGGTTTTACAAAACCGCTACAGTATTTTGAACCGACAATGGAATTTCACAAAATAGCAAAAGATAATCAAATCAATGTTATTGGGGCAACTCATTACTCAACTGAAAAATATGCATGTATATCTATGGTTGATTATTTTGAAAAATTAGGAATATGTGCAGCGTTTTTAGAGGGTAAATATTTCTTAGAGGATTTGTAAATTTTATTACTTTTATATTTATCTTTTTTATTCTTGGGGTCCTTTTGGTTTTGTATAAAAGAATTTGGCTTGGATTTTAGTTAAATAAAGTGACTGGTATTGGTACAGAGCACAAACAGACAACTCAAACTCCTGTGAATCTTGATAGAAGTGCAGAAGCGGCAGACCGTATGAATATATCCAACCATTTTCCATTTTCATGCGGTCTGCCGTCTCTGCGTTCTTTAAGGGAGTGTATTTATTTATCTTAATGATTTATAGCAGTAATCATCAATTTTGATTACCATCTGTAGCCGTCAGTTCATTAATCCAAATATTGCTTGAACCTGTGCCAAACATTATGCCTTTCCAATTCGCGAACATATATTTTGTAGAAGCACTGCTAATTGCCTGCTTATAATCTAAATAGAAAATTTTATCATAATGTTTAATAAAGTCATCTTTATTTTGTATTGTTGTAGCCTTTCCATCAATTTTTATCCCTCCGCATGATATTATTTTTTACTAAATCTGCTGCATAAGATTTTTACTACATTCCACCCTAAAGGAAAAGGATTAAATCTGGCATAGACTCCGCTTTTCACTTTGCTATTTCTTATCGGTGCCTATGTCTAACCTAAAACAATGCTCCTCCTAAAAATAAATTTTATATATTTTTAAAGAATAAGTCGTTACAAAGAAGTTACAAAATAATATCCATTTAGCAATCAGACAAAAATTGCAGGGGACTGTTTTACATCCTAAAGTAAGCGATTTTGAGAATTCGTTTTTCATCAAAGAAACATATAAAAAAATGAAATGAATATAAATGGGTGGTAAAATAGTACTGAGTATACAAAGAAAACGTTATACTCGAATACTTAAAATAAAGCGGCTCGAAAATTAAAAAATACTTTTAGAAAAGGGGATTTATTAATGAGTAAACCAATTCTATCAGCTCACTTTGAATCAAGAAAACCATCAGCTGTTCGACTGGCACAAATGAAATATGAGGAGCGAAAAGTCAAACCCGAGGCTGTAATCAATGTAGGTATCGGTAACGTTTCACTCCCAACAAATCCCGCTATGCAAAGAAGGATGTTTGGTCTTGATGCACCGGATAGCCCATTTGTAAAGGGGGTTGTAAGATATTCAACTACCGCTGGTTATACAGAGTGTCAGGATGCGTTTAAAAATATCCTTAAGTGTGAAGGTTTCGATACGAGCAAATTGTTTGTTCAGGTAACCGACGGCGGATCTGCGGCTATGGAATTGCTTTTAGTAGGTGTATGTGGAGCTGCAGGTACTGGAGACAAACCCCTTATGATGATCGATCCAGCCTATACCAATTATATTTCTTTTGCAGAAAGAATCGGACGTAAAACCGTTACAGTAAAGCGTAATTTAGGCGAAGACGGCAAGTACAACCTTCCGGAACTGAATAAAATTGAAGAGGCAATTAAAGCACATAATCCTGGAGCCCTTCTTGTCATTCCTTATGACAATCCTACAGGACAGTACTATGATTATGAAACCCTTAAAGAACTGGCTAAATTGTGCGTGAAATATAACATGTGGATGGTCAGCGATGAAGCCTATCGTGAACTCTATTATGTAGGAGACAGCAAACTTGTGAGTATTTGGGGAGTTACAGATGCAGATGTTCCTGGCATTGAAGGCAGGAGAATTAGCATCGAGACTGCGTCAAAGGTATGGAATGCCTGCGGTTTAAGAATCGGTGCTTTGATTACGGACAATGCTGAATTCAACAACCGCTCCGTAGCTGAGTATACTGCAAACCTTTGCGCCAATGTAATCGGACAGTATATATTCGCGGCACTGGCACATGAGAGCAAGGAACAAATCGCTGAATGGTGCAAAAATATTCGAGAGTACTACAGAGAACAAATCGTGGGTGTGTATAAAGGCTTGAAGGAGCAGGAACCTGGTTTGATTGTTTCCAGCCCTGATGCATCCATATACACTGTAATTGACGTTAGAAAAGTAGTAAAACCCGGGTTTGATGCAATTGATTTTGTCTTATACTGTGCAGGAGAAGGATCTGTAGAAATCGATGGAGTTGAAACAACGCTTCTGGTAGCACCGATGAAGGGATTCTATGATATTCAAGCAGGTGAGGAAAATCCAGGAAGCACGCAATTCCGAATTTCATTTGTAGAAACCCCTGAAAAAATGGCAAAGATTCCTGAATTGTTTGTTAAACTTTTAAGACAGTTTGAAGCACAAAGATAAAGCATATAATATATAGTACCAGTTTGAATCATGACCGCCGGCTAAGCTGGCGATTTTTCATATGATAGGATTAGGGTGTCAAAAGTGACTTTTGACACCCTAATCCTATATAGTAAACTTCAACGTAAAGAAGGTATTTCCAAGCTATTTTATCGTTTATGTTGGAATTGTATGTGCCAGTGTAACTGCACCTGCATTTAACTTAGCACAGCTTGGTCAATATATTTTCTGGTTTGGGTTTGTATGCTATTTAGTGTTATTACCGATTGTTTTATATAGAACTTTTATTGTCAAAGAAATTCCTGAGCCGGCAATGCCTACATTAGCAATCTATACTGCGCCGGCAAGTCTGTGCCTGGCCGGTTACCTAAATTCCTTTCAAAGCAAAAGCATATTGATGGTAGGCTTTTTAACTGTTCTTTCATTATCAATGTTTATTTTTGTTATTATGAATATGCCTAAGCTGTTTAAGTTAAAGTTTTATCCAAGCTATTCGGCCTTTACCTTTCCATTTGTCATTACCGCTATTGCCATGAAGGGTACCCGTACGTATCTGACACAGACTGGAACCGATATACCTTTTGCGGGTTATTTTATAAATATATTGGAGCTTTGGGCAATTATTATGGTTCTATATGTGTTAATAAGATACATTCTCTTTATGACTTCAAGCCCAGAGGCTGCTAAAACGACCACAGCAGCAAAAGCTTAAGACGGTAAAAACAGCAAGGAATATCCCAAAGTAAAGAGAAGATAGGTATTTTCTTTGGACGATAGAAAATAGTGATGGTTTGCAAAAACCCGAAAGAAGGACAAGGGATAGTAAAATCCCTTGTCCTTATCCATTTGTAGAATAAATTTATCGTATAGATCCTCCTATCTCAAGTCACGAAGGCAGATCAGATCATCAACCGTAAGGGCCACTGAAAACCGGTAGCCTGCAATGACGTTTAGTGGTTTTAAATCGGGCAGTTCAGTATAG
>JBFNEZ010000273.1:0-3933 GCA_040797825.1 Thermotaleaceae bacterium | reverse complement strand
TATCCCATCAGCTGTTGGGGGAGATCCCCAGACACGCCATGGAATTATTCTGGCTAAAAGTATCCCATGCAAAGCCTTTAAAATTCAAACTGCTGAAACCCTTCACAGTGCCTTTCAGAAGTGCCCAAGACTTGTGGTCGTTGCACCGGATTATCCCCTTTATATGAAATGCTCTAATGCCATACAGGAGATAATCAAAGAATTTTCTCCTGTCTGTCAAAGATTTAGTATCGATGAAGTATTTTTAGATTACACCAACATGGAGAGACATTTTGGAGATCCGGTATCAGCGGGACATAAGATTAAAGACCGGATAAAAAATGAGCTGGGCTTTACTGTTTCAGTTGGCATCAGCACAAATAAACTATTGGCCAAGGTGGCCTCAGACCTTAAAAAGCCTGATGCAGTAATTACCCTTTATCATGAAGAGATTCCTAAGAAGATGTGGCCCTTAGATGTTCAGGAGCTCTTCTTGGTAGGTCCCCGTACAGCCCCTAAACTTCGTGCTTTAGGGATTCAAACAATTGGGGATTTGGCAGCTGCAGACCTGGATTTAATCCGCTATAAGCTTAAAAGTCATGGGGAACTGATATGGAACTACGCCCATGGACGGGAGGACTCTGCAGTAGATCCTGGTAACCATATGGATATGAAAGGTATTGGAAATTCCAGTGTTATTCCCTTTGATGTGGATGATAGGCTAACGGCCCATCGTATCATTTTATCCTTAACAGAAACCGTGGCCATGAGACTTCGGGATGCAGGATGTGTCTGCAGACTTATTTCTGTAAGCCTTAGAGATACCAATCTTCGCACCTACTCCCATCAAAGGAAAATATTTTCTCCTACTGACTCTACCAATGAAATTTATAGGGTGGCATGTGATCTTTTTGAGGAAGTCTGGCAAGGGGAACCCCTTAGGCATTTTGGGGTGAGAGTATCAGATTTATGCAGCAATGAATTTCAGCAGACATCTCTCTTTGATGGTCCTAATAAAGAAAGAAACCATGCCTTAGACCGAACCATTGATGCACTTCGGCTGCGTTTTGGTTCGGCATCTGTTCATCGTGGAAGCTTTTTATATTCAGGTATTAAACCTCTTATGGGAGGCATTGTCTCCATAGAAGAAGTGCCTCCCATGACTTCAATACTCTAAGGATGTGATCGTTTTGAAAGTAGTCAATATGCCAGTTGAAATGATTAGTAAGACGAATTTAGAAGGAGTGATTACGCCTGTTAAGTTTCGCCTTGTAGGAGAAGATGAGTCCTGGATTCAAATCAAGGTAGATCAAATCATTACCAAGGAACTTAATAAGCTTGCGGGTAATAAAATGTGGGTATATGAATGTCAAAGCATCATTAACGGCACAAAAACCCCCTATCAGCTTCGTTATGAAGTTGACACTTGCAAATGGAAGCTATTCAAAATATAATAGTAGTATATACAATATCTAGTACATAAACCTAATATAACCACTTTATATCGAACAGGAGGAATGATTATATGCTGGATGAAAAGCTATATAAGGAGCATTACGAAACAATTTTACATATGACAAGAGATTTAGGAATTGACAGCACCGATGACTTTCTTCGCCAGGAGTTATCTAGTGTCTCAAAGGAAGTGGCTGTCCTTCGGGAGAAAATCCTGGAGATGAGAAATACTTTAAATAGGGAGACAAATATGGATGAGCTTAGGCATCTGCAGTATGACCTTGAAGATGCTCAAGTCCTCTTGGATAATTTGCTTTATAAGCTAAAAACTACCGATGAGAAATACCTATGTTTTAAAGAATACCTAAGACGCAGCCCCAAAGAAATAGAGTAGCTGCAAAACGCATTTAATTTTCTAATTTATATAACGAAAAATCTCTTCTTTAAATTTAAGGAAGAGATTTTTCGTTATCAAGCCTTTATCGATAAACTAACTCCATGGTTAGCTATTCTTCGATCTTATTCACATCGGAATCCTCGCCCCGCTGGTCACCTCCGTTATAATATACGACATATTCCTTCACTAAAATTTTATCTCCATTTTTTGCAATGATGGTAACTACATTCCCTATACCTTTCTCCTTACGAGCATGTTCATCGTTCGTAATTAGTTTTACAGTAATGCTAAATCGATTATTTATAGGTGCAGTTTTTGTATTGAAATTCAGTGGACTTTGTATGGTTATATATTCTGTATTTTCGCATGTACCTGAAACCGTAAAAGAAGCTTTATTTGTTACTTCTGGTATTTCCTCATCTAGATATACTATAGGATTTTCATACTCTGTTTCCTCTTCCGGTTTGCTGCTGCCATAAAAATCTTCTTCTACTTTTGAATTCTTATAATAGACATTAATTTTGTTTTCAATTTTTTTATCAAACTTATTACTCGCAGCAATAATATTGATTACATTTTTATTGGGTTCTAAACCACTAAACCAGTACTCAAATTTCCCTTTTTCATTTACTGAAATCTCTTTTCCATTTATTTTTACGGTATTTCCAGGATTGGTATCTCCAACTATTAAAACTTTATCTTCTTTTGGGGTTGTATTTTCAGCCTTCACATTTAAATATAGTTCGTCAATTACCTTTTCGATAATAAAAGTTTTAGTTGTTTTTGCTGCCTGAGGATTGACCACCTCTATTTTAAATTCGTTTGTTATATTCGGTAAGTCAACTATATATTCATTATTAGCGTCTAGCTTTATAATATGACCATTTAAATATATAGAATTTTCTTTGTCAGTAATTATTTTAATTGCAGCCTGCTTTTCTACAGTACTTCTGGGGGACTTTATCTCTACTTGTGGTGGTACATCTTGAATTTTCTCACTATTTCCATCGACATCATCATAGGTTATGTATACAGTTTTTGATTGGTTATCCCAAATAACTTTACTTCCGAATTGTTCCAGTATCACCCTTATTGGTAAATACACCCTACCATTTTTCACCAAACATGGACTATCATTGTCTATTGTCTTTCCATCAACTAAAATATAGGATTCATTAATAGGTAATTCCACTTTGATTCCATTCTTTTCTGTAACTATGGATTTTGTCTCTTCTCTCCATTCTACCTGTGCACCAAAGGCCTCCAGAGTAACCCGAAAAGGTACCTGAACCCTATTATTTGTGTCTATAAAGGGATACCCTGTGTCTTCATTAAAATCTAAATACCTGTTGTTAATCGATACCTGTATATGGTCGGATCCTTCTGCTAGCGAAAACAAAGGTAACATGAATATGGTAGCCATCAATACCATAAATACTAACTTTCTTTTGTCCAACTCAAACACTCTCCTTTAATTTTGAATAAATGGTATAATATAGAAAACTTTCTAAAGCTATTTTATAATAGATTTCCATAATTTAAAATACTATATTTAACAATTTCCATCTATATTAGATAGATTACTGCTAATTCTTTTATAACAAGCAAAGGGAAGCATTTCTATACCATGCTTCCCTTTGCTTGTTAAGCTTTAGATAAATACAGAACCATAATTAAGTACTAATCATCATCATCTTCCGTAATGTGCTCAAGATTGCAGTTAAAAGCTTTGCTCAATTTCTTAATAGCCCTCTTTTCGATCCTGGACACATAGGATCTAGAAATCCCCAGAAGTTTTGCTATTTCTCTTTGGGTTTTTCCTCCTCCATTAGCTAAACCATATCGGAGTTCGATTACTGTTCTCTCTCTATTACGTAAGACCTTTGCCATTTTTTGATAGAGCTTCTTGACTTGTATTTTTAGTTCTACTTCTTCAAGTACCTCGTCGGTATCTGTACCTAAAATATCTATCAAAGATATTTCATTACCTTCTTCATGCTATCAACAAAATGAAATTCTTTTTTTAGCTATATATTCTGTATTTTCTTTGTATCCGTCAAATACAGCCCACATATGAATAAAGTCCTATCTGTGAGATACTC
>JBFNEZ010000272.1:0-3941 GCA_040797825.1 Thermotaleaceae bacterium | reverse complement strand
ATTATTTAGACGAAGTTGTTATTACACCATCAATAGAGAGTTCGTTGAAGGAACAGGATTTATTAAATAAGATTTTAAAATTAAAATCATCTGGATATACCATTGCACAAATTGCCAAAGAATTAGATAAGGGTGTAGGTGAGATTCAACTGATTCTTCAATTGAAAAAGAGGTGATAACTTGAACAGTAAAAAAATTCAGTTATTTGCCCTAGGGTTTGGGATAGGTTTGCTATTTTCTTCTAGTATAGTCATGTTCTTTGGTTATAATACGCCTAGACAAGTAACACCTGACTATATTCGAATGGAAGCACGGAGGCTTGGGATGATAGATCCAAAGGAGTATTTTGATAAATCTGAAACTAAACCAAATGAAGAGTTTGATGAAGCACTAGAAGAATCACTAAAAGAAGAACACTTACAGGGAGAATCTCTTATAACAATTACTATAAGAAAGGGAAATACAAGCGAAGATGTAGCAAGATTATTGAAGGCTAGTGATTTAATCGACTCTGAACAAAAATTTATTAAAAAGGTTTATGAGAAAAATGCAGCCTATAGCATTCAGACAGGCACTTATCAATTTAAAAAAGGAATAACTGAAGACGAAATAATTCATATAATCTTAAAAGGAAACTGAAAGGGAAATCTATAGAAAACTATAGCTTTCCCTTTTTAAATTAGTTAGGTATAACAATTACATTAATGGCAATAATAGCATATAGAATTATAAAGAAGCATGAATTTTTTTGTTGCAAATGCACTTTTGATTGTGTTATACTACTTAAGGTGATTAATAACGCACATCTTGGAATTTTCAATAGGGTCCTGAGGGTCATTGAAAAGATGAACAAGGTGGAGGAAAAAACCAGGGAGGTGAAAAAATGTCAGTTATTTCAATGAAACAACTTTTAGAAGCAGGGGTACATTTCGGACACCAGACACGAAGATGGAATCCTAAAATGGCTGAGTACATTTTTACAGAGAGGAACGGTATCTACATTATTGATTTGCAGAAAACCGTGAAAAAGGTTGAAGAAGCCTATAGCTTTGTAAAAGAAATTGCTGAAGCAAACAAGACAATTTTGTTTGTAGGAACTAAAAAGCAAGCACAGGAGTCTATTGAGCAAGAAGCAAAAAGAAGCAACATGTACTTCGTTAATCAAAGATGGCTTGGTGGTATGCTTACAAACTTCAAGACAATTCGTAAAAGAATCGATCGCTTGAATGAGCTCGTGAAAATGGAAGAGCAAGGAATGTTTGAAGTACTACCCAAAAAAGAAGTTTTTCAACTTAAAAATGAGCAAGAAAAACTTGAAAAATTCCTAGGCGGAATTAAAGAAATGAATGATTTGCCTGGTGCACTATTTGTGGTTGACCCAAGAAAAGAAAGAATCGCAGTTAAAGAAGCACAAATACTAGGAATTCCTGTAGTAGGTATAGTAGATACCAACTGTGACCCAGAAGAGGTCGATTATGTGATTCCAGGTAATGATGATGCGATTAGAGCTGTAAAACTGATCACAGCAAAAATTGCTGATGCGATAATCGAAGGGCGACAAGGCGAACAAATGGAAGCATAATTACTAAGGGTAAGGGTTAAGGAGGGATTTTATCCCTTACTACTCTTACCTTTTATAATATTTGATACTTGAGGAGGAATACATATGGCTGTTTCAGCAGGAATGGTAAAAGAGCTTAGAGAAAAAACAGGTGCAGGTATGATGGATTGTAAAAATGCATTAGAAGAATCAAATGGAAATATGGATAAGGCGGTAGAGATATTAAGAGAAAAAGGACTTGCAAAGGCAGCAAAAAAATCAGGAAGAATAGCAGCAGAAGGACTAGTTGAAGCATATATTCATGGGGGCCGAATTGGCGTGTTGGTTGAAGTGAATAGTGAAACGGATTTCGTTGCAAAAAATGAAGAATTTAAAAAATTTGTTAAGGATGTAGCGATGCAAATTGCAGCCTCTAATCCACAATACATAAGAAGAGAAGAAGTTTCGGAAGAAGTTATTAATAAAGAAAGAGAAATATTGAGAGTTCAAGCGTTAAATGAAGGAAAGCCAGAAAAGATTGTAGATAAGATGGTTGATGGAAGAATAGAGAAATTCTATAAAGAGGTTTGTTTGTTAGAGCAGCCCTTCATAAGAGATCCTGAGATCACAGTGCAAGATTTGCTAAATGAAAAAATATCTAAAATTGGGGAAAACCTTTCAATTAGAAGATTCGTTAGATTCGAAGTGGGAGAAGGAATCGAAAAGAAAGAAGAAAATTTTGCTGAAGAAGTTGCAAAACAAATTAATAACTAATTCATATACAACTAAACATAGAGAACACACCCCGTGTTCTCTTTTTTAAAATTGACTCCTTTAATATAGAAAGATGAAGGTTTTTCTGTAGCTTTGTAGAATAATTAGAACGGAGGGAATGCACAGTGAACCCAAAATATAAACGGGTTATATTGAAGTTAAGTGGTGAAGCACTGGCAGGAGATAAAGGATTTGGACTAGATGAAAAAACCATTGACTCTATTGCGATGCAAGTTAAAGAAATAATATCAGTAGGCGTTGAAGTATCGATTGTTGTTGGGGGAGGCAATTTTTGGAGAGGCAGAAGTGGGAAAGGAATGGATCGAACAACTGCTGATTATATGGGAATGTTAGCGACTGTCATCAATTCACTGGCATTGCAAGATGCATTAGAGAGCATGGAAATCTCCACTCGGGTTCAGACGGCAATTGAAATGAGACAAATTGCTGAACCCTATATTCGGAGACGTGCTGTAAGACATTTAGAAAAAGGGCGAGTTGTGATTTTTGCTGCAGGTACGGGAAATCCGTATTTTTCCACGGATACCACAGCTGCTCTTAGGGCGGCTGAAATCGAAGCTGAGGTAATTCTCTTAGCAAAAAAAGTTGATGGGGTATACGATTCAGATCCTCGCCTTAATCCTGACGCTAAAAAATATAGTGAACTAAATTACATAGATGTACTAAATAAAGGCCTGGGTGTAATGGACTCAACTGCTACATCCCTCTGTATGGACAATAGAATACCCATCATCGTCTTTGGCTTAGATGAACCACAGAACATATACCGGGTAATCAGTGGAGAAAAAATTGGAACAATTGTAAGGGAGGAATAATTTATGAGTACACAGGTACATAGAGACTTAGAAGAAAAAATGCAAAAAACGATTAGTGTGTTGAAAGAAGATTTGCATAGTATTCGTGCGGGTAGAGCAAACCCAGCTTTGTTGGACAGAATTGTAGTAGAATACTATGGAACACCGACACCGTTGAAACAAATAGCATCAATATCTGCTCCTGAACCACGTCTGTTAGTGATTCAACCCTATGATAAATCGGCTATTCAACCTATTGAAAAAGCCATCACACAATCAGATTTGGGAATAAATCCATCAAATGATGGAAAAACAATTCGTTTAGGAATACCTCAGCTTACGGAAGAAAGAAGAAAAGATTTGTTAAAAATTGTAAAGAAGACCGGTGAAGAAGCAAAGGTAGCTATCAGAAATGAACGAAGAGAGGCAAATGATAAGCTCAAGAAAATGCAAAAATCTGGTGATTTAACAGAGGATGACTTAAAAAAGGCAGAGGATGAAGTACAAAAGTCCACCAATAAATATGTCGAAATCATTGACGAATTAATAGGGAAAAAAGAAAAAGAAGTCACGGAGGTATAGTGATTTGTTACCTATACCTGATGTAGTTGGACTTTCTTTTGAAGAAGCCATTAAGATTATAGATAAGATAGGCTTGACAGTGGAAATCCAAAAAACTGCAGCACCGAAAAATGAGAGTAGAGGAATGGAATGCAGAGTAATTCGTCAAAAACAACTGAATCAAAGTATTGAGCTAGTTGTTAGTTTCTTTTAAGCCCCCAACTTATAGGGGGTTTAAAATTATTATTTAT
>JBFNEZ010000271.1:0-3954 GCA_040797825.1 Thermotaleaceae bacterium | reverse complement strand
GAATTGTGATATACTCTATAGTAAGAAGGTTTGTACAGGGGAGGTGGTTCTCCCCCGTATGTCACTTCTTGGTCTTTCTTTTAGAACCTGTCTTGGTGGGCGGGTTCTTTTTGGTTTCTCTGACTGCTTTTAGGGCTATTACTGCGGTTGTTAGATTTATTTGGGCAATTGCTAGGTCTAGTAGGTCGTCGTAATCTTTCATATCACTACCTCCTTGATTATATTATGCTCAATATATTGAGTATTGCAAATAACTTTTTGTAAATTTTTTCATTAAAAAAGCACTTCACCTTTAAATTTAACTGTGAAGCACTTTATATAATTCAACAAATCAGTATGTTATTTTAAGTTCCACTCCTGGCCAACTGCTTCAATTAGCTCATCGATGTCATAAGCTTTCGCAATTTCTATATATTCCTTTTTATCAGCCATATTATTTTGGTTCTCTAAAAAGGTATAGGAACCACACCACTTTCCATTTTCAGGCCATATATCCTCGTTATATACCGGGCAAACCTTCCCACCGTTTTCAGGATGCAGACAGCTTTTACAGCTCTGCAGCCTAGGGTCCTTTCGAATGGCATCCCATTTTGGGTGAGGCCTTAACTGATAGCTGTCTTCCCTTTCTAGCAATATAAACGCCCCTACCTTTAATAAAGACAATAAGAGCAATCTGTCATTTTCTATTCTGACCTTTATGGAATCAGCCTCATCAGGAAGAATTTCATAGTCAAAATCCAGGGGATCTGCTGCATAGTTATTGGATAGAACCCCTTTTCTACAGTCATAAACTTCTGCATGTATATCCCTGCTTAAAGCCTTCATACATTCTTTTCTTGCAATATAGAGCCGATGATACCACTCTATCTGTGCATCTTCAGCATCTAGGTATTCCCTTCCTGCTATAAAGCTCATGATTCCTCGAATGGAGGTTGCTCCTCCAATAAAGCCATTATCGAGAGCGATCACCAAGGGCATGTCCACAGCATTTCTTTTATCTGGCTCATCTGGATTCCATATGGTTTTTCTTTGGTCTAAAATACTTCTCACACTTCATTTCTCCCTTCTATGCCCAGGTATTTCTTGCATATACACCTAGGATCATATCCTTATCTTTTTTTCGTGAAAAGAATATATCTACAAACTTTTTGACTGCACTATGATCTCTTCTGCTGTTTTCTCCCATGGGCTGCTCTGTCAGCATCTGACCCCGTTTTTTCGTGATCTCAGTAATATTTCCCCGGGTCCTTACCTTTTGTGCTGCAGTGATTACTCCATTGGCCACTTTTACATTGGCCTGGATTTGTGCCGGATCTAAGGAGCCGTTGAAGTAGCGAAACTCCACTGTATTGGGTTTATCACTTTCATAGATATTGGTTAGGTTTATACCATGGTATCTGTTTTGATTAGATGCCCGTCTGGCCAGCTGATCAATGTCTCCTCTTTCCTCAAGTCTGAATCTGCTTTGTACTGTTCGTCTGGCATTGTCTTGAAAGGGTGTGGCGTAGTGGGAATAGTTGCTTCGGATTCTTCCCAGACTCCCTCCAGCCAGGCGGTAGAGTATATCCTCAAACCCGCCGATTGCTCGAAAGAATCTCTTCCAGCGCTGTCTTGCTGTGTTTAGGGGTGCTATCCCAATATGTACATGGCCGCCACATTTGTGATTAATGGCAGCTCCATGACGTTTGGCCACTTCACATATCTTCTCTATTGTCCTCCAGGTCTCTGGTGTATCTGTCAATACAGGAGATACTAATTCCCCTCCCCTTGGACCATCACTCACGGAACCATCTTTTTCTAACTTCCATTTACCAGGGACTCCTTGGGAGTGATACCCCAGCCTTCTATCATGACTGCAAATACCCAAGTGATATAATTCTCGAGCAATAGCATCGGCATCTCCATCTACAAATTCAAGTTCAATTCCAAAGGTATTTTCACTGCCATTTAGAACATTTTCGTATTCATAGACTAGTTCTTCTTCAACTGCCCGCTGCATGGCCTCTATGAATTCTTCTTCATGATCGCTATATAAAAATTCATCATCTATCTCTCCTGTATCTAGGGTTCTTCTCTCTTCTTCTTCCTGAGTATCTATCCGATGCAAAACTTCATCTGCCCGGGGAGGCAGCTCACTGCTGGCCATACCAGGAGAAGGACCAATAATCTCAAGCCCCCTGTTTATTTGCCCCAAGGCCTGATGTACCCCTTCAATATGACGGCACCGTCTTCCACGAATTCGATGGTCCATGCAGGTGCATCTGTGATTTTCATAATCTACCTGATAGATTCTGCCGCTTCCTGATGCTGCAGCTGCCCTCCCAGGGTTTTGTCTATCGAAGGTAATTTCCATCATTTCTTCACGGGCTCTGGAGCTTGATCTTATGGGAATATGAAGGGTTCCGATCTCATGAATTCGATTTTCTAGTCTTTGGGCCATCTCCTGGGCATGATTTAATTCTGTCCCGCCATTTTCTCCACCAGCTGCACTAGCAATAGTATTTCTGGCTCTGGATTTGGGCATATTCTTCCTCCTCTCTATAGATTCTGTTGAAGTAGGAAATGTTCTCTCTAAATAAAGTATCAAAATCCATTTGTGGATTTGCCTTTCTCGTCTCTGATAAAATGCCTCTACGGCTCTGTACGTAGGCCGATTGATTGAGGATGTGGAGTTTTCTGCTGCCGCAGGCTTTGTAAAGACTTCCTACCTTCTCCTTTGATACCAGGCCAGCTATAATGATTTGTACATCGGAAGGAATGTTTTGACACAGATAGCGAAAACCCAAAAGATAGGATTTCCATACTCCCGATGCCTTTAATCTTACATCAACAACCTGAAATGAAACTGAAATTGTTTTAATATTTTCTCTGTTTATGGCCTCAGCCCATCTCCTTAAATCCTCAAAGCCATACCAGGATATGTCAGGGACTGCACAAATCCCAGCCTCCATCATCTCGTTATATGTGGTTACAGAACGCTTCATGTTGTATAGATGATCCAGTCTGGGTGTATCTTCGTAGACAGAAAAGTTTGGTGCAATTACTGCTGTAAAATTCATTTCTCTAAGCTTTGGATAGATTTCTTTACGTTTGTCCCAAAGACCCTCCAAGGTCCGATCCTTTACATAGAATTCTAATACTCCCCTGGTATTCTCATGTAGGTTTAGTGCCCCTGCAAACCCCTTTTCTAAATAGGATTTATTAATCTTCTCTCCATTCCTTGCGAACATGTTGCCGCCATGGACACCTACTAAGGGCATCTCGGATAAAGCTGGCTGTGCCCTTAACCGATCGGGCAGGATGGGAATGTGTTTAGGCAGAGTTATCTCTCCATTTTTTGCTGCGTTGATTTCTATCCCGCCCAAGGATTTTATATAGGCGGCAGCCTTTGGTCTATGAAAGCATAGACTAAAGCAATTATGGCACTTTTCCTGACATAGACTCCTCTCACAAAGGGAGCAGCCCCCACAGTCTTTATATAAGAAGCACTCTTTGCAGTCCCTAGTGCAGGCCATGGTTCTCTCCTGATACATATAAGAAGGCCTTCTCCCCCACCTTCACTGCAGCTTCCCTGGTCAGCTTAATATATTGGGGTGGAATATTGGTGGCCCGAAGCAGATCCAGCTCCCGCATAAATCGCCTGGATAGGTTTAAAAATTCTGCTATGTCTTGTAATTCAAGGCTATTGGTCTTTTTCTTCATCTTCGTATCTCCTCTCGATAGTATATAAATATAAAGAAAGGTACTGAAAAAATCTTCAGTACTTTTCTATGATTAGGGGTGGGGGACTTAGTAAGTATATTCAAATACATTTTTTAAATTTCATAATTCGTAATGATAAGTTCTTTATAGGACCCTCTAGCATCGGCTTGTCTGAATACACTGTAGTGGACTTTGGCCTCTAGAAGATAAAAATCTTTATACCATTTTCTTACCTCTGGATGATCATTGATG